>JBOGDE010000008.1:0-40360 GCA_050701695.1 Micromonosporaceae bacterium
ATGCTGTCATGACGGCATCGACGGACCGTTGATCACGGAGAGGACGGTGACTACCAGTGGGCGAGGGAACCGTCGGGGTGGTGCCAGACCGGGTTGCGCCAGCGGGGTGGGTGGGCGGCGGCGGCGCGTACCGCCTCCTCATCAATCTCGATGCCGAGGCCGGGGCCGGTGAGCCGGGCGATGTAGCCGTCGGCGGCCTCGAACACGCTGTCGTCGGCCAGGTAGCCCAGCTTCTCCATGTCGGGGTGGTAGCCGAGGCCGAGACTCTGCTCCTGGATCAGGAAGTTCGGGATCGCGGGGTCCAGCTGCAGGCACGCGGCGAACGCGATCGGCCCCAACGGGCAGTGCGGCGCGATCACCACGTCGTGGGTCTCGGCGGCGGCAGCGATCCGCCGGCACTCGGAGATCCCGCCGGCGTGCGAGAGGTCCGGCTGCGCGACCGCGATCCCGCTGCGCAGCACCGGATCGAAGTCCCACCGGGAGTACAGCCGCTCCCCGGTCGCGATCGGGATGCTCGTCGACGCGACCACCCGGGCCAGGTTGCCGCCGTGCTCCGGCAGGACGGGCTCCTCGACGAACATCGGCCGCAGCGGCTCCAGCTCCCGGAGCACCCTGACGCTGTCGGCCGTGGTGAACCGGCCGTGGAAGTCCAGCGCCAGGTCGACCCGGTCGCCGACCGCTTCCCTGACCGCCGCCACCCGCGCCACGATCGCGTCGACGGTGGCCGGTGGGGACAGCGGCGCGAGCCGGACCCAGGGGTTCATCTTCACCGCGGTGAGTCCCGTACTGACCTGGGCGTGCGCCGAGTCGACCAGCTCCGCGTCGGAGTCGCCGCGCAACCATCCGTAGATCCGGGCCTTATCGCGTACCGGGCCGCCGAGCAGCTCGTGCACCGGTACGCCACGCGCCTTCCCGGCGATGTCCCACAGCGCCTGGTCGATGCCGGCGAGCGCGGACATCAGCACCGGGCCGCCCCGGTAGAAGCCGGACTTCGCGAGGACCTGCCAGTGGTGCTCGATCCGCAGCGGGTCCGCGCCGTCCACCTGCTCGAACAGCTCGGTCACCGCCGCCGCGACCGTCTCGGCGCGCCCCTCCACGATCGGCTCACCCCAGCCCGAGATCCCCTCGTCGGTGTCGATCCGCAGGAACAGCCAGCGCGGCGCGACCCGGAACAACTCGTAGCCGGTGATCTTCACAGGGCGACCTCCAGGGTCCGGGGTAGCGGCGACACCGCCTCACAGTCCTTTCGCGTGCCAGCCGCCGTCGACCGGCAGGGCGGCACCGGTGACGTAGCTCGCGTCGCCGGAGGCGAGGAAGGCGACCACCGCGGCGACCTCGTCGGGCGTACCGGCGCGGCCGGCGATGGTCCGTTCCACGTGCGGCGACCCGTCCCAGTCACCCCAGGCGGGGGTACGGATCGGCCCCGGCAGCACCGCGTTGACCCGCACCTCGGGGCCGTACTCGACGGCGAGCTGGCGTGCCATCGCCACCAGACCGGCCTTCGCGGCGGCATAGGCCGGGGCACCGGGGAGACCGACCAGGGCGTGGATCGACGAGGTGAGCACCACCGACCCGCCGTGCTCGCGGAGCAGCGGCAGGCAGGCACGTACCCCCAGATAGGTAGTGCGGAGAGTGAGCGCGACGATCGCGTCGAAACCGTCAGGTGGCAGCTCGTGGAGCGGCGCCGCACGGTGTACGCCGACGTTGCAGTGCAGGATGTCCAGCCGGTCCAGCGTGCCCACGACACGCTCCCAGTCGGCTTCGGACAGCGCATCCAGCCGCTGGTACGCCCCACCGATCTCCGCGGCCAACCCGGAACCGTCCGCCACGTCGGTGACCAGCACGGACGCCCCCTCGGCCGCGAGCCGGCGGGCTGTGGCGGCGCCGATCCCGGACGCCGCGCCGGTGACCAGCGCGACCTTCCCGGCGAGCCGCCCGGCGTTGCCGGCGCCCGACCCGCCGCGACCACCCGACCCGCCGTCAGCGGTCATCCGCCGACCCTGCCCTGGGCGATCCGCTTGCCGAGCCATACGTAGATCGCGATCATCGGAACGATCCTAATCGGGGTACGTCGTGCGAGCCCCGACTTACGGAGCCTCGGCCCGCGGCGGCACGGTGCTCCGGCGGGTGAGGGCGATGAGGCCGGCGAGCCGGCGCAACGCCGGTTCGGGCAGCAGCCCGAGGTGGTACAGGTGCAGTTCGCCGAGCCCGGCCGCGAGGTAGCGGCGCACCAGCGCGGCGAGTCCCCCGTGCTCGGCCGGCAGGGTGTCCGGCCGTACGTATCCCCCGATCGCGGCACCGGGCCCCAGGTCGCGCAGCGCCGCCAGCACCGCCTCCGCGCCGTCGGGTCGCCAGCAATTCGCCACCAGTGCGTCGGGCCCCGGCCCCGTCTCGGAGGAAGAGGCATTGGACGCTGCCGTCTTGGAGGAAGGGGCATTGGACGCTGCCGTCTTGGAGGAAGGGGCATTGGACGCTGCCGAAGAAGATCCCGACTCCGCTTCGTTAGCAGGTGTCCAATGCTCCTCCACGGTCGCCGCGGGTGCGGCGGCGGTGGGGTGGGCGACCGTCGCGAACGGGCCGGTGGCGTACGGGTCGGGGTTGGCGTGCAGCGCGATCCGCGCGTCGGGGCGGGCCGCGCGGATCTGCTCCACCAGCCGTTCCCGCAGCCCCGCCGCCAACCCGGCGCGTACGGCGCGGACCGGCCCGGCCAGCTCGCCGAGTACATCGTCCACTGTGGACGGCATCGGGTCGGGCCGCGGCGCGGCCGTCGCCATCCCGCCGAGCCCCGTCGCCACCCCGTCGAGCCGCGTCGCGACAGTGCCTGCCGCGTCTGGGTGCAGCGCGGCGCGGACCACGGTGCGCAACCGGTCGGGGTCGATGCCGGCGGCGCGGTAGCGGGAAGCGCAGCCGGCACAGAAGCAGAGGGAGAGCAGCGCGCGCTGCACCGGGGTCCAGGCGGCGAACTCCAGCTTGTCGTGGTGGCCGCCGTGGTCGACCCCGAGCGGGCCGCACGCCTCCAGGATCACCCCGTCCGGCTCGCCCAGCTCCAGGGTCTCCGCGACCAGCGTGGCGCAGTAGTCGGCCACCTCGTCGGAGGCCGGGCAGAGGGCGTACTCATAGGATTCGCCGAAGGCGTTGCGGACGGTGAGGTCCGGGTGGGCGGTGCCGAGCCGGGTGTTGTGGGTGAGCACCACCCAGGCGTGTACCGGCAGCCCGGCGGCGCGCAGGGCTTCTCGGGCGTCGGTGAAGCTCCCCGGCCAGGTCGGCGCGGCGGGGGTCAGGCGGGCGCCGCGCCAGGCGGACTCGCGTACCGGCAGATAGAAGGCCGCGTGCCGGGCCACCACGGTACGGCGGGTCGGGTGCAGCGGGGTGGCGGCCCGGGTGCTGTGGTAACTCGCCGCCACCGCGACCGCGTCCAGGCCCAGCCCGGCCGCCCGGTCGGCCGCCGCCGGGTCGTCGAGATCCCAGGGGTACGCGTACCCGACCGCGGTCACCATCGCGGCTTCCTCAGCTGGTACGCCGGGTCGATCCGCTTCATGTAGCCGGTGTCGTCGCGGTTGCGGATGCCGCAGTCGAGGTACTGCCGGTGGAGCCGGGCAAGGGCGTCGGTGTCCAGCTCGACGCCCAAGCCCGGGGTCGTGGGGACCCTGACGGCGCCATCACGGAAGCCCAGCGCTCCCGGCGCGATCACGTCCTGCGTCTTCCACGGCCAGTGGGTGTCGCAGGCGTACGTCAGGTTCGGTGTGGCGGCGGCGAGGTGCACCATCGCGGCGAGGCTGATCCCGAGGTGGGAGTTGGAGTGCATCGACAGCCCCAGCCCGAAGCTGTCGCAGATCCCGGCGAGCGTGGCCGAGCGCCGCAGCCCGCCCCAGTAGTGGTGGTCGGAGAGCACCACCTGTACGGCATCGGCCGCGACCGCCGGCTGGAGATGCTCGAACGCGACCACGCACATGTTGGTGGCCAGTGGCATGCCCGCTTCGGCCGCCACCAGAGCCATGCCGTCGATGCCGGGCGTCGGGTCTTCCAGGTACTCCAGGACACCGTCCAGCTCGCGGGCCACCCTCGCGGATGTCTCCGGGGTCCACGCGGCGTTCGGGTCCAGTCGCAGCGGGTGGTCGGGGAACGCCTCGCGCAGTGCCTGAATCGCGGCGATCTCCTGGTCGGGCTCGAAGACGCCGCCCTTGAGTTTGATCGCGGTGAAGCCGTACCGGTCGATCATGGCGCGGGCCTGGGCGACGATCCCGGCGGGGTCGAGCGCCTCACCCCAGTCGTCCGGCTCGGCGCCGGGATGTGCCGCCCACTTGTAGAACAGGTACGCCGAGAACGGCACCGCCTCGCGTACCGCCCCGCCGAGCAGGTCCGACACCGGCCGCCCCAGCGCCTTGCCCTGTACGTCCAGGCACGCCACCTCGAACGGCGAGAACACCCGGTCGACGGTCCCGCTGGTGGTGATCAGGCCGGTCAATCCGTGCCCGTCTCCGCCCTGCTCACCCTGGAGGACCCCGGCGACGGCGGCATGGGCGCGGTTTAGGGCGAAGACGTCGAGACCGGTCAGTACGTCCGCGGCCGCGTGCAGCCGCTTCAGGTGGGCTTCGTCGGCGTACGTCTCGCCGAGGCCGGTGATGCCTTCGTCGGTGTGCAGCTCGATGATCGCGCGCAGCGCGTACGGCTCGTGGACGCCGACCGCGTTGAGCAGTGGCGGGTCGGTGAACGCGACCGGGGTGATCTCGATCCGGGTGATCTTCACAGGTCCTCCCCCGCGCGTACCTCGTCCGCCAGCGCCAGGCCGGTGTCGTCCGCCAGCGGGCCGGTGTCGTCGGCCAGTGCCAGGCCGGTGTCGACGATGGACTTGAGCTGGGTGAGGTGCTCGGCGGTCGGGTCCAGCAGCGGAGGGCGGACGCCGCCGACGTCGAGGCCGCGCAGCCGTACCGCCGCCTTGATCAGGGAGACCGCGTACCCGGGGACCTGTTCGCGCAGCTCGACGAGGGGGAGGAAGAACTCGGTGAGGTAGCGGTCGACGGTGGCCTCGTCGCCGGTGGTCACCGCGCGGTAGAAGGCCAGCGACACCTCGGGCGCGAAGCAGAACACCGCCGAGGAGTACAGCTCCACGCCGACCGCCCGGAACGCCGGCATCGTGGCCTCGGCGGTGGGCAGCCCGTTGAAGAACTGGAACCGCTTGCCGCTGCCGTGCAGCGCGTCGCGTACCGCGCCGATGATCCGGGGCAGCAGGTCCAGGTCGCCGACCCCGTCCTTGAAGCCGTGCACGGTCGGCAGTTGGGCGACCGCGGCGGCGGTCACCGGGTCGAAGCGGGCGTTGCCCCGGTGGTAGACGATCACCGGCAGGTCGGAGGCGCCCGCCACCTCCCGGGTGTACGCCACGAGCCCTTCCGCCGGCCCCGTGACCAGGTACGGCGGGAGCAGCAGCAGCCCGTCCGCACCGGCCTGCTGGGCGGTGGCCGCGTACCGCCTGGCGAGCGGCAGTGCGGAGCCGGTGCCGGCGTACACCGGGACCGCGCCGGCGGTGACCTCGACGGCGGTGGCGACGATCTCGGCGTACTCGCCGGGGTCGAGGGCGTGGAACTCGCCGGTGCCGCAGGCGACGAAGACGCCTCCGGGGCCGGCCGCGAGGCCGCGACGCAGGTGCTCGGCGAGCGCGTCGAGGTTCACCGCGCCCCGCTCGTCGAACGGGGTCACGGGGAAGAACAGCACTCCGTCGAGCTCTGGCACGTTCAGCCCCTCCTGCATCCGTTCATATATCTGAACACTGGTCATACTTGCGAACGAGAGCCGGAACTGTAAGACTGCCGCCGGTCAGTGTCAAGAGACCATGACGCCGGGATCTCCGACCGGTGAACGCACACCCCCAGGGGGCACCATGACCGTGGCAGCAACGAACGGGAGACCCGACTCGGTCAAGTCGGCCGACCGTACGGTCGACGTGCTGGAGGTGCTCGCCACCACCGAGGGGCAGCTCACCCTCAGCGAACTGCAGCGCCGGCTCGGCTGGCCGAAGTCGAGTCTGCACGGCATCCTGCGTACGCTCGTCGCCCGCCGCTGGGTGGAGACCGACGAGCGGGGCACGGCGTACCGGATCGGGCTGCGCGCGCTGCGGGTCGGCTCGGCGTACCTGGACCGGGATCCGGTGGTACGCGCCGCCGGCACCGTACTCGCCCGGGTCCGCCGGCAGCTCGACGAGACCGTCCACCTGGCGCGGCTGGACGGCACCGAGGTGGTCTACCTCGCCAGCCGGGAATCCCCACACCACCTGCGGGTCACCTCACGGATCGGCCGGCGGCTCCCCGCGTACGCCACCGCGCTCGGCAAGGCGCTGCTGGCCGCCCGGGACTGGGATGCCGCCACCACACTGCTGCCCGAGCGGATGGTCACGCTCACCGAGCACACCGTCACCGACCTGGAGCTGCTGCACGAGGAATGGCGGCAGAACAGGCTGCGCGGCTGGGCGTACGAGGCGGAGCAGAACACTCCCGGGCTGGTGTGCTTCGGAGTCGCGCTGCCCGGCCACCCCGCGGTCGACGCGATCAGCTGCTCGGTGCCGCGCGCCCGGCTCACCGACGACCACCGCGCCGAGATCGTGGAAGCGCTCACCGGCGCCGCCGAGGAGATCGCCGCCCTCGCCGGCACCCTCCACTAGCGCCGGCACCCTCCACCAACGACGGCACCTTCCACCAGCGACCAGGAGAGCAGATGACCGAACGGATACTGATCACCGGCGCCGCGGGGAGCATCGGCACCGCGATGCGGCCCCGGATGGCCCGCGAGGGACGCGTGCTGCGACTGCTCGACATCGCCCCACTCGGCGAGGCGGCGCCCGGCGAGGAGCTGCTGACCGGGTCGATCACCGATCTGGACGGACTGACCGCCGCCTGCGACGGGGTGGGCGCGGTGATCCATCTGGGTGGGCTGAGCACCGAGAACAGCTGGGAGAACATCCTGACGACCAATATCCACGGCAGCTACGCGGTGTACGAGGCCGCGCGCCGCGCCGGCGTACCCAGAGTGGTGTTCGCCAGCAGCAACCACGCCGTCGGGTTCCATCCCAACGGGCCAGCGGCGGACTACCTGTTCCCGCGCCCGGACACGTACTACGGAGTGTCCAAAGTGGCCGGTGAGGCGCTCGGCAGCCTCTACCACGACCGGTACGGGCTGCACGTGGTCTGCCTGCGGATCGGCTCCTGCTTCCCGGAGCCGTACGGTGAGCGGATGCTGCATACCTGGCTCTCGTACGACGACTGCGCCCGGCTGCTCGAAGCCAGCCTGGCCGCGCCGGAGCCCGGGTTTCGCGTGGTCTGGGGCGTCTCGGCGAACACCCGCGGCACGTGGAGTCTCGACGAGGCCCGGGCACTCGGCTACCAACCGCAGGACGACGGCGAGGCGTACGCCGACCAGGTCCAGCCCGACGCCGAGCCGGAGCTGGCCCGCTACCTCGGCGGAAAGTTCTGCTCCCCCGCCCTCGACGCTCCTGTCACACCGCCAGGGAGGCCCGCATGACCGGCACCGTCCAGGGATACGACCCGCGCACCGGTACGCCGATCGGCGATCCGGTGCCGGCGAGCACCCCGTCCCAGGTCGACGCCGCCGGCCGCGCGGCGGCGGGAGCGGCCGCGTCGTGGGCGGCCACCCCCGCCACGGACCGTGCCGAGACGTTGGACGCGATCGCCGGCGCACTCGATGCCGCCACCGACGAGCTGGTCGCGGTCGCCGACGTCGAGACCGCGCTGGGGCCGACCCGGTTGACCGGCGAGATCGCGCGTACCACCGGACAGCTGCGGATGTTCGGCGACGTACTGCGGCGCGGCGAGCACGTCGACGCGATCCTGTCCCCAGCCCCGGACGCCGGCGCCGGCCGCCCGGACGTACGCCGGATGATGCGGCCGATCGGCCCGGTGGCGGTGTTCTCCGCGAGCAACTTCCCGTTCGCGTTCTCGGTGGCGGGCGGCGACACCGCCTCGGCGCTGGCCGCCGGCTGCCCGGTGGTGGTCAAGGCCCACGAGGCCCACCCGCGGACCTCGGCGCTGACCGCCTCTGTGCTCTCCGCGGTGCTCCCGGAAGGGGTGTTCGGCCTGGTCACCGGCTTCGACGCGGGCCCCGCACTGGTACGCCATCCCGCGATCCGCGCGGTCGGCTTCACCGGCTCGCTGCGCGGCGGGCGCGCCCTGTACGACCTCGCCCAGCAGCGCCCCGATCCGATCCCGTTCTACGGCGAGCTGGGCAGCGTGAACCCCGTGGTGGTCCTGCCCGGCGGCGCCGCGTCCCGCCCCGCCGAGATCGCTGATGGGTACCTCGGCTCGCTCACCCTGGGCACCGGCCAGTTCTGCACCAACCCCGGCCTGCTGTTCGTACCCTCGGACGCCGGTGAGCTACTCGCCGCACTGGCAGCCGGGGTCGGCGGCGCCGCCGGCGGCCCGATGCTCAGCGAACGCATCCACGCCGGGTACGCCGCAGGCACCGCCGCCCGCGAGCTCCTGGCGGCCGGCGCCGGCGACGATGCTCCCCTCACCCGGCTCGCGGCCGGCACCGCGGGGAACGGGCCGTGGGGCGCGACGCCATACCTGTGGCGCGTCGACGCCGCCGAGTTCGCGGCCCTACCGGAGCTGGCCGAGGAGGTGTTCGGACCGGCGGGGCTGGTCGTCACGTACCGGTCGGCGGAGCAGCTTGCCACCGCGCTCGCGGTTCTCCCGGGCAGCCTCACCGGCGCGGTGCACGCCGACTCCGGGGACACCGAGCCGGCCCGGGGAGTCGCGGCGGCGCTCACGCCACGGGTCGGCCGGATGATCTACAACGGCTGGCCGACCGGCGTCGCCGTCTGCTGGGCGATGCACCACGGCGGCCCCTGGCCGGCGAGTACGGTGGCGGCGTACACCTCGGTCGGCGCCACCGCGATCCAGCGCTGGCTGGCCCCGATCGCGTACCAGGACTGGCCGCAGGAGCTGCTGCCACCCGAGCTCACCGACGCCAACCCGCTCGGCGTACCCCGCCTGGTGCAGCCGGACTGACCTCGGGCGCGATCATTGAGCTGTACGCCGCGACCGGCCAGGACCAGCTGGGAGGTGGTTTCGGTGAGCAACGTGGAAGCCGAGCCTGTCGAAATCAGGTGTGGCGAACAGGTGGACGACCGGCGGCCGGCCGAGGCGCCACGGGTCGACGTGCTGTCCGCGCGGGACGTGCCCCTGGGCGGGCCGCGTGCGATGTCGGTACGGCGGACGCTGCCACAGCGGGCCCGTACGTTGATCGGAGCGTGGTGCTTCGCCGATCACTACGGTCCCGACGACGTCGCCCGCACCGGTGGCATGGTGGTGCCCCCGCATCCGCACACTGGTCTGCAGACGGTGAGCTGGCTGTTCAGTGGGGAGGTCGAACACCGCGACAGTCTGGGCAGTCACGCCTTCGTCCGGCCCGGTGAGCTGAACCTGATGACGGGCGGGTACGGCATCGCCCACTCGGAGGTCTCCACCCCGGACACCACCGTCCTGCACGGTGTCCAGTTGTGGGTGGCGCTGCCCGAAGCGCACCGCAACACCGAACGGGACCTCCAACGCCACGTGCCCACACCCGTGCGGATCGACGGGGCCGAGATCAGGGTCTTCCTGGGCTCGCTCGCCGCGGATACCTCCCCGGTACGGACATTCACACCGCTGCTCGGTGCCGAGATCGCCCTGGCACCGCAGGCGACGATCACGCTCGCCGTGGACACCGGGTTCGAGCACGGTCTGCTGGTGGACAGTGGGCAGGTCCGGATCGCCGACACCGTGCTGCACCCGGCGGAGCTGGGCTACGTCCACCCCGGCATCGACACCCTGGTGCTGGCGAACACCTCGGACAACCCGGCGCGGACGGTCCTGCTCGGCGGCGCTCCGTTCCAGGAGGAGATCGTCATGTGGTGGAACTTCATCGGCCGCACCCATGACGACGTCGTCCAGGCCCGACAGGACTGGGAGGCCTCCTCCGACCGTTTCGGCGTCGTCGAGGGCTACCCGGGGGACCGCCTTCCGGCGCCCGCCCTGCCCCACGCCACCATCAGGCCACGCGGGAATCCCGCGCGCCCGTCATAGCCGGCTACTCCCCGGCGAGCCGGGCTTCCAGGCCGGCGAGCAGGCAGGCGACCCCGAACTCGAACTGCTCGTCGGGATCCGGCGCGGGGCGCGTCGCGGCCAGCCGGCGCAGCAGCGGCAGCTCGTCGGGCGGCCGGGCCCGCAGCGCCCGCTGGAACTCCGCGATCTGCGGCGCGAGTTCTCCGGCGGTCCCCTGCTCCCGTACTTCGGCGATCACGAGCAGGTGCACGTACTGGATGGCGTGGCGCGCGGTCTCCGGGTCGAACCCGGCCGCCAGCAGGACCTCAACCAGCTTCTCGATCTGTTCCAGCCGGCCCGCGGTCGCCGTGGTGGTGAGCCGGATGTACCGCAGCAGCGGGGCGTGCTCCAGCAACGCGGTGCGCAGTGCTGCGGCGTACCCACGCAGCCAGACTCGCCAGTCGTCGCTGTCGCGGGGGATCCAGTCGTCGTACGCGGTCTCCTCGAGCACCTGCCGGGCGACTAGCTGCAGCAACTCGTCCCGATCCCGTACGTGGTGGTAAAGCGCGGCGGGACGCACGTTCAGCACCTGGGCCACGGCCGCCATCCGGAGATCGGCGAGCCCTACCTGGCGGGCGGCCCGCACGATCTGGTCGCGGGTGATCACCGGCGGCCGGCCGCGCCCGCGCCTGCTTTCCACTCGCCCTCCCGCGGTGCCCGTTGACAACTTCCTGAATGCCGTCAAAAATAGCCTCACCTTTTTTGAACGTCGTCAAAAATAGCGGGACGGAGGCCACGATGCTCTCAGCCGCCGATGACTATCCGATCCACCAGGTCGCTGAGCCGGCCCGGCGGGTGGGCACCAGCGACCGCAACTTCTACGACCGCTACTACTTCAACTGCCACCCCAGCGCCCCGGACCTGTTCCTGGTCTTCGGCATGGGGCAGTACCCGAATCTCGGGGTGGCCGACGCCTTCGCGGTACTCGGCCGCGACGGCCGGCAACGGGCGGTACGCGCCTCCCGTGAACTCGGCGCGGATCGGATGGACACCACCGTCGGTCCCTTTCGGATCGACGTGATCGCGGGGCTGCACCAGCTCCGCTTCACCCTGGAGCCCAACGACTGGGGCCTGGACTTCGACCTCACCTTCACCGGGGCGGTGCCCGCCGTCCTGGAGCCACGCCACCAGCTCCACCAGCACGGCCGCACCATCATCGACACCAGCCGGCTCGCCCAGACCGGCACCTGGAGCGGCCGGCTCACGGTGGACGGGGTCACCCACGACGTCACTCCGGACCGGTGGCAGGGCACCCGGGACCGGTCATGGGGAGTACGGCCGGTGGGCGACCCCGAGCCGCCGGGCATCGGTGCCGGGAAGCCACCCGGCTCCTTCTACTGGGTGTACGCGCCACTGCGGTTCGAGGACTTCAGCATCGTGGTGATCGCCCAGGAGGACGCGACCGGTCGCCGCTCCCTGGAGGAAGCCGTCCGGATCACACCCGACGGGGAGCCGGAGCAGCTGGGCCGCCCCGAGATCGCGCTCAGCTTCACCCCCGGCACCCGCGAGGTGACCGACGCGGTGCTCAGCTTCCCGTACGGGCCGAAGGTCGAGGTGGAGACCGTGCTGCCGATGGCGCTCGGCGCGGGCGCCGGCTACGGCGTCGGAGACTGGAGGCACGGCCAGTACCTGGGACCGTTGGTAATGCAGGGCCAGACGTACGACGTGAGCGACCCGGGCAAGCGCGCGGCGTACTGGAGCGTGATCGACAACCTGGCAAAGGCCCGCTGCGACGGCCAGACCGGATGGGGGCTGTTCGAGTTCGCCTGCTTCGGACCGCACCAGCCCTCGGGCTTCACCGGCTGGGAGGACACGGCATGAGCGAGTCCTACCAGACCGATGAGCTGCGGAGGTCCACTCGCGACTACGCCGAGCTGCGATCCCGGTTGGAAGCCTGGCTGCAGGATCGGGTTCCCGGCGCTCAGGTCGGGCCACTGGAGGTGCCGTCCGGCAACGGGATGTCGAGCGAGACCGTGGTCTTCGACATGACCACCGGTGGCCAGACCCGGGGCTGCGTCGCCCGGCTCGCGCCGCGGGCCGACGCGGTGCCGGTCTTCCCCGGGTACGACCTGGGGCGGCAGTTCCGGGTGATGAGCATCGTCGCGGAGCACTCCGGCGTGCCGGTCCCCCGGCCGCTGTGGCACGAGCCGGATCCCGACCCGATCGGCACACCGTTCCTCGTGATGGAACGGGTCGACGGCGACGTGCCGCCGGACGTCATGCCGTACACCTTCGGAGGTTGGCTGACCGAGGCGGACCGCGAGCAGCGCGCCCGGCTGCAAGCGGCGACGGTGGCCGTGCTCGCCGGTATCCACGGTGTCGAGCCGCCGGCTTTCCTGGAGTACGACCGACCCGGCGCCACCCCGCTGCGCCGGCACGTGGCCGAGCAGCGGGCGTACTACGAGTGGGTGGCCGACGGGACTCCGCATCCGCTGATCGAACGCTGCTTCGCCTGGCTGGAACGGCACTGGCCAGCCGAGGAGGGGTCACCGGTGATCAGCTGGGGTGACTCCCGGATCGGCAACATCCTCTACCGCGACTTCCGGCCGGCCGGCGTGCTGGACTGGGAGATGGCGGCGCTCGGACCGCGCGAACTCGACCTCGGCTGGCTCATCTACCACCACCGGTTCTTCCAGGACCTTACGGCGTTGGCCAGGCTCCCCGGACTGCCGGACTTCCTGCGACGGGACGAGGTGGCGGCGGAGTACGGCCGGCTGACCGGTCGCCCGCCGCGGGACCTGGACTTCTTCATCGTGTACGCCGCCCTGCGCAACGCCATCGTGATGACCCGGGTGGCGCGGCGCCAGGCCGCCTTCGGCGAGCGGGAGTGGCCCGAGAACCCCGACGAGGTGCTCTACGACCGCGCATCCATCGAAGCGCTGCTCACCGGAACGTACTGGGAGGACAAGACATGAACCCGCCGCCCGCCGGGAGTGTGGGCGGGCGGCGGGAGCTGCCGGCCCTGGGCGTGGGCGGGCGGCGGGAGCTGCCGGGCTCAGGTCAGTTCGGTGAGCCGGTAGCGGAGCTCGGTGCGGACGCCGCTCGGCGCGGTCCAGTCGCCGTCCAACGGGACCACCGCGATGTAGTCGGCGGCGAGCGCGTTGTTGTCGGAGTCGGCGACCGGGTCGGGGCCGGGGTCGACCTTCGGCAGCACCAGGTAGCAGTCCTGGCACAGCGGGGTGGGCTGGAAGTTCGGCCGTACGAACGCCTTGCGCCCGGTGCTGGTCACCTTGGTGCCCCGTACGTGGTCGGCGACCGGGTAGTTGACGTTCAGGCTGACGTACCGGGGCAGCAGGCCGGAGGACGACGCGGTGCGTTGCAGCCGCGCGATCAGCCGCACCGTGTACGCGGCGGCGCCCGAGACCGAGCCGAGCCGGGGCGGCGAGCTGGTGATGTCGATCTCCACGCTGACCGCGATCGCGGGGATCGTCAGCTCGCCGGCCATCACGGCGGCGCCCACCGTGCCGGAGTGGTTGGCCACCGCGCCGGTGTTGTGGCCCGGGTTGATACCGGAGACCACCAGGTCGGGCGGCTCGACCGGAAACGCGTGCTGCACCCCGAACAGCACGGCATCCGACGGGCTGCCGCAGACCGCCCAGGTGTCGGGGGCTGGCCGGCGTACCACGATGGTGTTCTCCTCGGTGGGGGCGCCGCGTGGGTAGTTCGCGGCCTGGCTGGTGCCCTTGCCGCTCTGGTCGGTGCAGGGCGCCGACACCGTGACCCGGTGCCCGGCGGCGGTCAGCGCCTGCTTCATCGCGGCAAGCGTGCCGGCCCGGTAGCCGTCGTCGTTGGTGAGCAGGATGTCCAGCGACCCGGCCGCCACGGTGTGGCCGACGGACGCCAGCCCGTTGCTCGCCGGGCCGGAGGCCGGATGGCTGGCGCTCGCAGGGCCGGAGGCCGGATGGCTGGCGCTCGCAGGGCCGGAGGCCGGATGGCTGGCGCTCGCCGGGCCGGAGGCCGGATGGCTGGCGCTCGCCGGGCCGGAGGCCGGATGGCTGGCGCTCGCAGGGCCGGAGGCCGGACTGCTGGCGCTTGCTGGGCCGGAGGCGGCGAGGGCGGGCAGCAGCGCGAGTCCGAGCGCGGCGGCGAGGATGCGGGGGCTCATCGTCAGGTACCTCCCGTGCGGTGGTGTCGGCGCGTCGTACCGCACAGTGAAGCGACCAAGCAAGTGCTTGTCTAAGGCCGGTTTCGGCTGGTTCCATGACGGAGGGACATGAATCTGCAGCAGCTGCGGTACATAGTGGCGACCGTCGATCACCAGACCATGACGGCCGCCGCCGAGGCGCTGCACGTCTCCCAGCCCGCACTCACCCGGGCGGTGCGCGCCCTGGAGCGGGAGCTGGGTACGCCACTGTTCGTCCGCTCCGGTCGCCGGGTGCTCCCGACGCCGGCCGGGCTGGCCGTGGCACGGCACGCCCGCCGCGCGCTAGGCGAACTCGACCAGCTACAAGGTGTCGCGGCCCGGCAGCCCGTTTCCATCGCCACCACGCCGACCCTCGCGGCGTACCTGATGCCGCGGCTGCTGCGGCCCCTGCTGGCGCGCGACCCGGGCCTCACCGTCGCGCTGCGGAACCTCCCCAGCCCGCTGCAGGTCGCCGCCGAGGTGGAGTCCGGGCACGCCGTACTCGGCCTGGTGGATCTTCCGGTACGCGGGAACCTCACCGTCACTCCGGTGACTGACCGTGAGGTGGTGCTGCTCTGCCCTCGGGGCAGTCCCGCGCGCTCGCCGATGCCGTTACCCCGGCTGCCTGAGTTCGCCTTCATCGTGCCGGCGGCCGGCAGCTACCGGCGCACCCGGCTGGACGCGCTGTTCGGCCGGCTGCGGGCGAGTCCGCGGATCGTGTGCGAGACCGACGAGCGGTGTGCCTGGTCCACCCTCACCGCGGCCGGCGTGGGCCACGCGCTGATGGCGCGCTCCCAGGCCGAACAGGCCGATCCGCGGCGTACCCGGATCGTGTCGTTCGACCCACCGATCCGGCAGACCGTCGCGCTGCTGCACCGCCCCGGCCAGCTCAGCGGCGCCCAGCGGCTACTGGTCGACGTGGTCCGTGAGCGGTGTCTGGCACGGCTCGGTCCAGTACTCCAGCCGTAATCCTGATCTTCGGATCGTGGTGCGGCTGGGCGCGCGCAAAGCGTCTGCGTCGGTGCGGACGCCGGACGCGAAACCCACCCGGCTGCAGCCATCGTCCATGATCTACTGCCGATCATGCCGTTGCTCATGCTGGATCTCGACAACACCCTGGTCGACCGCGATGCGGCCTTCCGCGACGCCGTCGCTGCCTTCCTCGCCGAACACGGCCAGCCCAGCACCGATCTCACCTGGGTGATGACCCTCGATGCCAGCGGCAACACTGCCCGCCGCGATGTCGCCGCTGCCCTGGGCGACCGATACGGGGCCTTGGTGCCCACCACCGCCATCCGTGCCCTTATCGACAACGGCGCGGCGGACCGCGTCGTGCTGACGGACTCCTCCAGGGAGGCACTGGGCAAGGCACAGGCGAACGGCTGGACCTGCGTGATCGTCACCAACGGCCGTACCGCTCAGCAGGAGGCGAAGATCCGCCGCGTGGGACCCGACCGGCTCCTCCAGGGCTGGGTCATCTCGGAGAGCGTCGGCCACAAGAAACCGGAACCGGAGATCTTCCAAGCGGCAGCCGAAGCCGTGGGAGTCCCACTCTCCGGCGCGTGGGTCATCGGCGATTCACCGCTCGCCGACATCGCCGGCGCCAACGCACTCGGTCTGCGAAGCGTGTGGGTGTCGAATGGCCGACTGTGGACCCAGGACCTCTACCACCCCAGCCATGTCGCCGACGACGTCGCCTCCGCGGTCAGCTACATCATCAACACCCCCTGATAGGAACCGTCAATCCGCCCGACATTTTCGGCAAAGCCGAACCGGGTGGCCTTCCACTTCTGAGCGACCCACAGCTCCGCGAGCCTGTGAGGATTGGGGCCGGGGCGCTTAGACGATCGCGTATGCGAGAGAGACTCCAGGCCATGGATCGTCTCGCTGGGTGCCGGCCGCAAGGGCGGCGTACGGGCGGCCGGCACCAGGACGGTGATTGAGGCGTTGCGGCAGACCGGGGTGCGGCGGCTGATCGTGCAGTCCACGCTGGGCGCCGGTGACAGCCGTGGCAACCTCAACTTCTGGTGGAAGCGGGTGATGTTCGGGCTGCTGCTCCGGGCGGCCTACTCCGACCACCAGGAGCCACCGTACTGGTCGCATCTGGAGCCTTGGCCGTCGTTGGATTCCTCGAATCCGGAGTTGGCGACGATCGGCGCCACGGAGAACTTCCAGGGCACTCCAGGGGTGTAGAACTCGGTACGGGCGAACCCACTCGGCACCGCGTCACTCGTGCCGCCGTCGACCTGGAAGTTACGGAAACTCCCGTACCCGGACAGTCCCCCAGATGTCGTCGGCGGGCCGGTGGCGAACGTCCGACCATCGAGCGGGACCATCGGTACGGTACTGGGCCGTGACCTCGGCGAGCTCATGGTCCAGCGGGTGGTAACGCAGCCCGTTCGTCAACCGCCGTTGCTGGTCGGCCATCAGGTCATAGCTGTACGGGGTGGGGAAGATCCCCCGCAGGATCAGCGGCGCCGGCCGATCGGCGACGAGGTCGGCCAGCCATCGCCCGTCCTCGTATCCGACGGCCGCGACGGGGACATCGGCGAGCTCTTCCCGGTAGTAGGCGTACCCGCTGGCGTTTCCGAAACCCGGCAGCGGAGTCGCCACAATCACGCCTGCCGCGCCGGCCGCGGCGAGCCGACGCGCGGGCTCGTCGAGACTGCCGTCCCAATCCTCGCCGGGCCGGAGCAGCGCCAACCGCCCGGCGACACCGGCCCGCTTGATCTCGGCCTCAGAACCCGTGCCGACGTTGACCAAGGTCGACTCCAGATGGGACGGGAACCGGGCCAGGCGCACCTGGAAGTCATCGATCCGGTAGTACCCGCCCGGGTAGTCACCCAGGACGGTTCTGTCCGCGAACCGCAGCGTGATAGGTGGTGCGGTGCGGTGGGTGTTGTGCTGGTAGCGGTAGCTGCCGGTAGTCGCCGCGGTTTTGCTGGCGAGGGTGTAGACCTCGGGCGCGACGTCCGAGAAGCTGCGGAGATTGAGATCCAGCCCGGGTTTCAGGGCCATACGTCCGGCGGGCGACTCGCGGATCTGCCAGTCGTCGCCCTTGTGCCGTTCGCCGGCGGCCTCGACCGACGGACGCTGCGTCCGTACGTCGACGAGACCGGCCTTTCGCGTGTCGAGGACGAGGCTCCGATCCTGGTCGAGGATCAGCTCCGGCTCGGCCACCATGGTCCACGACGTCATCGGATAGTAGGGAGCCGGGCCGAACGCCCCGATGTGACCCAGGAACGCGTACGGTCCCGCCGGCAGGTGATCTCCACGGACCGCGCCGGAGTATCTCGCCGTCCCGTGGTCCCAGATGACCCAGTGCCATCGTCCGGTCTCCAGATGCTGCAGCACGCCGAGGGACCACGCTGTGGTGTGCACCGGCAGCCCGTCCCGGTCGACGGCCTCGATGGTGAGGCGGTGTCGTTCGACGTCTCGACTGAACGCCACAGCCGTGCGCACGGTGGTGGTCCCGTCCGCGGCGGCCGCGACCACCCGGCCGTAGAAGCTGCCGAACGGGGTCTGGTCGGTGGCGATGGTGAGGGTGGCGGTCGTGCTGCCGTGCGCCGGCACTGTCACGCTGGACGGACTGATCGCGACCGCGCCCGCCGACGGCGTCCACGGCGTCACCGGGTAGCGCCCGAACTCCACCGGCGCCTGCCACCACTGGCTGGTCAGGTCGAGGGTGACCGGCTGGTCGCCGTCGTTGGTGTAGGTGACAGCGCCCTTGAGGGTGTCGCCCGGGTTCTGCGGGAACGGGTCGACGCCCAGTTGCAGGATCCCGGTGGCATGCAGGTCCTGCGTGACAGCCGTGCCGACATCGACCACGCCGGCGCCCTGCCACCAGATCGGGTCATTCGCGGTGGGCCGGGCCGTGCTGGTCAGCGCGTCACGTACCTGTTGCGCGGTCCAGTCCGGGTGCCGCTGGCGGACGATGGCCGCCGAGGCCGCCACGTGCGGCGCGGCCATCGACGTGCCGGAGTACCCGACATAGCCGTCGGACCCGGCCCTGGCGGCGACGATGCCGCTGCCAGGCGCGGAGATCTCCGGCTTCAGAGCCCAGTTGTCCAGCCGCGGGCCGACAGAGGAGTAGTAGGCGGTCACCGCGCCGTCCCTGGTTGTCGCCCCGACCGCCAGCGCCGCATCCGCCGCGGCCGGCGTGGTGACGCTCTGCGGCCGCAGTTCCTCGTTGCCGGCCGCCACCACGAACAGTGCGCCGGTCTCCTCGGAGATCACGTTCAGCGCCTGGCTGATCGGGTCGGCGCCGTCGCTGGCGCCGCCGCCCAAGCTCATGTTGACCACGTCGGCCCGGGTGGCTGCCCATTCCATCCCCGCGATCACGCCCGACCACGCGCCGGATCCCGAGTCGTCGAGAACCTTGGCGTTGACCAACGTGGCCTTCGGCGCGGCTCCGGCGTACCGGCCGTCGGACGCGGCCCCGGTGCCGGCGATGATCGACGCCACATGGGTGCCATGTCCCACCCGGTCGCCGGTGGTGTCGGAGTCGGTGAAGTTCTGCGCCGCCGCCACCCTGCCGGCAAGGTCAGGGTGGTCGGTGTCGATGCCGGTGTCCAGCACCGCGACGGTCTGACCCTCGCCGTCGTACCCGGCCGTCCAGGCCTTATCGGCGCCGATGGTCACTCGCGAGACGTCGTCGGAGGCATCCACCTTCGCGTCCAGCCAGATCTTGGCCACGTCGAGTGCCGCCTGCAGCTGTCGCGGCCCGGACCGGTCCATCCCGGCTCGCCGGTGGTCCTCGGCCTTCGCTGTGACATCAGCCCAGAACCTGCTGCTGCGGTCCTTGTTTACGCGTACGGCGTGGGCCCGTGCGGACTTGAGCCGGTGGGTGCGCCTGCTGCCGTCGGGGGCCGCCTTGCCCGCGGCGCGGTGCTCGGCTGACGCGGAGTCGTAGCTGACGATCAGCGGCAGCTCGGCCGCGTGCGTGTCGTCGTACCCGTCCTCGACCAGTTGAGTGAGGTTGAACAGCTCCCTGTCCAACTCGTCGCGGGCCAGCATCGGCGCCGCCACGCCCGGGATCGCGTACACATCGGTGTCGCTCATCAGGATCGACACGTCGCCGACCGGCGGGACATCACGCACCACCTCGGCCGATTGCTGTTCACCGGCCCGGGTCAGCAGCACCACGTCCCCGGTGACGAGGGTGATCCGCCGCGACTCCGGTTCGGCTGCCGGCTGTCGGCTCGGTGAATCACCTGCGCCCGGTTGCCCGGGCAGCTCGGTACCTGCTTCACCGGGGGCGGGTGCCGCGCCGGCGGGTTGCGCCAGTGAGATGAGGACGACACCGACGACCGCCGGGATCAACCGGCGAATCCTGCGATGTCTCGGCCTGGTTCGGATGACCATGTACGCCTCCAGGGGCATTCGAGCAGCCCTCACACCGGCACCCATCCGTCGTCGGAGGTGCTGGTGTCTTCCGAGGGCTGCGACTCGTGGGCGGAGGACGGATCCGGGCACGGCACAGCGTCCTGATCGTCGTGGTCGGCGCGCGGGGTGACGCCGACCGCTTCCTTCACCGATTCCGGTTCGGTCTCGCCCATACCGAGAGATTCACAGGCAGGCTCGCCCGGGTCTATGGCGCAAGCTCGCCATTCTTGCCGGCCGGGGAACCGGGCGCCACCAGGCGAAACGCCAGCGCTGAGCGGGTGGGAACGCCGAGTTTGCGCATCGCCGCCCGCATGTGTTTGTCAACGGTGTTTGGTGACAGGAACAGCTCCGCCGCGATCTGACGGTTGGTCAGCCCGGTGGCGGCGAGCTCGGCGACCTTACGCTCCTGGGGCGACAACTCGCTGCCGTAGCCCTTCCTGCCACCGCCGTGTCGAGCCACCCGGACCCCGTGCCGGCGGCCCAGGCGCACGGCCCGAGCGTGGTCCCAGGCAGCGCCCAGTTTCAGGTAGCCGGCGAGCGCGGAACGCAGGGTGGCCTCGCCCCCTGCATCGCCTTCCTGGAGCATCGCGGCCGCCGCGGCCTCGCCCGCCTGCGCCTCCGGGTACGGCAGGCCCAGCTCCCGATATGCATCTCGGGCCGCGACAAGGTGCAGTGACGCCTCCTGCCACCGGCCTTCGGCGGCGTCCAGGATCCCGTACGCGTGCCGCAGCGCCGGCTGACCCAGCGGCGCATCGCGTTCGCTGAGCTCCCCAGCGCATCGGGTGATCAACGCACGCGCCTCGGCGTGTCGGCCAGCGACGGTCAACGCCTCAACGGCAGACGGCAGCACCCACCCGACCGGCGGCCACACGGCCTTCGCGTCCAATCCCTCCAGTACGGCGTGCACACAGCCAAGGGCGGTGTCTGCGTCTTCGCGGGCCAGCGCGGCGCGCGCCAGTGACCCGGCAGCGAGCGGCAGCACCTGGTGGGCGGCGATCCGCTGAGCCGATGTCACCACCCCCCGCAGCTGCGCCATCGCGTCGTCGACCTCGCCGGACGCCAACGCCAGACAACCGGCCACCACCTCCACGTCCAGCCGGTCCCGTGGATGCTCGGCAAGCTCCTCCACCAGGTCCGCGACCTCGCGGCGTAGCCCGTCCCAGGCGCCCCGGCAGTAGCGCGCGAGCGCGAGCCCGGATCGCAGCAACACCTCGAGCCGCCGGTTCTCCTGCGCCCCTGAAGACGCGAGTCCGGTCCTCAGCAGCAGCTCGGCGGTCTGCAGGTGACCGGCGAAACACGCTTCGAGGCCGATCGAGTAGTAGGCGTTCACCTCCCGCCGCCGCTGCGGGGCGCCGCCGGTGATCTCCACGACCCGGTCGGTCGCGCGACGCCAGCCGGCGCCGCCGAGCTGCAGCCAGGCCCCGCCCGCCTTGCCGAGGATGTGCGCCTCCAACTGCGGATCGCCGAGCCGGGCCGCCTGCTCCACGGCCCGCTGCAGCCACCCCACATGCTCAGACGGGTCCACACCCGGCGCCGTCGGGATCCCCAGCGCCACCATCGACCAGGCCTGCAGGTCGGGGCGGTCGTCCAGATCGGCGACGGCACCGGCGAAGAGTTCATGCTGCCGTGTCAGCTCCTCGCCGGTCTGGTTCAGCGCCTGAGCCAACAGAAACCGCAGCTCACCCCGTACCGGGCGAGCAAGGTCCTGTTCGAGCACACCCGAGAGCAGATCCGTGATCCGATGAGCGTGCAGGGTATGAATGGCCGCCCAGCCCAGTTTCACTGCGATCCGGCCACGTAGCTCCGGATCGAGCCGTGCCCGCCGCAGCACCTCCTCCAGCAACCGTGCGGCCTCCTCGTCGTTGCCCAGCTCGACTGCCCGGTCAGCGGCGCGTTCCGCGGCGTGCGTCCACTCCTCGAGTCGACCGGCGCGGTTCAAGTGATAGGCGACCTGCCCGAGCGGTGCCGATTCCTGCGCGACCAGCGAGTCAGCCAACCGCCCGTGCAGCTGCCGCCGCCGCGGCCCGCTGATGCTCTCGTACACCGCATGCGCGGCCAACAGGTGCCGGAATCCGACCGCATTGTCCTGCTCGGTGAGCAGGCCCGAGCCAATCGCCTCCTCCAACGCCACGTCCACCTCGTCGACCATCACGGCGGAGACCAGCACCGACAACGGGACAGGTGTCTGCGCCACCGCCGCCGCCTCGGCCACCCCGCGCCCATCGTCGGATAGCAGGGCCACCCGCTCCAGCGTCGAATCCCGGATGCTGCGCGGCACCTCCAACTCCTGCAACGCGCGGCGGCTCCACTCGCCGCCACGACGCTGCAGCAACTGACCGCGAGCGTGCGCCACGGCGAGCACCTCCTCGACCGCGTACGGCAGGCCGGAGGTGCAATCCCACAGGAACCTCGTGAACTCGCCCGAAATCCGATCCACCGCGAGGATCGACGCGGCGAGTCCTCCGGTGTCGTCCCGATCGAGCGGGGCCAACTCCACGTGCGTCCACCTCACAGGGGCGGGCAGCTTCGCGGTCACCGCGCGCACCGCCGGGCTCACCTGTTCAGTCCGGTAGGTCAGGGCCACCACCAGCTGCGGCGGAGGATCGGCCAACACGTACCGGCGGAAGTCCGTGGTCTGCTCTTCCGCCCAATGCAGGTCTTCCAACACCAACACCGCGGGACCCAGGCAGCCGAGCAGATTCGCCAGACCGCGGAACACCCGATGCCGCATCGCCACCCGGTCGTCAAGCGGCTCCGGCTCCGGGGGCAGCACATCGGCCAACTCCGGCAACAGCGGACGCAAGGCACCCGCCACCGGACTCAGCTCGACCCCCCTCAGATCGGAGGGCACGCCACGCACCGCCTCGATCACCGGGCCGAGCGGGAAGGACTCGCGAATCTGCTGACACCGGCCCACCAACACCCGACGCCCCGCCAGCTCCGGCCGACCGGTCAGCTCCCCGACCAACCGCGTCTTGCCGACCCCCGCCTCCCCCTCCACCGACACCACCGCGGGCGTCTCAACCATCGCCGACAGCAAAGCCGCGAGCTCGCGATCCCGCCCGACCACCACCGGCGAAACCATCGGCCTACCCACCGCGACTCACCCCGTCACCTGGCCCATGACCCCTCCGGCTTCGCCCGCCCCACTCTCCCTCGTGTCACTACGCTAACCCCCGCATGACGGGGTGCCGCCTGGTTCTGATCACGCCGTCGCGGCGGCGATCGCGGCGGCGATCAGCTGGTCCGGGTCGGGACGGTCGGTGTCGGGCAGCCGGTACGGCCGCAGGTGGTCGACGAACCTCGCCCGGTCGACCAGCGGCGCCAGCTCCGGGTCGTCGAGCGCCTCCTCCCAGATCAGGTCGTCGGGGGTGGCGAGCAGCGCCCGGCCCAGCATCCGCCATCCGGCGTCCAGGTAACTGTCGTCGAGTACGGTGCCGGCGCGGGCGTACAGGCAGGCGGCGCTGAACAACGTACGCGCCGCTTGGCTCTCGGGCAGCGGCTCGGCCATGGCGCGACCTGCCTCGGCGTACCGCCGGCTGTCGCCGCTGAGCAGCAGGCACTTGAGCTGCCGGATCCGCAGCAGCGCCAGGTCGTCGTCGAGATCGGCCGGCGGCGTGCCGCCCGGCTCGCGTCCTGGGTGATCGTGCAGCAGCCGGTGCGCCGTCGCCCAGCACCGTGCCGCCTCGACGAACTGGTCCCGGGCCGGCCGCTCCAGAGCCTCCCGCCGGTACGCGAAGCCGAGCTGCTCCCGCATCCCGCCGAGCGTCACCCACGGCCGGTAGTACGTTCCCAGCTCCTCGGCGGCCAGCCGCAGCTCACCGACGGCGCCCTCGCCGAACGCCAGTGCGTGCGCCGGCACCCGCTTCATCGCGACCAGGGTGAGCCCACCGGCGAACAGCCGCCGCATCCCCGACACCTGCCGCTGGTACGCCGCTGCCCGCAGCCACCGTCTGCGTACCGGGGTGGCGACCAGCCGCTGCGCGACCCGGCGTACCGCGATCCACCGGGCGGCCACCTCCAGCAGCCCGATCATCTGCTCCTGGTACGGCCCCGGATCCTCGTCCGGCGGCTGCCAGAAGGTGGTGGCGGCGGTCGGCGTACCGTCCAATTTGGACATCTCGACGGCGAGGCCGAGCCGTACCACCGTGGCGCCACCCCGGGTCACCGGGTACGCCCGGACCAGCCGGCCGCGCGGCGTCGGCAGCAGCGCACCGATCGCGGTGACCAGCCCGGCGGCCTGGTCCGGGGCGATCGCCTGCAGCCCCTTCGACAGCGTGTCGAGCGAGTCGGTGACCGCGGTGGCGACCGTCTGGGTGGCGTTCTCGATGCTGGTGTCGAGCGGGGTACGCCCCAGCGCCGCGTCGTTGCCGAGCAGCCCCTTGACGATCCACTCCGCGTTCCGCCGGTCGGCGTCGAGCCAGCGCAGTACGCCCTGCCGCAGCAACGGGGAGAGCCCGGCGACGTCCAGCTCGCCGGGGTCGACCCGGGCGGTGAGCGCCGGTACGTCCCCGATCACCAGCTGGTCGCGCCGGCGTTCCCGCAGCGCGCGTACCAACCCAAACACCACGACGACCGCCGCCACCAGGCTCAGCACCGCGATCATCGTGCTGGTCACGGTGTCCGCCAGCTTCGTCACGTCGAACGCGTACGGCCCGGTCATCGCCGCGCCGCCAGGCCCCACACCAGGAGACGCCGCGCCGCCAGACCCCACGCCGCCGGACATTGTCAACCGCGCCAGGGATCGGTCGGGTCGATGTCCCTCGCGGACTCCGCGTCGAGGTCGCGCTCGACCGGGCTGTAGAGGACGACCTCGTCATCGGATGCGGTAGGCGGAGCCGGCTCGGGCGCGTCTGGGTCTGGCACCTCCAGGTCAGGGGTACGCCCATGCCGCCGACTGCGCCGCACCCCCACCAGGGTGACCGTGATGACGATCGCGCGCAGCGTCTCGCGCCACGTGGCGGAGTCGGCTTTGTTCAGCTCTTCGAGTGTCCGCCGTACGTCGGAGGCCAGATCGCGCGGCACCTCGTACTCACCGCCGTCGGCGAGCCTGACCAGCGCCATCTCCTCCGGCACATGCTCTCCCGTCACGTTAGCCTCGACCACCGCTCAGCCCCGCCACGGCTCAGTCCCGCCAGCGGTCGGTGTCGTCGATGTCGCGCAGTTCGTTGTGCGGCCGCCCGCCTGAATGCCCGCCCGAGCCGGGCCGCGGCTCGTCCGACAGGTCGTACCGCGGATCGTCGGGATCCCGGTAGTAGTGGGTGCCGTCGTCCGGGGGCGACGGCTGATCCAGCGGCACGGACTCTGGCGGCGGCTCCACCGTCACCAGGATCGTCATCAGGACCAGGTCAGGATCAAGCCCCTGCGGCGCCTCGGTGCCGTCGCGTGCCAACTCGGCGATCAGCTCGCGTACCGCCGCGTTGCGCTGCTCGGGCGGCAGTTCGTCGGCCTCGCGCAGCCGGTCCCGGAGCCGCTCGCCCTGCTCACTGTCGACCAGGTAGTCGCGGTACGGGTCGTCGCCGTGGCCCATCGCGCGGACCATCATCTCCGCCATTTCCTGCCCGCCTAGCCCCGTGGTCGCCGTACCCGTCGATCATTATCGTCCCGCTCCGAAATCCCGCTCCGCAAGCGCCGGCGTAGCACGGGAGTAGCACAGAGTCAGGTCTCGGCGGCGAGCAGGTCCTGCAGTTCGCGTACCGCCGACCGGAGGTGCTCGGCGAAGCTGTGCATCTCGGCGGCCACCGCCCGGGGGGTGCTGAGGTAGATGTTGAGCCGGTCGGGCAGCAGCACGTACGCGACGCCGATGCAGGTGGGGCTGGTCGAGCCGAACCCGAAGTACTGGATGTTGGTCGACGGCGCGGAGCTGGTGCTGAGATAGTCGTTGCGCATGATCAACCAGCCTGGGCTCCGGTACAGCTCAGGCTCAGGGCCTCCGCGCCGCTGCTGGATCAGCTGCAGCTCCCACAGGTGCTGCTCCGGCGCCGCCCCGGCCTGGCACTCCTTGGCTCTGGCCACGTGCTTGGCTGCCGCCGCCCGGAACGCCGTACGCCGCGTCCGCGGGTCGGCGGCCGGGTCGTCCATCGCGGCCGTGAACGCCAGCACCTCGGGCGTGACCACCCGCATCGCCTCGGTACGGCCACGCCGGTACTGCCGGGTGGCGATCGACTCGTACGTGGCGCCGGTCATGCCCTTGCTCCGTTTGTGCGCCAACTGGTACGCCAGCTGCGCGAACGCGTCGGGCGACATCCTCAGCTGCTTGGCCCGGTCCGCGCCGAAGTCGTCGAAGGACACCGTGCAGGTCGCGGTGTCGGCGGCGTACCGGGCGAAGGCATCAGCCGCGTCGCGTACGTCGGCCCGCTGGCCGGGATCCAGGGTGAACTCGATCGGCTCGACGGCCGGCACACCCTGGGGCCGGGCGCCGGACCGGGCCTGGTGCTCCCCGTCCGACCCCGCGAGCAGGGTGTCGACGAAGCTGAGCACGGTGGTGCCGTCCAGGCCACAGTGTTCGATGTTGATGCCCGAGCGACCGTCCGCGAACACCACAAAGGACACCGACTTGTCGAACCACCGGTTGCCGCTGTCGCCGTGCAGCAGCTGGTCGCACGCCTGCAGGGTGTCGCCCGGCGCGATGTCGTCCAGGCACACGCAGAACAGCGCCGTCTCCACGGTTTCCAGCGCCGCCGCGTTGCCGGGGTGGGCCAGCAGCGCCTGCCGGCTGGCCGCCCACTCCGCCCGCGCCCTGGTCGTCAGGTGCCCGGCCGCGGTGTCGGGATCGGCGCGCCGGTCGCCGTCCTTCACGATGCTGCGCAGCGCCGACTCAAGATCAGCCAGCGGGTACGGCACGCCGCCGGACCCGAGCACGTCGAGCCGGAACATGTTGCCGCGGAAGAACACCACGACGTGCCGGGCGGTCGACGGGCCGGGCTCCTCCACGTTGTACGGCGCGCGGACCGTGTCCCGCTCCCGCCCTGGAATCCGGGTGGTGGCGAACAGGAATTTGTTCTGCTCCATCGACAGCGGCCGGCCACGCTGCATCACCGGCGGCACCGCCTCGGCATCCAACGCCAGCTTGTAGTTGACCGCGCGGGCGATCAGACCGGCGGCCCGCCGCGGCTGCTCCTGCGGCACGTCATCGGACAGCGCGTCGTGGAACAGGAAGAAGAAGTTCGCGTTCAGCGCGATCCGGTCACGCCGGCCCAGATAGCGTGCCGGCCAGAAGGTGTCCAACCAGCTGTGTACGCCGGCTTCGGCGTCGTACCGCTCCAAGGTTGACTGCAGCGCGTGCGCCGGGCTGTCTTCGGCCAGGAACGCCGCGACCGCGTCCTCCGTCTGCGCCAGCTCGTCCGGCGTGAGCAGCGGCGAACACCCTTCCAGGAACCGGGCGCAGCTGTCCGCCAGCGCCGGCAGCGGCACCCGTGGCAGCAGGTCTTCGTTGCCGAACGTACGGGTGGACCAGTCGACACTCTCGTTCACAGTCATCCTTTTCATGGGTACGTCGATTCTGCTGGCCGCGAGATGAACAGCTGCGCGTACAGCCAGCCTTCCGATTCCAGGCCGTTCGGGTCCACCCCGGTGGCGGAGAGGGTTTCCAGGACCAGCTTCTGCTCCTCGGCCGAGGCGAACCGCCGCTGTTTGAACACGCCTTCCACACCGATTGTCTGGTAACCCATATCAGCCAGCCGTTCGGCCACGGGGTCGAACGGAAACATCCGGAGCACGAAGTGTGCCATCCACGGCCGACGCTCCTCGCGCGCGGCGGCAACGCGCGCGACGGTCTTCTCGGTGACGTAGCCGACGCAGCCGGTCGAGATCACCAGGTCCGCCTCGGCGAGCCGGGCGCGTTGCCGCTCGGTCGGGTCGGCACGCTCCAGGTCGGCGTGCACCACGTCGTCGACAAACCCGGCCGCCAACGCGTACGACAGCGCGGCCTCGGAGCTGTCCAGACCGATGAACCTGGTGCTCCGCAGCAGGTATCGCGCCAGCCTGGGTTCGCGGGCCAGCATGGCGGCGCGGTCGTGGTGGTCGACCTCCGGGTCGGTGTAGTGGTCGTACAGCTGGTCCATCGTGGCACCGTATTTCAGCAGTACCGCGTTCACGCCGTACGAGCAGCCGATGTCGAGCACGGTCGGGACGGCGACGCCCTGGGTGTGGCGATACTCCCTGATGAGTTTCAGGAAGTACGGCTTGGCAAGCTCCGGGATGTAGTAGTCCAGCTTGCGCAGCGAGCCGAAGTACTGGCGTGGATCAGGTTGCGTGTAGATATGGTCGAGCGCGACTTTCCCGGTGTCATCAAATTCTTGGACGGCGTCGAGTTCCACGTGGTGACTCCCCCTAGTCCAGCAGTTGGTCGCCTCGGACCCGGCTCTCGGCCGCGGCGTGTACCGGCAAGGTCCGGCCGAACAGCTGCCGGGTGCGCGCCACACTGCCGATCACGCCGGGACGCTCGCTGTAAGCGAAAATCGCCGAGTGACGCGGGATCTCGCCGGTCACGGTCGTGACCCGGTGCAGTGCGTACCGACCCTGGAACAGCTGCAGGTCACCGGGCCGCAACGTGAGCTGGCGGTTTCCGTGCTCGCGGGTGCCGGTCAGCACCTCCCGTACGTGGTCGAAATGCTCGTCCGCCGCGGACCTGATGTGCGGGCAGTATTCGAATACGCCGCCGGATTCCGGCTCCTGGGTGAGCATGCTGACCGTGAACTCGTTGGTGTCGAAGTGCCACGGGTGCGACATCCCGGGCGAGACCACGTTCAGGCACAACCCTGATAACGGATCAGCCAGCTCGTGGATCTCGGACAGCGCGAAGCAGTGCGCGACGAACCGCTTGAACGACTCGTCGGTGTAGAGCCGGTGGATGAGGTGCGACTCGGGTATCTGGTCCCGGGCCACGAATGCGTTGCCCCGCCGCATCGTGACCCGCGCCGGGTGGCCGTCGGGTAGCGGGGTGTCGACCGCGATGTTGTACGCGTTCACGGTCTCTACGTCGTAGTGCGCCCGGGGCGCGATCTCGCCGCCCTGCTCGCGCAGCAGGTCCCGCAGCTCCGGGCGGACGAAGTCCGGCAGCACGCTGCAGCCGTACGCCCGCAGGTCGTCGCGGACCCGGGAGATCAGGTCCTGCCAGGCAGTGCTCGTGGGTGTCGTCAGGGGGTAGCGCGCGATGTCCACCACTTCGTCGATCATGGAGCCCCGATCCGCTTGATGCCTCCGAATAGGACATTGTCCCGATTCACAGAGTGATCTGCCTATGACACTCGACACCGCGCAGCCGACGGCGTCGCTGGCGCCGGTGCGGCCGGGCACACCGCTGGCCGCCGTTCGTCGTGGAGAATCGGCCACTGGTCGAATCTCCGCACCGTCCGACGATGCAGGTCACCGCCCGTGTTGTCACCCCGGGTCCGGTAGCCGAGACTTCGGCCATGTCAGCGGATCGGGGGATATCGCGGGAGGTCTCCTGATGCGTCCCAACCGGAGGATTGCCGAGCACGGCAGCCGCCAACGCAAGGTCAATCTGCTCATCGTCGCGGCCTCCGTCGCGGTCCTGTTCTGGACCAGCGCCGCGCAGGCGATCGACTGGTCGGCCGAGGCGGCCTTCGAGGGACCGGTGCCCGAGGCCGACTGCGGTCCCGGATCCTCACCCGAGACCCGCCTGCAGGGGCAGGTGCCGCTCGCCGACCGCGAGTCCGGACGCAGCACCCAGGGTTACCACTGCAACCTGGAGCTGCTCGGCCAGTTCCAGGGCGAGGGGTCCTCCTGGGTGAGCCAGTCGTACGGGGACTGCGCGTACCTGTCGACCCGCAACCCGAGCCAGGCGGACTCGCCGGGCGTACAGGTGATCGACGTGTCGGACCCGGCCAACCCGCGGCGTACCACCGCGTTGACCAGCCCGGCGATGCGCGGCACCTGGGAGTCGCTGAAGGTCAACGAGGCGCGCGGCCTGCTCGCCGCCGTGTACGCCCCCGAGCCGGGCGGCAACGGCGTCGCGTTCTTCGATGTGTACGACATCAGGTCCGACTGCACCCGTCCCCGGCTGCTCAACTCAATCGCCAGCACCGAGCTGTCCATCCCGGCCAACGTGCTCGGCCACGAAGGCAACTGGTCGCCGGACGGGAAGACGTACTGGGCCGCGGGGCTGCAGGCGGGTGTGATCACCGCGATCGACGTGGCCAACACCTCGGAGCCGAAGATCGTCTACACCGGTAGCACCGGGCTCATCAACCACGGCCTGTCGGTCAGCGACGACGGCAACCGGCTCTACATCGCCGAGATCGGCAACCTGGCCGGCGCCTTCACCGGCGGCGCGGTGGACCCGGGCGACCCCAACGGGGTGAAGATCTTCGACGTCAGCCAGGTGCAGGCCCGCCGGCTCGCCCCGCAGATCACGCCGGTCGGCGCCACGTACTGGGAGGACGGCGCGATCGGCCAGCACGCCATCGCAGTCACGTACGGCGGAAAACCGCACCTGATCTTCGTCGACGAGGGGGGCGCCGGCGCGGCCCGGATCATCGACATCACCGACGAGGGCACGCCCCGGGTGATCTCCAAGCTGAAACTGCGGATCCACCTGCCCGAGTACGCCGACGTACGCGCCGAGGACACCGCGGGCACCGGAGCCTTCGGGTACGAGGGGCACTACTGCGACGTGGACCGGCAGACCGACCCGACCGCGCTGGCCTGCGGCTACTTCCAGTCCGGGGTACGGGTCTTCGACATCCGCGACGCCATCGCGCCGCGCGAGATCGCGTACTTCAACCCACCCGCGCAGACCGGCCGGGAAGCCGATCTGGGCAGCTCCGAGCACGCCAGCCCGGCACTGGGTGGAGCGCTCACCGCGGACTGGTGCTCCTCGCCACCCCGGTTCGTCGGCACCGACCAGCTCTGGGTCACCTGTCAGGACAACGGATTCCTCGCCCTACGGTTCACCAACCACGCGTACCCGCTGCTGCGGCATCTCACGGGGATCGGCCGACCTGTGTGAGAGCGGCCCGAGAGCGCGGTGAGGGCTCGGTGAGAGTGCGTGATGTGAGGATCGGCGTACCGGCCGATATCCGGCCGTACCCCGAGATAAGTGGGTGATCCCATGGCAAAGACGGTCCGGAAGTGGTTTGTCGGTACGGTGGCGGGGCTGATGCTGACGGGCATCGCGGTAATGGCGACACCCGGTGCCGCTCACGCTGCCAGCGTCAACATATTTGGGTTCATCCGGAACTATGACTCCGGAAAGTGCGTCCAGATGAACGGCACCGGCTACTACCAGATCGTGCAACAGACCTGCAACTGGGACTGGGGCGGCAGGCAGTCGTGGAGCATCTACGAACTACTCGGCCAGTCAGGTTCGGGCAAACACTGGATTGAGCAAAACGGCGAGTGCCTGGAAGCGCATCCGTACGACGATTCCGTGCCGGTCTACACCGACGAATGCAACATAAACAGCGTACGCCAGGTGTGGCGATTCGTGTACCAAGGCAACGGTGTCTATCTCATAAGGAACAACCACACCGATCGCTGCCTGTACGTGAAACGGGGCTCCCTGGCAAACGGCGCCTACATCGGGACGGCGCACTGCCTCAACTCCGTCTACCGGCACTACAAGTGGCGTCTGTACAAGTAGCGATTGTGGATGGGTGGCTTTCATGCGAAACATGAAGATCTGGCTGAGCACCGGGCTTACCGTGTTCGCCATCGGCACTGGCATCCTGGTCGCACCGGGCACCGCGATGGCGGGGCTCATCGAGACCAAGAACGTCTGGGTGGTCAACGCCAAGAGCGGAAAATGCGCGGTGCCGCCAGGCGCCGACACTGAGGCGGTACTCGCCCAGTACACCTGTACCTCGAGTGCCAGCTGGTATATCTGGACCAGGTACAAGTACTACTACTCGTCCACTGGTACGTACTACAGATTCAAGAACAAGTCCACCTCCGAATGTATGACCGGCAGCCAGGGAAGCGGCGACGGAGTCGTCTTTTCGTACAGGTGCACCAGCGGACTGGAGCAGCAGATGTGGACGCTCCATTACAACAGCACAGGCTATTTCAAGATACGAAACGTGCAGAGCCGAGGCTGCATGGCGATCCAGGGTGGATCGACGTCGAACGGCGCGAAAGTCATCACGTGGCCCTGCGGCGCGTGGGAAGACCATTACTGGAGATTCGTGGCCCGCTGAGACCGCGTACCGATTGGTGGGTTGCTGAGTTCCGGCCAACTCGGCAACCCACCGGGTGTGTTCACCGGACCGGGCACCGCGCCGACGTAGGCTGACCAGCGTGCAGGCGTACCTCGATCTCCTCCAACGGATCCTCGACGACGGCGTGGCGAAGGATGACCGCACCGGCACCGGCACCCGCAGCGTGTTCGGCCACCAGATTCGCTTCGACCTCGCCGCCGGCTTCCCGCTGGTGACCACCAAGAAGGTCCACACCCGCAGCGTCTTCGGTGAGCTGCTGTGGTTCCTGCGCGGCGACACCAACGTGAAGTGGCTGCGGGAACGGGGCATCACGATCTGGGACGAGTGGGCCGACGAGGCCGGCGACCTGGGCCCGGTGTACGGCCACCAGTGGCGGTCGTGGCCGACCCCGGACGGCCGGCACGTCGACCAGATCCAGCAGGTGATCGAGCAGCTCCGCCGCGACCCCGACTCGCGGCGCCACATCGTCTCCGCGTGGAACGTCGCGGACCTGCCGCGGATGGCGCTGGCGCCGTGCCACGCGCTGTTCCAGTTCTACGTCGCCGGCGGGAGGCTGAGCTGCCAGCTCTACCAGCGCAGCGCCGACGTGTTCCTCGGCGTGCCGTTCAACATCGCCTCGTACGCGCTGCTCACCCACATGGTGGCCCAGGTGACCGGGCTGCGGGTCGGCGACTTCGTACACACCTTCGGCGACGCCCACCTGTACTCCAACCACCTCGAACAGGCCCGGCTGCAGCTCACCCGCGAGCCGCGGCCGCTGCCCACGCTGCGGCTGGACCCGTCGGTCACCGAGATCGACGCCTTCGAGCTCGACCACATCACGGTCGACGGCTACCACCCGCACCCGGCGATCAAGGCGCCGATCGCGGTATGAGCAGGCGGATCGCGGTATGAGCAGGCAGGTTGTCCTGGTGGCGGCGGTGGCCGACAACGGCGTGATCGGGTTCGCCGGCGGCATCCCCTGGTCGATCCCAGAGGATCTCCGGCACTTCCGTACGGTCACCACGGGCAACACCGTCGTGATGGGCCGCCGGACCTTCGAGTCGATCGGGCGCCCACTGCCGTACCGCACGAACGTAGTGGTGACCCGGGATCCCTCCTGGCACCACGACGGGGTGTACGCCGCACCGTCGGTCAAGGACGCGATCGCCCTCGCCGGGGACTTCGCCGGCGACGTCATGGTGATCGGCGGAGCCCAGGTGTACGCGGCGGCACTGCCCCTGGCCGACGCCCAGATCCTCACCGAGGTACGGCTCTCGCCAGCCGGCGACACCCACTACCCCGACTTCGACCGGGCGGAGTGGGTCGAGACCCGCCGGGAAACCCACGACGGCTTCGACTTCGTCTGGTGGTACCGGCGCCGGAGGAGGTTGGCCACCGGCAGAACCGAGACTGACCGCGGTAGCCGTTGATCTACAGTGGGCTCGTGGTTGATGTCAGTCGCGAGACCGAGGAACAGACTGACCTGCGGCTGCGCCGGGTCATCGGGCTGGCCGAGCTGGTCGTCTACGACGGGGCCTGGTACTACCAGGAGTCACCCGCATCCGACCCGCCGCCGCTGTCTGAGCAGACGCTGGCCGTGGTGCGTGACGAGGACTCGTGGAGCGCATTGGTTCCCATGACCGGTGAGCCGGCCGAACAGGTCGAGCGATTCGGGTTGTTCTCGTTTCATTTCCCGCCCGGGGTCGACAACAGTGGCTTCGTGGGCTGGCTTGCCACCCATCTCAAACGCCGGCTCGGCACGGGTGTGTTCGTCGTGTGCGGCAGTAACCGCGGCCGGGGCGGCATCTACGACTACTGGGGCTGCCCACACGACCTGTTGCCGGAAGCCGTGGCTGTGGTCAAGGAGCTGTCCGCGCAATAGCAGACGCCAGGCTCTCCATGCGCCCCTGGTAGTACGTGAGCATCTGCGCATTGGCCGTGGTGGTGCGCTCCAGCGCGGCCACGAAGTCGGCCAGCCGCTCGCCGCGCAGCACCGCCAGCATCCGGTCGCCCGCGGGCCACCGTCCTGAGCGGTGCCTAGCGCTGGCGTTCAGCGGCCCGAATCCCTTGACCTACTCGCGAGTCTGCTCAATAGTGACTGGAAACCCCGGTTTTCACGCAGGTATCCGCAGACTCACCGAGGAGCTCCGATGGCGCGGCCCCCCTCTGTCCTGAAACGCTCTGTCCTGAAACGCCTGGTAGTGCCGCTGGCTGCCGTACTGGCGGCTGGCTTCCTCACCCACGGCGGCGCGGCGGCGGCCGCACCGGCCGACCAGAGCCTCGGTGACGTCACCGGGTTCACCGCCGACGGCGCCACGTACACCTTCGAGGCGGGTACGGCGAAGGTGCGCGTGATCTTCCAGCGCGACGACGTGTTCCGGCTCTGGCTGGCGCCGGACGGTGAGTTCACCGACCCCGCCAACGCCGACCCGTCGGACCCGGCCGCGCCCGACGCCGACATCGTGGTCAAGCACGACTATGCGCAGCCGGCCACCACGCACGTCGAGACCGACGACAGCTACCAGCTGCGTACCGGCAAAATCACCCTCACCGCGACCAAGAGCCCGCTCAGCTTCTCCCTGCACCGCGCCGACGGCACCCTGGTCTGGTCCGAGACCTCTCCGCTGAGCTGGAACGACACCAGCACCAGGCAGCACCTTGCCCGCGGTGCCAACGAACAGTTCCTCGGCGGCGGGATGCAGAACGGCCGGTTCTCGCACCGCGGTCAGACCATCAAGATCGAGCGGAACTTCAACTGGACCGACGGCGGTCACCCGAACGCGTCGCCGTACTACATGAGTTCCGCCGGGTACGGCGTGCTGCGCAACACCTTCGCGTCCGGCGCGTACACCTTCACGGCGCCGGTCCGGGCCATCCACCGGGAGAAGCGGTTCGACGCGTACTACTTCGTGGGGGATTTCAAGACCAGCCTGGACCGCTACACCGAGCTGACCGGCCGGCCGTTCCTGCCGCCGATCTACGGCCTGGAGTACGGCGACTCCGACTGCTACAACCGCGGCCACTACGGCGTGGACCCCGACAGCGGCAACGACTGGAAGACCCACCCCGACAAGCAGACCACCCTGGACGCGGTGAAGGTCGCCCAGAAGTTCGTCGACGAGGACATGCCGCGCGGCTGGATGCTGGTCAACGACGACTACGGCTGCGGCTACAGCGACGACCTGGGTTATGAGTTGGTCAACGGCACCTACTGGGGCAAGCGCGAGATCGGCGCGCTCACCACCACCGGTGACGAGCTGCGCCGGCGGGGCACCCAGATGGGGCTCTGGACGGAGTCCTCACTCGACCGGCAGGCCGACGAGGTCGGCACCGCCGGGGTACGGGTCCGCAAACTCGACGTGGCCTGGGTCGGCCCCGGCTACCGGCACGCACTGACCGCCTGCGAGGACGCGTACGACGGGATCGAAGAGCACAGCGACGCGCGCGGCTACGCGTGGATGGTCGAGGGCTGGGCCGGCGCGCAGCGCTGCGCGGTGATGTGGACCGGCGACCACGGCGGCACCCTCGACAACATCAAGTGGCAGATCCCGGCGATCCACGGCTCCGGGAACTCCGGCATCGCGTACGCCGCCGGCGACGTCGACGGCATCTTCGGCGGCACCGACGTCAGCTACACCCGGGACATGCAGTGGAAGGTGTTCAACCCGGCGTTCATGACGATGTCCGGCTGGGCGAACCCGGCGTACAAGCAGCCCTGGTCGCGGGGTGAGCCGTACACCGCGATCAACCGTAAGTACCTCAAGCTGAGAGAGCGGCTGCTGCCCTTCTTCTACTCGTACGCCGCCGAGGCGCACCGCACCGGCGCGCCGATCAACCGGTCACTGCCGATCGAGTACCCGAACGACCCGAACGCCTATGGGGCCACCCACGAGTTCCTCGCCGGGCAGGAGTTCCTGGTGGCGCCGATGTGGGACGAGGGCGAGACCAAGAACGGCATCTACCTGCCCGAGGGCATGTGGATCGACTACTGGACCGGCAAGGTCTACCAGGGCCCGGCCACCATCAACGGCTACCACGCGCCACTGGACCGGCTGCCGCTGTTCGCCAAGGCCGGCGCGGTGGTGCCGATGTTCAAGGCCGGCATCAACGGCCACGCCGAGCACAAGCCCGGCGACCGGCTCAGTGTCGACGTCTACCCGCTGGGGCGTTCGGACTTCCAGCTGTACGAGGATGACCGACTCACCCGGGCGCACCGTAGCGCCGCCTCCGCGATCCAGAACTTCGAGGTGGACGCGCCGGACAAGGCCCGCGGCGACGTGGTGGTACGCATCGGCGAGAGCACCGGCTCCTACGCCGGCAAGCCCTCAACCCGGCCGTACGAGCTGACCGTCCACACCGGCACCAAGCCCGGCGCGGTCGCGCTCGGCGACAAGGCGCTGCCGGCGCTGGACTCGAAGGACGCGTACGACGCCGCGAGCAGCGGATGGTTCTACGCGGCGAACGACCGGGGCGGCGTGGTGTACGTCAAGACGCCGTCGATCGCCACCGGCAGCACCGCCACGGTGACGCTGTCGGGCACCACCTCGGTGGGCGGCGGCGAGCGGGTCGACGACACCCTCGGGGTGGTGGCGGCCGACGTGCCGGCGCTGTTCCAGGCGCCCGGCCAGGCCACCAGCACCACCGTCTCCTTCCGCAACGGCAGCGCCGCACCGATGCGGAACGTGGCACTCACCGTCGGCACCCCGGACGGGTGGACGGCGGGGACGAAGACCTACTCCAAGGTCGACCCGGGGAAGACGGTGACCGCGACGGTCCCGGTCACACCCGGCGCGGCGGTGCGGCCAGCCAGCTACACACTGCGGCCCAAGGCCAGCTATCTGGCACGGGACACCCGGCACACCACGACCGCGGCCGCGACGGCGGTGATCCCGTACGGGTCGGTGGCGGACGCGTACAACACGGTCGGGATCGCGGACGCCAACACCTACCGCGACGGCAATCTCGACGGTGCGGGCAACAGCCTGGCCGGCGAGCTGCTCGCCGAGAAGGGGTACACGCCAGGGGCGACGGTGACGGTCAACGGCGCTTCCTTCACCTGGCCGGCCGCCGCACCCGGCACGCCGAACACGGTGAAGAACGTCAACCACCCGATCCTGGTGTCCGGCCGTGGCAGTCACCTGGCGCTGCTCGGCACCGGGGTCAACACCCGCGCCACCGGTACCGTGACCGTGCTCTACACCGACGGCACCAGCTCGTCGCATTCGTTGACCTACCCGAACTGGTCCTTCCAGGACGCGACCACCGGTGGGGCGAAGCTCGCCGTGTCCACCAAGGGCCGCTACACCCCGGACGGGCTGGCCAACACCGAGTACGACTACCGGGTCTTCTACAACACCGTGGAGCTGAAACCCGGCAAGACGGTACGTGCGGTCACCCTGCCCGCCACGAACACCATCGGCATCTTCGCCGCCACGGTGCACGACCGGCCGCTGCCACCCGTACCGAAGGGTGAGGCGTACGTCAGCGACCTGGAGTTCCTGGAGGCGACCAACGGCTGGGGCCCGGTGGAGCGGGACCGCAGCAACGGCGAGAGCGCCGGCGGTGACGGAGCGGCGATCACGCTCAACGGCGTCACGTACGACAAGGGGCTCGGCGCCCACGCCATCTCCAACGTGAAGGTGCACACCGGCAAGGCGTGCACCCGGTTCACCGCGAAGGTCGGGGTGGACGACGAGATGGCCGACCGGGGCTCGATCCAGTTCAAGGTGATCGTCGACGGGGTCACGAAATACACCTCACCGGTGATGACCGGTAACTCCGCCACCGTCGACGTCGACGTGGACGTCACCGGCGGCACGTACGTCGAGCTCTACATCGGCGACGGCGGCAACGGCATCGGCTCCGACCACGGCGACTGGGCCGACGCGAAACTGACCTGCGCTCCGTAACTGCTCACCCCTGGACGAGGGGCGGCCGCAACGACGCGGTCGCCCCTCGTCGTGTCTACGTGAGGGCCGCGCCTACGGGAGGTGGAGGAGGAAGTCGGCGACGCGGGTGGTGATCTCGTCGGGGGTGCCGGTGGTGAGGGAGCCGCCGACGCCGACCGCTACCGCGCCGGCGGCGAACCAGTCCGCGACGTTGCCGGCGTTCACCCCGCCGGTGGGTACGAAGCCGATCTGGGGCAGCGCGGCGCGTACCGCCGTCAGGTAGTCGGGGCCGAAGCCGCCGGCGGGGAACAGCTTCACCAACGCCGCGCCCGCCTCCAGCGCCGCCATCGCCTCGGTCGGAGTCTGCGCCCCGGCCAGGGTGGGTACGCCGTACCGGGTGCCGGTGGCGATCACCGCCGGCACCACCGTGGGACTGACCATGAACCGCGCGCCGGCGAGGATCGCCAGCCGGGCGCTGGTCTCGTCGAGCACCGTACCGGCGCCGATGGTGGCCTCCGGGTGGGCGCGCGCCAGGGCCCGGATCGCCTCGACCGCGTCGGGGGTGGTGAGCGAGACCTCGGCGACCGAGATCCCACCCTTGATCATCGCCTCGGCCGCCTCCCGGGCGGTCTCGCCGTCGGCGGCGCGCAGGATGCCGACCACCCGCCGTTCGGCGATGGTCGCGGTGGTCTGCCATAGATAACTCATCGGTCCACTTCCGCTCGGGTGTCCAGCGCGGCCCGCAGATCTTGGGGGTACGGCAGCCCGTCCAGATCCCCCAACGCCTGGACGCTCAGCGCGCCGCACGCCGCGCCCCGTGCCAACGCCTCGGGGGTCGGCAGGTCGTCCAGCCAGCCGGAGAGGAATCCGGCGTCGAAGGCGTCCCCGGCACCGACCGGGTCGACCACCTCGGCCGGCAGCACCGGAACGCTCCACCGCTGTTTCCCGTCGGTGGCCCAGGCGCCGTCGGCGCCGGCCTTCACCACCACCAGCGAGCTGCCGTGGTCGCCGAACCAGGCCGCCGCCTGCTCCGGGTCGGACTCGCCGGTGACCAGCGCCGCCTCGTCCGCCCCGGTGAGCACGATGTCGGCCCCCGCGACCAGCTCGGCCAGCACCTGAGCCGCCCGCTCCGCGGACCAGAGCCGCAGCCGTACGTTCGGGTCGAAGGAGACGGTGACCCCGGCCTCCCGGGCGGCGGCGAGCGCGGCCTTCGTCGCCTCCAGACACGAGTCCGACAGCGCCGGGGTGATCCCGGTGACGTGCAGCAGCCGGGCCTCGGCAAGGTACGCGGCGTCGATGTCGGCCGGGCCGAGACGGCTCGCCGCGGAGCCGGCGCGGTAGTACTGCACGGTGATCCGGCGGCGCGGGTGCGCATCGCGTACCAGCATCCCGGTGGGGGCGTGCGGGTCGACGCCGGCGCGGCTCACGTCCACCCCGGCGCCGCGCAGCGCGGTCAGCGCCGCCGTACCGAACGCGTCGGCGCCGACCTGGCCGAACCACCCGGTACGGTGCCCGAGCCGCGCCAGGCCGATCGCCACCGTCGCCTCGGCACCGGCCACGCCACCGGCGAAGTCCCGGGCGTGCGCCAACGGCTGCCCGGGACGGGCCACCAGCAGCCCCATCACCTCACCGAAGGTCACCGCGTCCACGCGTCATCCTCCAAAGCGGTACGGCGCCACGCCCGCCACGTCGACCTCGACCGCGAACAGCGCGCCCGAGAGCGGGTTGTCGTTGCCGGTCGCGGCGGAGGTGACGTACAGGGTGCGCAGGTCCGGGCCGCCGAAGACCGGGCAGGTGGGACGGGGCACCGGAAACTCGATGCTGGTGAGCAGCTCGCCGGACGGGGTGTAGCGGCGGACCGCGGCGCCGTCCCACATCGCCACCCACAGGCAGCCCTCGGCGTCCATCGCCATCCCGTCCGGGAACCCCTCGCCCTCGGCGACCTCCACCAGGGTGCGCCGGTCCTTCAGCTCGCCGTCCACCACGTCGAAGACGTCGATCCGCCGGGTCGGGGTGTCGATGTAGTAGAGGGTGCCGCCGTCGGGGGTGAACGCCAGGCCGTTGGAGACGGTGATCCCGGTCAGCACCGGTGTGACCGTGCCGTCCGGGTCGAGCCGGTAGAGGATGCCGGCGCCGGGTGTGTTGTCGTACGCCATGGTGCCGGCCCAGAACCGCCCGGCCGGGTCGCACGCCGCGTCGTTGAACCGGGCCTGCGGGCCGGGGTGCGTCACCGCGGTCAGCTCGCCCCGCTCCCCGGTCGCCGGGTCCATGATCCGGAACCCGTCCGCCACCGCCAGCAGCAGCCCGTCGTCGCGGCACAGCCCGATGGCGCTGACGTGCGTACCGATGTCGATCGCCCGGTCCGGCTCGCCCGCCGGGTCGTGTACGTGCACCGCGCGCCCCAGTACGTCCACCCAGTAGAGGACGCCGGCGCGGTCGTCCCACGTCGGGCCCTCACCCAGCTCGGCGTGTGCGTCCACCACCACGTCGGGTTTCACTTCTCAGACCTCCTCGTGCCGCGCCGTGCTCGGCCGTGTCGCGAACGGCCGTCTCAAAAACGTGCTGGCTGCACGCACATCCTCGCACCACGGCACCATCGGCCCGGTGCCAGTGCGGTGGCCACTAACGTTGCCGGTGTCCGGGCGAGGTCCAGGGCGGCGCTGGGAGCGTAGGATCTTGGCTCCGATACCGGTGTTGTATCGGGGCCAAGATCCG
>JBOGDE010000009.1:0-36521 GCA_050701695.1 Micromonosporaceae bacterium
GTGCCGGCGCCGGCCGCCAACGCCAAATCGGTCCTGTTCGGTGACTGGTCACGGTATTTCGTGCGGATGGTCAACGGGATCAGGTTCGAACGGTCGGACGATTTCGCGTTCAACACCGACATGGTGTCTTTCCGGGCTTTGCTGCGCGTTGATGGGGCGCTGGTCGACAGCACCGGCGCGGTGAAGGTGTTCCAGCACTCCGCGACGTAACCGAATTGCGGCGTCAACGTCACCGCACAGCCGTTCCACTCCATTGCGGCTTGCGGAATCGATGGTGGGGGAGGGTTTTCCCGTTTCGGGCCCGCAGATCCCGCCAGCGCCGGACGCGAGCGGCCCCGCACTTGAAGGTTGGGTGCGGGGCCGTTCTGCAATCGGGTCCGCTCAGACCGTTACAACTGTAACGGTCGACGGTCGACAAAAGGGGAAGCTCCAGACGTCGAAGTCCTGACGGGACTCGGGTGGTACCCCCACGCGGGACACGCGCGGTTCAACACTATATGCAACTCGCTGGACACCCTGTGATAGCAAATGCGATCCATGGATCGCATTTGCCTGCTCCGCGTTACTACCGTGACCACCGTGAGTAGTGATCCGTTCTAACCGGTTCGCTTCGGCGTAGTGCTTTTCGTAGTCAAGGGACGCGCCATGGCGAGCTGCCCAGGATTCATGTGCCGGCGCTTGACGTTCTGCCGCCGGGGGGGCCTGGGCCGGCCACCGGTGCCACCGCACGCGACGGCCCCTTACCCGGGGTGGGTAAAGGGCCGTCAAGCCGTCCACGGCGCTCTCAGCGGGTCATCGCTCTTTTGTCGCCCTCCAGGTCGCTGATGATCTCCAGCAGTCGCCGGGTGGTCTCCTCGAACCGGCCGGCGCGGTGCCAGCCGTCGCCGCTGTAGTCCGGGGGTTCGGCGAGGAGCCGCTCGGCGCGCCGGACCGAGATGCGGTCGTACGTGGAGAGCTTCAAGCTGCTCACCCTTCCTTCGGGCGGTTCATGCGGCGTATCCACCCGCGGCGTTCCTCGGGGGTCCGCCCGGCGAGGCGCAGCAGCTCCGCGTCGATCTCGGCGAGTTCCGCGTTGAGTTTGTCGAGGGCGGCGGTCAGCACAGCGATGTGGTCGATGGAGGACGGGTTGGGGGGTTCGGCGAGTAGCCGCTGGGCGCGGCGCACCGCCAGCGCGTCGACCGCGGTGAGCGTCATCGCTGGTCTCCTGTCGTCGGTGGCTTACGGGTCGGCAAGGTCACCGCCGCGATCTCGCGGCGGATGGTGCGTTCCATCTCGGCGAGTTCGCGTAGGACGTTCTGGTACGCCTGGGCGGCGCCGTGCCGTACGCCGCGCTGGTACGCGACGCGGGGGTCGGTAGGTTGGGCCATGGGCCGGACCTCTTCTCCGGTCAAGGGACCGTTCGGAGCTGGGAGCTCCCGGGCGGTCCCGCCTACGTTGGAATCCCTTGTGGACGGTCCGCAGAAAGTCCGCAGGATGTCCGCAAACCTTCAACGGTCGCCAACTGTCACAAGGGGGTGTTCCCGCAGGTCAGAGAGGTTTCTCAACGCCGATCAACGGTGACCACTCCAACGGGAGTAGTTCTCCCTCTACTACGACATCTGAGATTCATCCGACACCGCAGCGGCCCCGTCTCCCCCTCGGGAGGCGGGGCCGCCGCCGTGTGGTTCGCGGAACCGCTGGATGGGGGTGTCGGACCAGAGTTGGATCTCGATGTAGTTCTCGAAGGGGCGGCGGTGGTAGTCGTGGTGGTCGGAGTCGACCTGCGGCATGCCGTACTCGGCGATGACGTCCGGTAGCTCGTGAAGCCGGAAGACCTTTCCGTGGTACGTCCGGGGCTGGTACGGCACGCCGAAGCGCGGGCCGTACCCCATCGAGGTGAAGCTGTCCGGGTAGGTGAAGCTCACCGCCTCGTCGGGCAGCTCGTCGAGGCGCATCGTGACCGCACACGTGTCCGGCGACAGCTCGGCGAACCAGTCTGAGACGCCCAGCACGAAGTAGTGCGGTGCGGTGCGTTCCGGCCGGCCGCCGGCGTCTCGGAACAGCTGGTGCAGCCGCGACTCGGTGAGCCGGCGCAGCGCCATGTAGCGCGGGCCGAAGACCCGCCCACCGCCGTCCCGGACACGGCGCTGCCCCAGGTCAGCGAGCACCGGGCCGAGCGCGTCGTCCGACAGCTCCGACAGCGACAGGAACGGCGAGCGGTCGGCGAGGTGGTAGTGCGTGACGAACTCGGGAACCGGCATCGTCACCTCCCCCCTCCCCCCAGGCAGCGTCGGCCACCATACGCGGCGTTGGGGCGTACCACGCGGTGGCGGGGTGTTTGGCAAGCTGTGGGCGTGCGGATGGTGACGTTTCTTCTGGTGTTGACCCATCTGGGGGTGGGCGGGCTGTGGCTGGGCGCGATGGGGTACAGCCTGACGGTCGCGCAGCCCCGGATCACCCGGCTCTTCGACACCTCCGCCGGCGTGGAGGACGCCTACCGGGAGCTGGCGTCGGGTCAGCGCTGGCGGGTGGTGGGGCTGCTGGTGCTGCTCGCCGGCAGCGGTGTCGGGCTGGTGCTCGCCGCCGGGCCGCGTCCCCTGGGGTGGTGGCTGCTGGTAGCCGCCAAGACGGTGCTGTTCTGTGTCGCGGCCGGACTGTTCTGGTGGGTGTCGTGGCGCGGCTGGCCGCGGCGGGTGTTCGCCCTGCCCGACGAGCTGCCTGGGTTGCAGCGGCGGTTCCGGCAGGTCGCGATCGGGCTGGCGGCCGTGGTCGCGGTGGCGTTCGTGCTCGGCGTCGCGGCGGCCCAGCTGAACTAGCGGCGCCGCACGCTACTCGTAGAAGATGTGGTCGACGACCTGGCGGGCGCGCCGGGCGGTACGCAGGTACTCGTCGACGAACGCCTCGGACTCGCTGCCCACCGGCCAGCCCAGGGCGCGTACCACCCCGGCGAGCTCGGTGCCGTGGCGGGGCAGCTGGTCGGACGGGCGGCCGCGTACCAGGGTGATCGCGTTGCGTACCCGGGTGGCGAGCAGCCAGGCGGCCGACAGCGCGGCCTCGTCGGCTTCCTCGACCAGCCCGGCCTCGCGCGCCGCGGCGAGGGCGTCGAGGGTACGGGTGGTACGCAGCCCGGGGATCCGGTGCGCGTACCGCATCTGCAGTAGCTGCACCGTCCACTCCACGTCGGTGAGCCCGCCGCGTCCCAGCTTGGTGTGGGTCGCCGGGTCGGCGCCGCGGGGCAGCCGCTCGGAGTCGACCCGGGCCTTGATCCGCCGGATCTCGATCACCTGGGCGTCGGTCAGTCCGCCCGCTGGGTACCGGCAGGCGTCAGCCAGCGCGGTGAACCGCTCCCCCAACTCGGCATCGCCGCACACGAACCGGGCCCGCAGCAGCGCCTGCGCCTCCCAGGTGCCGGCCCAGCGCCGGTAGTAGGCCCGGTACGCCGCGAGGCTACGGCTCAGCGGACCGCCCCGCCCCTCGGGACGCAGCCCGGTGTCGATCCCCAGCGGCGGGTCGGGCGCCGGCGCGGTCAGCAGGGAGCGGAGCCGCTCGGCCACCACCCGGGCCGCCTCGGCCGCGGTCGCCTCGTCCACCCCGTCGGCTGGTTCGTGGACGAAGATCACGTCCGCGTCGGACGGGTAGCTCATCTCCCAGCCGCCGAGTCGCCCCATCCCGATCACGGCGATCCGTACCGGGGCACCGTCGACCGCCTGGCCGGCGGCTGCCAGCGCGGCGCCGAGCACCGCGTCGGTGACGTCGGCCAGCGCCTGCCCCACAGCCTGTACGTCGATCAGCCCGACCAGGTCGCCGGCCGCGATCCGGAACAGCTCGCGGCGGCGCAGCGCCCGCAGTGCACGTACCGCCGCCACCGGGTCTTCGTGCCGCCGCACCGCGGCGCGCATCCCCTCGGCCAGCGCCGCGGCCGGGCGGGGGGTCAGCTCGGCGTCGGCGGCGAGCAGCCGCAACGCCTCCGGATCGCGCGCCAGCAGGTCGGTGGCGTACCGGGACAGCGCGAGCAGTCGGGCCATCCGCAGCGCGACCGGGCCCTCGTCGCGCAGCAGCCGCAGGTACCAGGGGGTGCTGCCGAGGGTGTCGGAGACGCTGCGGTAGCCGAGCAGCCCACGGTCCGGCTCCGGGGCGTCGGCGAACTCGTCCAGCATCACCGGCAGCAGGGTGCGCTGGATCGCGGCGGTACGGGACACCCCGCTGGTCAGCGCCTCGATGTGGCGCAGCGCGCCCGCCGGATCGGCGAACCCCAGCACCTCCAGCCGGCGCCGCGCCGAGACCGGCCCGAGCCGCAGCGCGTCGGAGGGCACCTTCGCCACCGCCTCCAGCACGGGGCGGTACAGCAGCTTCTGGTGCAGCCGGCGTACCCGTGAGGCGTGTGCCGCCCAGTCGGCCCGGAAGCCACCGACGGCGTCCTGGCGCGGGTTGGCCCGGTAGCCCAGGGACTGCGCGAGCCAGCGCACCGCGGTGTCGTCGGCGGGGATCCGGTGGGTGCGCCGCAGCCGCTGCAGCTGCAGCCGGTGCTCCACCGTACGCAGGAAGCGGTACGAGTCGGCCAGCTGCTCGCCGTCGACCCGGCCCACGTACCCGCCGGCGGTGAGGGCTTTCAGCGCATCGAGCGTGGTGGGGCTGCGGATGGTGTCGTCGGCGCGGCCGTGCACCAGCTGCAGCAGCTGCACCGCGAACTCGATGTCACGCAGCCCGCCCGGGCCGAGCTTGATCTCGCGGTCGGCGTACCGGGGTGGCAGCTGGCGCTCCACCCGGCGCCGCATCGCCCGTACGTCCTCGACCACGCCGGGGCGGTCCGCGGCCTGCCACACCAGCGGGCTCACCTCGGCCAGCCACCGCTCCCCCAGTGCGATGTCCCCCGCGGCGGGGCGCGCCTTCAGCAGCGCCTGGAACTCCCAGGTCCGCGCCCAGCGGCGGTAGTACGCCAGGTGGCTGGCGAGGGTGCGTACCAGCGGACCGTCCTTGCCCTCCGGGCGCAGCGCCGCGTCCACCGGCCACGCGACCAGGCGGCAGATCTCCATCATCCGGCGAGCCAGGGCCTCCGCGCCGCGCAGCGCGAGTGCGTCGTCGAGGCCGGCGTCGCCGGGGCCTGTGTCTTCAGGGCCGGCGTCGCCGGGGCCCGCGCCGGGCTCGGCGACGAAGACCACGTCGACGTCGCTGACGTAGTTCAGCTCGACGCCGCCGCACTTGCCCATCGCGATCACCGCGAGCCGGCAGCGGTCGGCACGCGTCTCGGCTTCGGCTTCCGCGATCCGTAGCGCGGTGTCCAGGGTCGCGTCGGCGAGCCCGGACAGCTCGGCCATCACCTGCTCGACCGGGTGGTCGCCGGTCAGGTCGGCGGCGGCGATCCCCAGCAGCACCCGCCGGTACGCCAGCCGCAGCCACGTGATCGCGTCCGCGCCGGTACGCCCGTCCCGCCGCCACTCCCGCGGGCTCTCGGCGCGGCGTACCGCCGGCCACTGGTCCGGGTACGCCACCAGGTGGTCTCCGAGCGCGGCCGATGCGCCCAGCACCCCGATCAGGCGGGGCCGTAGCTCCGGCTCGTCACGCAGCGCGTCGAGCACCTCGGGCGCCACGTCGACCAGGCGCTGCAACTGGTGTACGGCGAGATCCGGGTCGCCGGCGGCGGCCAGCCCGGTGAGCAGCTCCGCGGAGGCGTCGTCGGCCGGCCGCTGACCGGCGGTGTCCCAGAGTCCGAGCCCGCCGAGGGTGTCGGCGGCCCGGACCGGGTCGCCGAACCCGTACCGCGCCAGCTTCGCGCTGGAGCTGCCGGGGGCGCGAGGCGGGGTACGCGGCGGCATCACTCGCCCAGGATCGCCAGCCGGCGCGCCGGGTCGGTCGCGGCGTCGACCTCCAGCCGGCCCTGCGCGAGCGCGGCGAACCGCTGCGCGAACGGTCGCCACACCTCGGCCACGTCGTCGAGCACCGCGTGCGCGGCGGCCGCCACGTCGTCCGGCTCGTGCCCGAGCTCACGCAGCGCCGGAGCGTCCTTGGCGGCCCAGGTGGAGATCATCTCGGCGTCCGGCTCGATGTGGAACTGCAGCGCCCAGGCGCGGGCGCCGAGCCGGAAGGCCTGATGCGGGTACCGGGGTGAGGCGGCGAGCAGGGTCGCGCCGGCGGGCAGCACGGTGATCTCGTCGTAGTGCCAGCCGATCACGTCGGGGGTGAACGGCACCCCGGCGAACAGCGGGTCCTGGTCGGCGGCGTCCCGGCGGGCCACCAGGCGGGCGCCCAGCTCCGGGCCGGCCTCGGCGCGGGCCACGGTGCCGCCGTACGCCTGGGCGAGCAGCTGGGCGCCGAGGCAGATCGCCAGGGTCGGCACCCGGTCGGCGACGGCGCGGCGCATCAGCTTCCGCTCGGCATCGAACCACGGCGCCCCGGGCGAGGCGTACGCGGTCTGCGGCCCACCCATCACCACCAGCGCGGTGTGGTCGGCCAGCGTCTCCGGAAGGGCCTCGCCGGCGTGGGGGCGTACCACGTGCAGCGGCAGCCCAGCCTCGCGTAGCCAGTCGCCCAGCCGCGCCACCGGGTCGCTGGGGGCGTTCTCGATCACCAGAGCGGGTACGTCGGTCACACTCCAGAGGCTACCGAGGTGGGTCGGTGACCGTGACCAGCCGGGGCCGCCGCGCCACCACCGGGGTGTCGTCCTCCTCGGGGGCCTCCGGCTCCGGCGGCTGTGCATGGGGGCGTGGTGCCCGCCGTTGGGGGCGGCGCTGGCCGGAGCCCGACCCGGCGAGCATGGTGAGCAGATGGGCGGGAATCTCGTACTCCTCGGCGGACAGCGAACGCTCCGGCACCGGCTCGTCGGTGGCCATCACCCGCTGGATCCGGTCCAGCCGGAAACCCCGCACCTCTTCGCGCAGCCGGCACCAGGCCACCAGATACCACCGGTCGCCGTACCCGACGAAGCCGTGTGGCTCCACCACCCGCCGGGTCGGGGTGCCGGAGCGGTCCTGGTAGTCCAGGTGCAGCACCCGCCGCAGGCCGATCGCCCGCTCGATCACCTGGGTCGCCCCGGAGTCCGGCACCGGCGGCTCGGGCGGCGCCGGGAGCTCCGGCTCCGGTACCGGTTGCGAACGTGCCGCCTCGTGCACCGACACGGGAAACTGCGTCTTGGCGAGTGCCTCGGCGATCTTCAGCGCCTCCTCGGCCGCGCTCGGCGGCATCAGCGACACCAGCTTCTCCATCGCCGACAACGCGTCCCGCTCGATCACACTGCCGCCGAGGGAACGCAGTCCGACCGCGAGCGCGGTCGCCTCCGCCTCGGTGAGCTCCACCGGGGGCAGCCCACCCCGGGGCCGCAGCCCATACCCGTCCGGGTCGAGGCGGACCTTGAACCCGGCGCGCACCAGAGCGTCGATGTCACGCTCGATGGTGCGCTCGGACACGTCGAAGTGCGCGGCGAGCCAGCGAGCGCTCCTGGCACGCGGGCTCGCCGCGCGAAGCTCCTTGACGAGCGCGTACAGCCGGTCCGTACGGTTCATGCCCGGGACGGTAACGCCCGGGTACGACGTTATGCGGGAGGCTGCTCGGCGAGCGCGAAGGAAACCTTGCCGTCGGCGTCGACGTCGGCGTCGAGTGCCTTGTCGTCGAGCACCGTCGCCGCGGTCGGCTCCAGGAACAGCAGCGCGCCGCCGTTGTCCATCACTTCGTCGCCTTCTTGCGGCGCGGTCGCCAACGACAGCGTGAGCCCCCCGCTGTTGTCGGTGACGTCGGCCGCGATACGCAGCCCGGAGCCTTCCGGCACTTCGGGTTGCGTGGTCAGCGTACGGATCACGGAGACGGCGTTATCGGTCAGGCTGAGCACGATGGATCCTCACTGTCGACTGTTCGGTCCACGTACTCACGTTTCCCTTATCGGGCGGATGCGTCAAATCGGCACGGCGGTACGGACGTACCGGAGCACCTCCTCAGCGCAGCCCCAGGAGACCGTGACGCCGGCTCCGCCGTGGCCGTAGCAGTGCACCGTGACCCGGCTGCCGGCCTGCCTGGCCTCGCAGCGGATCGCGGGACGCGCGGGGCGCAGCCCGGCCCGGTGCCGCAGCACCGGCGCGTCCGCCAGCGCCGGGACCAGCGTCACCGCGCGCGCCAGGATCGCGGCGGCCGCCTCGGGGTCCGGGCGGGTGCTCCACTCGCCCGGCTCGGAGGTGCCGCCGACCACCACGTCGTGTTCGCGGGGCACCACGTAGATCAGGCCACCACGCTCGGCGAGCAGCCACTCGGTGATCCCGGGCTGGCGTAGGTACACCACCTGGCCGCGTACCGGGGTGAGGCTCGCGTCGTCGGCCAGGAACCGGGCGCCCAGGCCGGTGCAGTTGACCAGCACCGGCGCGGAGTTCGGCAGCTCGGTCAGGGTGGTACGGGTCAGCGTGCCGCCCGCGGCGGTCAGCCGCCCCACCAGATACGGCAGGTAGCGCGGCATCTCCACCACCGGCGCGGTGAACGCCCAGCCGTCGGCGAACCCGGCCGGTGGCGTGATCCGGCGCAGATCGGGCACCGCGTCGGACCACCACGGGTCCGGCGCCGCCGCCGGCATCAGCTCGCGCCCGCTCCGCAGCGTGATCGACGGCTCGGCCTCCGCCAGCTTCGCCAGCTCCTGATAGGTGTACGCCGACCACGCGGCGACCCGTTCCGGCGGTGAGATCAGGTACGGATACCAGATCGCCGCCGCCACCGCCGACGTGGTCTCCAGCGGCAGATCTCGCGCCAGCACACCGACCTGGTAGCCGGCCTCGGCGAGCCGGACCGCGCACGACAGCCCGACCACACCCGCGCCGATCACGGTCACCCGCACGCTTGGCAGCCTACGACGCGGCGGTACTGACAACCATCCGACAGTTGCCGGAATCAGCTCCACCGCGGCCTGCCTCGTGGCTGAATCAAAGCCATATCGGCTGGTCAGGGGCGGGTGTCCCGGGCCGACGGGGGTGCCGTCCCACAAGCACATCGGAGGCACTGCCATGCTCCCGCCACTCGACCAGCCCCGTCACCGCGGCACGATCCTCACCATCATGGGTGTGGTGGTGCTCGTGCTCGGCCTCACGTTCACCCCGGCCGGGCCCGCGGTCGCCGACCAGATGAAGCCGCTGCTTGCCAAGATTGTCAACACGCCCGACGAGCCAGTGCCGAACAAGGACGTCGAGGGCGCCTCGGCACGGCAGCCGGTCGCCCACGGCCAGCGTTTGCTCGGCCTGAACCAGGAGCGCCAGCGTCTCGTCGCCGTGCCGGCAAACGCCTGGTGAGCGAGTTCATCACGGTTGCCTGCACGATGGGCAGCCACCTGCGTCCGACGACCAACATCTCCCTCACCTCCGACGGGCGCAGCAACCAGCACCAGATCGCGCTGACACCGGTCAAGACCGTCGGCGGGATCTCCTCCTACCAGGCCACGCACGTGGTGCGGCTCTACGCCGACCCCGGCACCGAGGTGAAGGCATTCATCGGCTTCAGTCCAGCCGACCCGGACTGGGATGACCGGGTCGCCCTCATCTCATTCTCCGGCTACTACGTCGACGTATGACAGCTGCTACATCGACGCTGACGGCTACAGCCCGAGGTACCGCTTCCGCTCGTACGGGGTGACCTGGCGGCGGTACGCCTGCCACTCCGCGCGCTTGTTCTTGATGAAGAAGTCGAAGACACCCTCTCCGAGCGTCTCGGCGATGAACTCGCTGTTCTCCAGCACGTCGAGCGACTCGGAGAGGTTCTGCGGCAGCGCCTGGTAGCCGGCGGCACGCCGCTCGGCGTCGGTGAGCGACCACACGTCGTCCTCGGCGCCGGGCGGCAGCTCGTACCCCTCCTCGATGCCTTTCAGGCCAGCGCCGAGCAGGACGGCGAAGGCCAGGTACGGGTTGCACGCCGAGTCCAGCGACCGCACCTCGATGCGCGCGGAGTTGGCCTTGCCGAAGGCCGGTACGCGTACCAGCGCGGACCGGTTGAGGTGGCCCCAGCAGACGTACGCCGGCGCCTCGGTGATCCAGTCGGTGTGCGGCTGCGGGAACAGCCGCTTGAACGAGTTGACCCACTGGTTGGTGATCGCGGTGTACTCCCGGGCGTGGTGCAGCAGCCCGGCGATGAACGCCCGCCCCACCTTCGACAGCTTCATCTCGTCGCTGGGGTCGTAGAAGGCGTTGCGTTCACCCTCGAACAGCGACAGGTGGGTGTGCATCCCGTTGCCCGGCTGGTCGGTGAACGGCTTCGGCATGAAGCTGGCGTGCACCCCGGCGGAGAGCGCCACCTCTTTGATCACGTGCCGGAAGGTCATGATGTTGTCGGCGGTGGTGAGCGCGTCGGCGTAACGCAGATCGATCTCCTGCTGGCCGGGCGCGACCTCGTGGTGGCTGAACTCCACCGAGATCCCGATCCGCTCCAGCGCCAGCACCGCCTGCCGCCGGAAGTCCCGGGCGATCGCGTGGGTGGTGTGCTCGAAGTAGCCGCCCTGGTCCACCGGCGACGGGACCGAGCCGTCGGCCGGTACGTCGGAGAGCAGGAAGAACTCGATCTCCGGGTGGGTGTAGAAGGTGAAGCCGCGTTCGGCGGCGTGGCTGAGCGCGCGCCGCAGCACGTGCCGCGGGTCTGCCCAGGACGCCGAGCCGTCGGGGGTGAGGATGTCGCAGAACATCCGCGCGCTCTCCCCCGCGGCGCCGCCCTCGAACGGGAACACCTGGAACGTGGTCGGGTCCGGCATCGCGACCATGTCCGACTCGTACACCCGGGCGAAGCCTTCGATCGCCGAGCCGTCGAAGCCGATCCCCTCGTCGAACGCGGCCTCCAGCTCCGCCGGTGCCACCGACACACTCTTCAGGGTGCCGAGCACGTCGGTGAACCACAGCCGTACGAAGCGGATGTCGCGTTCCTCGAGGGTGCGCAGCACGAACTCCTGCTGACGGTCCACGTCTTCCTCCGAGTGCTTCATCTGACCTTGGTACGCCTGCGCTATTACACCCACGTTACGGCGTTGCCCGCAGCCCGATGCGGGAGACCCATCACACACCGGGACGCCGTCCCGCGGCGCCTGAAATGATAGGGGTATGCCGACGCTGCGTATCGCGCTCGCCCAGATGAACACCACGGTCGGTGACCTGGCTGGCAACGCCGAGCTGGTCCGGAGCTGGACCCGGCGGGCCGCCGACGCCGGCGCCCATCTGGTGGCGTTCCCGGAGATGACGCTGACCGGGTATCCGCCGGAGGATCTGGTGTTCCGGGAGGCGTTCGTCGCGGCCAGCCGTACCACGCTGGAAGAGCTGGCCACGCGGCTGGCCGGCGACGGGCTGGGTTCGCTGGCGGTGGTGGTCGGCTATCTCGACGCCGACGGCCCGGCCCGGCCGGACGCCGACTCCGACCCCTCGCGCGGCGCCCGCAACGCGCTGGCGCTGCTGCACGGCGGCCGGGTGGTCACCACGTACTTCAAACACCACCTGCCGAACTACGGCGTGTTCGACGAGGACCGGTACTTCGTCTCCGGCCAGACCCTCAAGGTGGTACGGATCGGCGGCGTCGACGTGGCGCTGACCGTCTGCGAGGACATCTGGCAGGCGGGCGGCCCGTTCGCGGTCGCCGGCCAGGCCCGGGTCGGCCTGGTGGTCAACATCAACGCCTCGCCGTACGAGCTGAACAAGGACGACGTACGGCTGCCGCTGGTCAAGCGCCGCGCCGCCGAGGCGGCGGCCACCGTCCTGTACGTGAACGCGGTCGGCGGCCAGGACGAGCTGATCTTCGACGGCGACTCGATGGTGGTCACCGCCGACGGCACGCTGCTGGCGCGGGGTGGGCAGTTCACCGAGGAGCTGCTGGTGGCCGACCTGGAGCTGCCGGCCGGGGTCGAAGGCCCCAGTGGGGACCTGGGCGAGATGGCCGTGGAGCGGATGGAGCTGCCTTCGTTGGCGCCCGCGGCCGGCGCCGCCCCACAACCGGTCGTCGCCGAACGGCTCTCCGACGAGGCTGAGGTGTGGTCGGCGCTGGTCACCGGCACCCGGGACTACGTACGCAAGAACGGCTTCCGCTCGGTGGTGCTGGGCCTGTCCGGCGGCATCGACTCGGCGGTGACCGCCGCGATCGCCGCCGACGCGCTGGGGCCGCAGCACGTGGTCGCGGTGTCGATGCCGAGCAGCTACTCCTCCGAGCACTCCAAGGACGACGCCGCCGACCTGGCGAAGCGGGTGGGGCTGGACTACCGCAGCGAGCCGATCGCGCCGATGGTCGACGCGTACCTGGCGAACCTGTCGCTGTCCGGCCTGGCGGTGGAGAACCTGCAGGCCCGGGTGCGCGGCGTGATCCTGATGGCGCTGTCCAACCAGGAGGGTCACCTGGTGCTCGCCACCGGCAACAAGTCCGAGTACGCGGTCGGCTACTCCACCCTGTACGGCGACTCCGTCGGCGGGTACGCCCCGATCAAGGACGTACCGAAGACGCTGGTGCAGCGGCTGGCACAGTGGCGCAACGCCGATGCGGCAGCCCGTGGCGAGGTGCCGCCGATCCCGGAGAACACCATCGCGAAGCCCCCGAGCGCCGAGCTGCGCCCCGGCCAGCTCGACACCGACTCACTGCCGCCGTACGAGGTGCTCGACGCGATCCTGCACGGGTACGTCGACCAGGACCTGGGCCACGAAGCGCTGATCGCCGAAGGCCACGACCCCGCGCTGGTGGAGAAGGTGATCCGCATGGTCGACACCGCCGAGTACAAGCGCCGCCAGACCGCCCCCGGCCCCAAGATCAGCCACAAGGCGTTCGGCCGCGACCGCCGCCTCCCCATCACCAACCAGTTCCGCGAGCGGAGCTAGTGAACCACCAGGCACGGCCGCGAGCGCTCGTAACCCCATGTGAAATCTCGCACGGACTCCTGCCGTAGCGGGCGCTGCGGTGTAACGATGGCGAAACAAGGCACATCCCACCCGGGGACCCCCAGGGCCTCGAGGCAAAGGAGCCGTCAATGTCCGATCACGCGCACATCTCCGCAGGTCAGCCCGCCGAGGAACCATCGCTCTACGGCGGCCCGAAGCAGGTACGGAAGGTCCGCGTACACCACCTGCTCGCCGCGAAGGAACGCGGTGAGAAGTGGCCGATGCTGACCGCGTACGACCAGTACGCCGCAGCGATCTTCGACCAGGTCGGCATCCCGGTGCTGCTGGTCGGCGACTCCGCGTCCAACAACGTGTACGGCAACGAGACCACGCTGCCGGTCACGCTGGACGAGCTGATCCCACTGGTACGTGGGGTGTCCCGGGCCGCCGAGCGGGCCCTGGTGGTCGGTGACCTGCCGTTCGGCAGCTACGAGGCGAGCACCGAGCAGGCGGTGACCAGCGCCGTACGGTTCATGAAGGAGGGCGGCGCGCAGGCGGTGAAGCTGGAGGGCGGCCGCCGGATGCAGCGCCAGATCCGGGCCATGGTCGACGCCGGGATCCCGGTGATGGGCCACGTCGGCTTCACCCCGCAGAGCGAACACCAGCTCGGCGGCTACCGGGTGCAGGGCCGCGGGCTGTCCGCCGAGGACGTGGTCGCCGACGCGCACGCCGTCGCCGACGCGGGCGCGTTCGCCGTGGTGCTGGAGATGGTGCCGGGCGACGTGGCGAAACGGATCACCGCCGAGCTGATGATCCCCACCATCGGCATCGGCGCCGGCCCGGAGACCGACGCCCAGGTGCTGGTCTGGCAGGACATGGCCGGGCTGCGTACCGGGCACACGCCACGCTTCGTCAAGGCGTACGCCGACCTGCACGGCGTACTCACCAAGGCTGCCACCGATTTCGCCGACGAGGTACGCGGCAGCGCCTTCCCGTCCGAGGAACACACCTTCTAGGTAGCGGTCCTGTCAGACCCGGTCGCTAAGGTCGGCCGGGTCTGAGGAGGTCCGATGCCCGTCACCGTCGAGCAGGTCCGCGCGCTGGCGCTGACCCTGCCGCGTACCGAGGAAGCCTTGGTACGCGACCGCGTCAAGTTCCGGGTGCGGAGTCTGGTCTACGTGTCGTTCTCCCGCGACGAGACGCTGATGGGATTCGGGTTTCCCAAGCATGAGCGGGAGTCGCTGGTCGCCAGCGACCCGGAGACGTTCCTGATGCCGGTGGAGTCCGACCTGCGCTACCACTGGGTGCGCGCCCGGTGCACCGCGCTCGACGAACCGGAGATGTACGAGCTGGTCACCGACGCCTGGCGGATGGTGGTGCCGAAGTTTCTGGCACGCGAACGGCTCGGCACCTGAGGAGTCCCGGGCCTGGCACCGCGCCAGGCCCGGGACCACAGGTCAGGTCCAGGCGGTCGTGTGGGTGCTCAGGGTGGCGACGCCACCGTTCCAGAAGTTGCCCTTCACCCAGGCGCGCGTGCTGCAGCACATCGTGGCCGCCGGCCTCGAGGTGAAGTCGCGTCCACTGTCCACCGTCCGGTATCCGTGGAGACTGCCGTCACGCTTCTGAATCGCGATCTTGATGCCAAACGCGGAGTTGCCCTCCCGGAAGTGGACGTGTGCCCAGTTGCGCTTGTAGCCGCCGTTGCACCAGCCCCAGTACTGGGTCAGGGTGCCGATCCGCCACGACGATGACCCGACGCCGTACCAGATCGCCCTGTTGTTGATGAACTGCGGGCTGGCACAGCCCGCCGGTGTGTTGCCCGCGCTGGCCGGCGACGCCAGGACGAACGAGCCGACGACCGTCGCCAGCAACACCGCCAGCGCGTACGTGAGCCGCTTCATCGCATAACCTCCTCGAATCGGATGCTGGTCAGCAGTTGTTGGTGCTGGTCTGCCTGCGCTTGAGACCGTCCTCCCACCTGACGCCCTGCACCACGGCGATCACCACCGAGCCGTCGTGGATCTGTTCGTAGTGCAGGTGCGGCGACATCTGCTGGTCCGACGTGGCGCCAACCTTGCCGATGACCGCACCCCGGCGGACCGTGGCGCCTTTGGAGACATTCCGCTCCAACAGGTGCGCGTACCGGGTGCGCCAGCCGCTGCCGTGGCCGATCACGATCGTGTTGCCGTACCCGCCGCTGGAGCGGTAGGACGCGAGCACCGTACCGCCGGCGCTGGCCAGCACCCGCCGACCGAGGTCGTCCGGGCTGCCGCTCGCGTTGTAGTGGTTCCAGTCGATCGAGTGCGGCGGGCGGTGGCCGAACCAGTTGTTGCCGACCCAGGTCTGGCCGCACCGGAACGGCATCTTGAACGCCGGCCGGTCATGTGCCTGCGCCGCTGGTATGCCGACCATCAGACCCACCACGATCGCAATCGCCGCACCCATCGCGGTGAGCTTCCACCTGTGCCGTCTCACCGGAATCCGCATGATCTGTCCTCCTCGTGGGTTGGAGGAGGCTCATCCAACGCGACAGACGTACACGAGGCATACACGCGGCACCGCGGAGCGGGTCACGGCCTCCGGAACGCGGCGGCGAGCTGACGTTCGAGCACCGTACGGGCTTCCCGCAGCGACGGGCCGTACCAGGTCAGGTGCCGGCCGGAGACCAGCGCGCACGGTACCTCGAACACCTCGGGGCCGTCGTCGGCCGCGAACGCGTACGGCTCGTCGGGCAGCACCACCAGCTCGGGGCGGCGGTCCTGTAGCTCGTCCAGCGACGGCCGGGGGTAGCGCTCGCCGGCGTCGGCGTAGAGGTTGTCGACGCCGAGGCGGCGCAGCACGTCACTGGCGAACGTGTCACCGCCGAGCACGATCCAGGGCCGACGCCATACCGGGATCACCGCCGTCCGCCGCGGCTCGGGCACGGGCGCCGCCCAGGCCGTCGCCGCCTCGTCCAGCCACGCCGGGCGGTCGGCACCGAGCGCGCCGCGAAGCGCGTCCAGGCTGGTCAGCGCCTGATCCACACTCCGGGGGTACGTCACCCACACGGCGATCCCGCGCTGCCGCAGGGCGTCGACGTCCTCGCGGCGGTTCTCCTCGGCGTTGGCCAGCACCAGATCGGGCCGCGCCGCGAGGACCTTGTCGAGATCGGGGTACTTGGTGCCGCCGACCCGCGCCACGTCCAACCCCGGCGGGTGGGTGCACCAGTCGGTGGCGCCGACCAACAGCTCCGGCGCGGTGTACGCCACCGCCTCGGTCAGGGACGGCACCAGGGACACCACCCGGGTCGGCGTCCCGGCGTACCCGGACCCGAGGTCATCACGCATCACACGCCTCGCGCATCAGACGTCGGTGATGCGTACCCCGGCGTGGGCCTTGTACCGGCGGTTGACCGCGATCAGGTTGGCGGTCAGCGCCTCGACCTGGTGGGCGTTGCGCAGCCGGCCGGCGTACACGCCGCGCATCCCGGGGATCCGGGCGGCGAGCGCGATCACCAGGTCGGTGGCGGCCCGGTCCTCGCCCAGCACCAGTACGTCGGTGTCGATGCTGGCCACCTCGGGGTCTGCCAGCAGCACCGCGCTGATGTGGTGGAACGCCGCCACCACGGTCGAGGCCGGCAGCAGCGCCGCCGCCTGCTGCGCCGCGCTCCCCTCCGGCACCACCAGCGGGTACGGCCCCTGCTTGTCGAAGCCGAGCGGATTCACGCAGTCCACCACGATCTTGCCGGCGAGCTGGTCACGGATCGATTCCAGGGTCGCCGCGTGCCCGTCGTACGGCACCGCCGCGATCACCAGGTCGGCCTCGGCGCTGACCGTCGCGTTGTCACCCCCGGTGACCCGGCCGTCCTCGGCGCCAGGCAGCTTCGCCAGCTCCTCGGCAGATGCGGCACCCCGGGCCGCGTCCCGGGACCCGATCAGGACGTGGTGCCCCGCCCGCGCGAACCGGTACGCCAACCCGCGCCCCTGGTCACCCGTACCGCCCAGGATCGCGAGAGTCAAATCCGCGACATCGGCAGTGTCGTCATCCACCATCCGGTCATCCTCACACGGCGGTGAACCGTACGCGCCGCTGTGTGGGATCGGCCTCAGTGAGCCGTACCTGAATCCGCTCGCCGGGCTTGAGTCCGTCGCCGTCACAGCGGGCCTGCACCGGCGGGTCCTCCAGGGTCACCGTCGCCCGGGAATCACCGTCGACGTCGAGCACCGCGGCGTCGAACACCTCCCCGACCCGGCCCGAGAGCAGCACCGCCTCGGTGAGGTCGACGGCGGCCCGCTCGGCCTGGTTGGCGCGCCGATCGGTATCGCGCATCACGTCGGGAAGCTTCCCGATCGCCTCCCGCAGCTCACCTGGCACCTCGGCGCCGGAGGTCACCGCGAGGCAGACCTCGGTGGCGTACCGGTCGGCGAGCCGGCGCAGCGGCGCGGTGACGTGGGCATACTCGGCGCCCACGCCGGTGTGGCCAGGGTCCTCGGGTGGGGCACCGTCGATCGGGGTGTAGCCGGAGCCACGCAGCAACTCGGCGATCACGTCCAGTGCGGCGGCGCCCCGCGGCGTGGCCGGATCCACGCTGGCGATCGCGTCGGCCACCGATCCGTCGTCGGGCCACTCGGCGCCCAGGGCGCGGGCCGCGGCCCGTACCCGCGTCAGGTCCTTTTCCTGTGGTTTCGGGAGGGTACGCAGCAGCCCCACCCCGGCGTCGAGCATGATCCTCGCGGCGGCCATCCCGGTGAGCAGCGAGATCTGCGAGTTGTACTCCTCCACCTGGTACGGCGCCCGCAGCTCCAGCCGCCAGCCGTCCCCGTGCCCGGTGACCTCCTGCTCGGGCAGCGGCAGGTTGACCGCGTCCCGGTCCCGCTGCCAGGCGATCCGCCGCTCCCCCACCTCGGGCAGCAGCGCGATCGGATCGGTGAGCCTGCCGGCGTCGTGGTCGGCCTGCACGGTCTGGTAGCTCAGCTTCGCGCGGCTGCGTACCGCCGCCCGCTCGACGCTGACCGCGGTCTGCTCGCCCTCGGAGTCCAGGTCGATGGTCCACAGCACCGCGGGGCGGACCTGGTCGGGCAGCAGGCTGGCGCCGCCCTCACTGAGCACCAGCGGATGCAGCGGCACCCGGGTGTCGGGGAAGTAGATGGTCTGGCCGCGTTCCCAGCTGGCGGTGTCCATCGCGCTACCGCCGGAGACGAAGCTCAGCACGTCGGCGATCGCGTAGTACACCCGGTAGCCGCTCTGGTGCCGCGTGATGCCGAGCGCCTGGTCCAGGTCCAGCGAGTCCGGCGGGTCGATCGTCACCAGTGCGATGTCGGTACGGTCAGGCAGCCCACCCGCCAGCTCGGCGGAGCGCCGCGCCGCCTGTTCGGCTTCCTGGTTGACGTCGGCGGGGAAGTCCCCGGCCAGCTTCAGCTCCTGCCGCAGCGCACCGAAATCGATCCGAGGGGCACGTACACGTAGATTCGCCACGGTCCCCTTCCTACCAGGCAGAGCCGGTGCGTGACCTGATCAGGTGTCGGTGTCACCCGCCCAGCGAGCGTCCTCGGCCTCCCACTCCTCGTTGCGGCGCCGCACCGTATCCAGCGCCTGCTCCGCCTCGGCCCGCGTCGGGTACGGCCCGAGCCGGTTCTGCGCGGCGCACAGCTGGTCGCTGGCCTCCACCCGGGAATGCTTGACACACCAGTAGAACTCTTGATCACCGGCCATGGCTCCACCATGCCGTCGCGACCGCCGCCGCGCCACCCAAACCCCTAGGGTTCGTCGAGAACCACCTCGGCAGCTCACCGTAGGTGTTCTCGGAATGCGGTTGCCTCGAACGTGACGTCCAGCGATGCTGCGGCCATGGGTACGTCACGCGGCCTCGACACAGCCGGGTACATCGCCCGAGAGGGCGCGCTGGAGAAGGTGACGGAGCCGTACCGGCCGGTGGTGGCGGCGGCCCGGGAACGGCTCGTCGAGGTGTACGGCGACCGGCTGCACAGCGGCTATCTGTACGGCTCGATCGCGCGCGGCACCGCGGTGCCGTACCGGGCGGACCTGGATCTGCTGGCGGTGCTGCGTGAGGAACCGACCGACGCCGACCGCGCCGATGCCGACACCGTGCAGAAGGCGCTGGAAGCGGCGTACCCCCAGCTCAACGGCGGGGGCGTGCTCACCATGAGCGTGACGACGGCGCTGTCCGAAGTGGAGCGCCATGACCTGGGTTTCTTCGTCGCCTGTCTGTGTACGCCGCTCGTCGGCCCCGACCTCGCCACCGGGCTCCCCCGATACCGCCCGACGGTGGAGCTGGCCCGCGATACCAACGGCGACCTCGCCGAGGCGCTGGACCGGTTCCGCGCCGACACCGGCCCACCCGCGCGGCTCTGCCGGGGTGCCGCGCGCAAGATCGTACGCACCGGGTTCACGCTGGTGATGCCACGCTGGGGCGGCTGGACCAGCGACCTGGAGCTCTCCGCCGAGCTGTGCGGCCGGCACTACCCCGAACGCGCCGAGCGGCTGCGCCGGGCCGCCGTGCTGGCCCACGACCCGGTCGACGACCCGGACGCGATCGCGATGCTGCTCGACGACCTCGGCCCGTGGCTCGCCGCCGAGTACGCCCGCACCATCGGGGTGCGTACCCCGCGATAGCCTGCTGTCCATGGAACGCGTGACAGGGATCGGCGGGGTCTTCTTCCGGGCCCGTGACCCCGAAGCCCTCACCCAGTGGTATGCCGACCACCTCGGCGTGGCGCCGCCGCCGGCCACGTACGACGAGTCGTCGTGGCGGCAGCAGGCCGGGCCGACGGTGTTCACCGCGATGCCGGACGACTCGCCGCATTTCCGGGAGCCGGCGCAGCAATGGTCGATCAATTTCCGGGTACGCGATCTCGACGCGATGGTCGCCCAGCTCCGCACCGCCGGCATCGAGGTCGAGCCGCACGCCGACGACTACCCCAACGGCCGGTTCGCCGAGCTGGTCGACCCCGAGGGCAACCCGATCCAGCTCTGGCAGCCCGCCGGCGCCGACGCCGGGTGAGGCAGCCGGCAGCTCAGACCGGCGACTGTCGCATCACCCAGATGGGCAGCGGCTCGGTCACGGTGCGCACCACGTCCCAGCCGGCCCGCCGGTACACCTCGACGTTGCCGGGGTTGCTGGTCTCCAGCACCGCCGGGAGGCCCTCGGCCGCGGCGCGACGCAGCCCGGCCGCCATCACGGCATGACCCCAGCGCCGACCGGTGTGCCCGGGATGGGTGCCCAGCACACCGAGATACCAGAACGGCGCATCCGGCAGCGCGGCGTGCAGCGCCCCGTCGTACGCCCGGACCCTGGCCAGCGCATCGGCGGGGAGCTGACCGGCAAGGCTGTCCTCCGGCCTCCCGTCCCCGGCCGCCGGAGGCTCCCAGATCGCGACCGACGCGCCGCGCCCGATCGTCCAGATCGTTTCGCGGTGTACGCGCTTGTCGAAGAGATGTCCGAAGAAGGCCGCTGCGTACGTCGGATACGCACCCCTGTCAGGGAACAGGTACCGCAGCACCGGATCGTCGGTGAACGCCGCAACCAGCGTGTCGACAATCCGCCCACGGTCCTCCGGAGCGGCGACGGAGATTTCGGGTGCTGTCACAGCACCGACGTTAACGCCCTGCGCGGCGTACCGAGTCGACACGCAGCGGCGCTCGGACGATCATTGGGCGGCGCATCCGCTTGCTGGTAGGAGGACCGCATGCGCGCGACACGTGTCACCGCCAACCTTCGAGTGGCCGACGTCGAGGCGGCTAAGGGTTTCTACACCGACTTCCTCGGGCTGAGTACGGAGGAGTTCAACATGGGATGGGTGGCCCGCTACACCGCTCCCGACAGTGGGGCGAACGTTCAGCTCGTCACGCGCGACGCGACCTCACCCGAGGATTCGGTCATTTCGGTCCACACGCCTGACGTCGACGGTGCTTATGAAGAAGCCCAGAGACTCGGCTACGAGATCGTGCACCCGATAACGACAGAGGCGTGGGGGGTGCGCCGGTTCCTCATCCGGGCGCCAGACGGCAACGTGATCAACATCGTGCGCCATCGAGACTGACAGCACGTGGGGCGTTTCTGTCACCGGGGATCGCTAGTCTCCGCGCATGAACCGGATCGACCGCCTCTACGCGCTGGTGGAGGAGCTGCGGGCGGCGGGCCGCCGCAGCCGTACGGCGCGCCAGTTGGCGGCGCGTTTCGAGGTGAGCGTACGCACCATCGAGCGTGACCTCAGCGCGCTCGGCCAGGCCGGCGTACCTCTTGCCACCAGGCAGGGCCGAGGGGGCGGCTACACGCTCGACCGGTCGATGAGTCTGCCGCCGCTCAACTTCACTCCGGGCGAGGCGGCGGCCCTGGCCGTCGCGCTCAGCCAGAGCGAGCACGTGCTCTTCACGCCCGACGCTCGCAGTGCGATGCAGAAGATCGCGGCCGCGATGCCTGAGCGAGCGCTCCGGGAGGCACGTACCACGGCCGAGAAGGTGCGGCTGCTGGTCAAGCCTGGTGCCGCCCCCGACACCGAGGTCGCCGAGACCGTCTGGCGAGCCGTGCGAGACAACCAGGTGATGCGCATCCGATACGTCGATGTCGAAGGCGTCGTGACGGAGCGAGAGGTCGAGCCGCAGCATGTCGTCATCGGACCCAAGGGCTCCTACCTCACCGCGTGGTGCCGCCTGAGGAGCGACGATCGTGTGTTCCGCATGGATCGGATCACCTGGGCCGAACCGACGCCGACCCTGCCACGCCGACCGCAGGCGGCTCAGGGGCCGGGGATCGCGGGTTACGGGATCACACTGCCGGCCTCCGCGCTGAAACCCGAGGAACTTCTGCCAACACCGACATAGGGCTGTCGCGAGCTGTCGGGACAGTGGGTGCCACCCGCCACTAGGCGGGTGATCCACAGCAGAAGGAGAGATCATGACCAACCCCGTTCCCGGCATGCTGGCCTGGTTCGAGGTCGCCACCAGCGACCCCGATGGTGCCGAGAAGTTCTACGGCGACCTGTTCGACTGGAGCTTCGAACCCGACAGCCCGGCGGCATCCGGTGGCATGGACTACCGCAACATCAAGCCCTCCGGCGCCGACCGCCCGATGGGCGGCGTGTTCGGCACCGGCGGCGACGTGCCAGGTCACGCGGTGTTCTACATCCTCGTCGCGGACGTAGAGGCCACCTGCGCCGACGCCGAACGGCTCGGCGGCGCCGTGGTGCGCAAGCACCTCGACGTCGGCCCCGGCGCGCCAACGTTCGCGTACCTGCGCGACCCGTCCGGCAACATGTTCGGCGTCTTCACCCCGCCGGCCAACTGATCCCCGAGGACCAACTCGCGACAGAACCCAGCGTGCGGGCCCTGGGGTACGGCGGACGAGTCGGCCTGTACGCCGGGTTCTGTCGCGGAAGCCGGAGCTTCCACGGACGGCCATCCATCTCGGCCTGCCGTCGCCGACAGGCTCTAGCGGTCTACCCGCGAACTCGGGCGGGCAGCCCTCGAACGTTCGCGCAGGTCGTCGCCGAAACGACGGCCCTCTTGACCTTGCTCCGGGTGGGGTTTGCCGAGCCACCCCGGTCACCCGGGGTGCTGGTGGTCTCTTACACCACCGTTTCACCCTTACCGCGCCGAAACGCGGCGGTCTGCTTTCTGTGGCACTGTCCCGCGGGTCACCCCGGGTTGCCGTTAACAACCACCCTGCCCTGTGGAGCCCGGACGTTCCTCGGCGACGGGTAACCCCGTCGACGCGGCCGCCCGGCCGGCTCGTCCGCCGTACCCCCAATGGTACGGCTAACCTCGGCAGTTGTGGATCTCGGCGACGTTCTGCTGCTGCTCGTGGCGGGGGTGGCGGCGGGTGGTGTGAACGCGATGGCGGGCGGCGGGTCTCTGATCAGCTTCCCGGCGCTGCTCGCCGCCGGGCTGCCACCGGTCGCGGCGAACGTCACCAACTCGGTCTCGGTCTGCCCGGGATACCTCGCCAGTGTGTACGGCAGCCGCGCCGACCTGACCGGCCAGACGCGCCGGGCGTACCAGTTGATGGCGACCACGGTGGTCGGGACCGCGACCGGCGCCACGATCCTGTTGTTGACGCCGGCGCGGGCGTTCGAGCTGGTGGTGCCGTTCCTGGTGCTGGGCGCGACGGCGGGGCTGGCGTTCCAGGAACGGCTGCGCCGCGTGGTCGGGCACCCCCAGGACCTGCCGCCAGGGCGGCAGCGGCTGTACCTGCACCTGCTCGCGGGGCTCGGCTCGGTGTACGGCGGCTACTTCGGCGCCGCGCTCGGAGTGGTGCTGGTGGCGGTGCTGGCGGTGGTGCTGCACGAGCCGATGGCCCGGATCACCGCGCTCAAGAACACCCTGTCGGTGACCGTCGGGCTGGTCACCGCGGTGGTGTTCGGCGTGTTCGGGCCGGTGCGGTGGTGGGCGGTGCTGGTGCTGGCGCCCGCCACCCTGGTGGGCGGCTACCTGGGAGCGCTGGGCACCCGCCGGATCCCGTCGCAGACGCTGCGCTGGATCATCGTGGCGTACGGCGTCGGGATCGGCGTACTGCTACTGGTACGCGCGTTCACCTGAGACCGCTCAGGTGGCCAGCCGGCCGAGGTGGCTGGTGTCGTTGACCAGCCGTACCGAGACCCCGCCGTCGGCCCAGCTGTCCACGATGGACACCCCGGCGGGATCCAGGTGCAGCTGGTGCAGGAACCCTGGCCCACCGTCGAGCGCGTCGCGCAGCAGCAGCTTGATGCCGGTCACGTGCCCCACCACCACGACCGTCTCGCCGTGGTACGTCTCCCGCAGCTTCGCCACAGCTGGCAGCGCACGGGCGGCCACGTCGTCGATCGACTCGCCACCGGGCGGTGCGACCGCCGTCGAGCCCAGCCAGGCGCCCAGCTCGGCGGGCCAGCGCTCGCGTACCTCGGCGAAGGTGTGGCCTTCCCAGTCGCCGAAGTCGCACTCCACCAGCGCGTCCTCGACCGCGACCGGGACCTCTCCCAGGATGGTGGCGACCTCGGCGGCGGTCTGCCGGGCCCGCGCCAGCGGCGAGCTGACCAGCCGCGCCGGGGTCTCGCCGAGCAGCGTGGAGATCCGCGCCGCGGTGGCCAGCGCCTGGGCCTGCCCCTTGTCGGTCAGCTCGGGGTCACCACGCCCGGAGAAGCGACGCTGCGCGGAGAGCGCGGTCTCGCCGTGGCGTACCAGGATCAGCCGGGTCTGCTCAACCGCCGGCGGTGCCCAGTGCCGTGGCACCGGCGCAACGGCCTCACTCGGGGCAGCCGCGGCGGAGGCAGCCGGCTCAGTGCGAGCCGGCTCCGCTTTTCCCGCCGTACGCCCCGATCCGGCGGCGGCGTCCATCGCGGCGTTGGCGAGCGCGTCGGCACGGGTGTTCTGGGCGCGCGGGATCCAGCGCAGCTCCACGGCGTCGAAGCCGCGTATCAGCCGCGCCGCCTCGGTGGCCAGGGGGCGCAGCCCGGGGTGCTTGATCTTCCACCGGCCGGACATCTGCTCCACCACGAGTTTGGAGTCCATCCGTACGTCGACCACCCTGGCCCCCAGCTCGGCGGCGGCGGTCAGCCCGGCGATCAGCCCGGAGTACTCGGCGACGTTGTTGGTGGCGGTGCCGAGCGCTTCGGCGCGTTCGGCGAGCACCTGACCGGTGTCGGGATCGAGCACCACGGCGCCGTACCCGGCGGGGCCGGGATTGCCGCGCGCCCCGCCGTCGGCCTCGACGACGACCCGGTTCGGGCCAGCGGAGCTCACAGTCCAGACTCCCCGGTACGCACCAGGATCCGGCGGCACTCCTCGCACCGCACCACCTCGTCCTCGGCGGCGGCGCGCACCTTGCCCATGTCGCCGCCAGAAAGCTCCAGGTGGCAGCCTTCGCAGCGGCGGGCCCGCAGCAGCGCCGCGCCCTGGCCGCTCTGCTCCCGGATCTTCTCGTACAGCGCGACCAGGTCCTCCGGGAGCGAGCCCACCAGGGGGCCGCGCTCGGAGTCCAGCCGTTCCCGCTCGGCGGCGATCTCGGCGACGGTGGTGTCGCGGCGCTGCTCGGTCGCCCGGTGCTCCTCGGTCAGGTTCGCGATCCGGGCATCGATCGCGTCCAGCTCCGACTGCGCGGTCTCCCGCCGCTCCATCAGCTCCAGCTCGGCGTCCTCCAGCTCAGTCTGCCGGCGGGCGAGCGTCGCCAGCTCGTGCTGCAGACTCTCCAGCTCCTTCGCGGCGCCGGAGCCGGAGTCGAGGCGGCTCTGGTCCTTGGCGGCGCGCTGGCGTACCTGGTCGACGTCGCGTTCCATCCGGGCGATGTCGCGGTCCAGGTCGTCGACCGCGACCAGCGCCTTGGCACGGTCGTCGGAAAGCACCTGGAGCTGCTCGGCCTGCTTGTCCAGCTCGGCGTGCTCCGGCAGGTTTCGGCTGCGGTGCGCCAGCTGCGCCAGCGAGGTGTCGATCGCCTGTACGTCCAGCAGGCGCCGTTGCGCATCGGGGGCGGCCTTCACGGAAGCTGGTCCTCCTTCTCGGGTACGCCGGCGTGGTAGCGCCACGGGTCGGTGTTGAGATCGCTGACCACAGTCTCCACCCCGCACTCGGCGGCCAGGCGGGCGGCCACGGTATCCAGCCACGGTCGCTCCGTGGCCCAGTGTGCGGCGTCGACCAGCGCGGGACCGCCGTCGGCCAGGTGCTCCGAGGCCGGATGATGCCGCAGGTCGGCGGTGAGGTACGCGTCCACGCCGGCCGCGGTGGCATCGGCCAGGAACTCCTCGCCCGCCCCGCCGCAGACCGCCACGGTGCGCACCAGCGCCGCATCGGGGCCCGCGGAGCGTACCCCCGAATCGGTGGCGGGCAGGGCGCGGACCGCGAGCGCCGTGAAGTCCGGAAGTGACAACGGCGCCGGTAGTACGCCGATCCGCCCGAACCCGCGGCCCTCCCCCGCCGCCGCACCACCGGCGGCGCGCAGCGGGCGCAGCTCGGTGAGCCCGAGCCGGGCGGCCAGCGCGTCGGAGACACCAGGGTTGGCGACGTCGGCGTTGGTGTGCGCGGCGAACAGTGCCACACCGGCCCGGATCAGCTCGTGCACGATGCGGCCCTTGTGGCTGGTCGGCGCCACGCTGGACACCCCGCGCAGCAGCAGCGGGTGGTGCGCCACGATCAGCTCCGCACCGGTCGCCGTGGCCTGCGCCGCCACCGCGGGGGTGACGTCGACGGCGAGCAGCACCCGGCGTACCCGCTGGTCGGGATAGCCGAGCACCAGCCCGACACGGTCCCACGACTCGGCCCAGGCCGGCGGGTACCAGGCGTCCAGCACCGCGACGAGATCGCGAACAGACGGTGGCGAGGTCACGGCGGGCAGGCTACCCGGTCCGGGGCCACGGCGCGCGCTGCCGGCCCGTGTCTGTCCGGCAAACCCGGTGTCACCGGCCGATCCGGGCGACCAGCCGGTCGAAGGCACACTGCCAGGGAAACTTCGCGACGTGGTTGTCGCCGGTGCCGGGCGGGTGCAGCGGGTAGAACTCCTCTCCGTACACCACGTCGACACCCCAGCCGCGCAGCTTCGCGATGTTCTCCTCGAACGCCGGGTGGGCGGCCTGCGCGGCGTTGGTGAACGGGACCGCGACGATCGGCAGCCCCTTGCCCAGGCCCTCCACCAGCAGCCCGAGCGGCAGCGTGTCGCTGATCCCGGCGGCCCACTTGTTGACCGTGTTCGTGGTCGCTGGGGCCACCATCAGCGCGGTGGCCGGCGGCAGGATGTCCGGGGCCGTGGGCTGCTTGTACTGGCTGCGCACCGGGTAGCCGGTCTGTTTCTCCAACTCCTCGGCGTCGATGAACTTCAGGCCGTCCGGCGAGGCGACGACACACACCTCCCAGCCGGCCTCCTGAGCGAGGTCGACCAGCTTTCCGACATCCCGCGCGGCGGGACTTCCACAGACCAGTGCGTACAAGACGGGCCTCACGGCACCCGTCATACCGCAACGCCCATATGGTCCGCCAGTTCCACCAGGGGTCCAACCGGATTGGTACGGGCCCGGCGCAGCACCTCGGTGAGCACTTCGTGGGCCAGCGGGCGGCAGCGTACCTCCGACGGGGCCAGTCGATCAGCGTCGAGCAGCATCTCCCCGGCGGTCTCCAGGTTCCCGATCTGGGTGTAGCCGCGGGCCACGTCGACGAAGTGGTTGGCGCGGCGTTCCGGCGTCAGGCTGCCCAGCGCCTCGGTGCTCAGCTCCTGCTCGTGGGTCCGCACCGCGACGTGGCCGTCGCCCAGCTCGACGGCCGCGGCGGCCTTGTGCACCAGCACGTTGGTGGGGCCGAACGAGGTCCAGTAGTGGTTGGCGTCGACCCCGAGGGTTTCCGCCGCGTCGCTCGCCTCGCCGATCAGCTCCCGCACCGCCGGGCTGTCGCCGGACCGGGCCGCGGCCATCGCGCCCTGCAGCAGCAGGATGCCGTACACGCTGAGCTGTTCCGGGCTCTCGGTGTCGCGACCGAGCTTCTGCGCCACGGTGACGTTGAGGTTCTGCGCGGGGCGGGGCCGGCCGAGCGCGAGCAGGGCGTTGGCCACCCGGTACGTGGCCACGCCGGCCAGCAACTGGTCGTCGGCCCGCTGGGCGACCGCGATCGCCCGGTCGGCGGCCAGCCAGCACAGGTCGTACTCGCCGAGCTTGCGCAGCACCGATGCGGCGATCTGGTACGCCTGCGCCAGCAGCGACGCGGCGGACCGGTTGCCGGTGGCGTCGTAGAGCGCGTCCGCGGCCTGGGCGTCGCGGATCAGCGAGGGCAGGGTACGGGCCAGCACGCCGTACTTGGCGTGGTGGAAGGCCATCCAGGCGTGGCGTACGGCCTTGTCGAGCTCGTCCAGCGACGGCGGCTCGGCGACCACCGGCTCGAACAGCGAGCCGATCCGGTCGTAGCGCTCCAGGGCGTCGCGGATCTCCTCGACCTCGACCTCGTCGATGCAGTTGACGCTCTCGGGGCGCCGCTTCGGGTAGTCGCCCAGCATCAGCTGCACGTCGACCTGCAGCACGTCGGCGATCTCGTACAGCACCGAGAACTTGTCGAGCCGGCGGGCCCCCCGCTCCACCTTGTCGACCCAGCTCTTGGACTTGCCGATCCGGTCGGCGAAGACCTGCTGTGACATCTTGCGACGTTGTCGCCAGTACGCCACCCGTCGCCCTATTGGCAGATTCTCCATCGTTGCCCCCCAAAGTGCCCTGATCGCGAAGGTCTCAGGCGTGGAGACGTGCCCTGGTGTGTCGCGCCACCCGCGTGCCGATCGGTCCCCCGCCGGTGGTTTTCGCGTCTCAACACAACCCGAATCCTCTTCGCGCCAAAGCGAAGTTCACACCCTTCCTCATCGAAGTCACCCGATTGGGCTCCATCGCACTGGGTGTGCGCTCCGCTACTCAGTGGCCTCCTTAGCGTTGCTGACGAACCCGATTCACATCATCGGTTCATACGGCGTAACGACATTGCCAGTCCAGCGGTAACGAGGAGGTCATGACATGTGGTGGCCAGTTCACCCGCGTCAGTTACAGCGTGCACTGCTACGGCGTGCTGCCCTGCAGTATGCGCGCCACGGCTGGCCCGTGGTACCAGGCGCATACCGGACCGGTGCCCGGTTTGCCTGCGACCGTGCCGGATGCCCCACCAGTGGCTGTCACCCGGCGTACGAGAACTGGCGACATGTCGCCAGTTGCGACGTGGTCAACGTGCTCGGCTGGTGGGCGCGGCGGGACCACAGCGTGCTGCTCGCCACCGGCTCGGGCTGCGACGTGATCGAGGCGCCCGGGTGGGCCGGCGAGGCCGCGCTGGAGATGCTCGGCGAGACCGGCTGCCCGGTGGCGATCACCCCCACAGGCTCCTGGCTGTTCTTCGTACGCCCCGGAGAAGGGCTGCGGCCCGAGCGCCCAGGAGAAGGGCTGCGGCCCGAGCTCGCCAACCGCCCCGACGTGGTACGCCACACCTCCGGCTCCTGGGTGCCGGCGCCGCCGACCCGGTTCCCCGAGGGGCGGGTGCGGTGGCGGGTCGCGCCGCAGACCGTCGAGTGGCGGCTCGCCGACCCGTACCGGGTGCAGCAGGCACTGCTCGACGCGCCACGCCCCGTGGCTTCCCGGCGCACGACCTCGCCGGTGGGCACGACCTCGCCGGTGGTACGTGCCGTACCCCACTGATCGCGGCCGCGGCGGCCTGGCCCGGGGCATAGTTGACGGGTGCGCCTGACCGCCGTACCGGCCGATGCCGGCCTGCTCGACCTGCCGTGGTCGACGCCGCTGGAACAGTGGCCCAGCGAACGGCTGGTGAGCCTGCCGCGCGGCATCTCCCGGCACGTGGTGCGGTTCGTCGAGATCGCCGGCACCGTGTACGCGGTCAAGGAGACCTCGCGCCGCTCCGCCGAACACGAATACGCCCTGCTGCGCCGGCTGGAACGGATCAGCGCCCCCGCGGTGGAGGCGGTCGCGGTGGTCTACGACCGGGGGCCCGAGCTCGACGCCGCGCTGATCACCCGGCACCTGGCGTTCTCGCTGCCGTACCGGGCGCTGTTCAGCGAGACGCTGCGACCCGACACCCTGCACCGGCTCTACGACGCGCTCGCCCTGCTGCTGGTACGGCTGCACCTCGCCGGCTTCTTCTGGGGCGACTGCTCGCTGTCGAACACGCTGTTCCGGCGCGACGCCGGCGCGTTCGCCGCGTACCTGGTCGACGCCGAGACCGGGGCACTGCACCCGCAACTGTCCGACGGGCAACGTACCGAGGACGTCGAACTGGCCCGGGTCAACCTGTACGGCGAAGCGCTCGACATCCAGGCCGCCGGGCTGCTGGACCCCTCCGTGGATCCCGAGGCGGTCAGCGACGAGGTGCTCGAACGCTACGGCACGCTGTGGCGCGAGCTGACGTACACGCAGTTCGTCCCGGCCGAGGAGCGGCACCAGCTGGAGCAGCGGGTACGCCGGCTCAACGACCTCGGCTTCGACGTCGCCGAGCTGGCGCTGGCCACCGCCGAGGAAGGCTTCACGCTCACCCCCAAGGTGGTCGACGCCGGCCACCACGCGCGGCGGCTGGAACGGCTCACCGGGCTGCGTACCCAGGAGAACCAGGCGCGGCGGCTGCTCAACGACCTGGACCGGTTCCGCGCCGCGCACGACATCGCCGACGAACAGGCCGGCGCGCACCGCTGGCTGACCCAGATCTTCGAGCCGGTGGTACGCGCGGTCCCGCCCGAGCTGCGCGGCAAGCTGGAGCCGCCGGAGGTCTTCCACCAGCTGCTCGACCACCGCTGGTACCTCTCCGAGCAGGCCAGCGAAGACGTCGGCTTCACCGTCGCGCTGCCGTCGTACCTGTCCTCGGTGCTGCCACAGAAGCCGGACGAGGTGGCGGTGCTGGCCCGGGACGACGACGAAGACACCGCCTGGTAGGGATATCCCGAAACTCTTCCTGCCCTTCCCCCATCCGAGCAACAAAATCTCCGTCAACGCCTTCCGTGGCGGGTGGACAGGTGGCTACGGTCCGGGCGATGACCACGGCGGTCATCGGCCGTACACCCCTCGCCCCGGAGGCGTTCATGTCCTTCGCATCCCGCCGCACCCGCATCGCCGCCGCCACCTCGGCCGGCGTCGTCGCCGGCCTCGCCGTCGCCGCCCTGGCGGTCCCGACCGCCCAGGCCGCGACCTCCGACCTCACCCTCGTCAGCACCCAGCGCTCGTTGCTGGGCACCCACCAGTGGTACGCCCAGACCTACGCCGGCCACGACGTGCTCGGCGGCTACTACGCCAGACACACCGACACCGCGTCGGGCACGGTCACCATCCAGGACGGCCGCCGCGACGTCGGCTCGCTGAACCGGACCCGCGCCGCCGTCGGACGCGACCAGGCGGTCGCCGCCGCCACCGGCCGCACCGCGTCACACGCCTTCCGCAGCGACCTGGTAGTCGTACCGGGCGAGCGCGCCACCCTGGCGTACGCGGTGATCAGCGAGAACGGCAAGGGTCAGTGGCGCACCCTGGTCGACGCCGGCTCCGGCGCCGTGCTGAAGGTCGACAGGATCTCGCAGCACGCCGACGGGCAGGGCCGGGTGTTCGATCCCCACCCGGTCGCGACGCTGCAGGACGACACCCTCACCGACCAGAACGACGCCGACTACCCGGCGCTGGCCGGCGCGTACAAGAACGTCACCCTGACCCAGCTCGACGGCTCCGGCAACCTCGACGGGGCGTACGCGACCAACGTCAGCAAGCGCGAGGTCTCCTCCGCCACCGGCACGTTCCTGTTCAACCGTTCACAGCGCGAGTTCGAGCAGGTGATGGCGTACTACGGCATCACCTCCACCCAGGAGTACATCCAGGGCCTCGGCTTCACCGGCGTGAACAACGAGGCACAGAACTTCCGCACCACCGGCTACAAGGCCGACAACTCCTACTACAGCCCGTCGAAAGACCAGATCACCTCTGGTACGGGAGGCGTGGACGACGCCGAGGACCTCGAAGTGGTCTGGCACGAGTACGGCCACGCGATCCAGGACGCCCAGGTGCCCAACTTCGGCTCCTCCCACGAGGGCGGCTCGATCGGCGAAGGCTTCGGCGACTGGTGGGCGATGATCATGTCCGTCCCGAACAACCCGGACACCGCCACCACCCCGCTGGCCTGCATCGCCGACTGGGACGCGGTGTCGTACGACTCCACCAAGCCGTACTGCCTGCGCCGGATCGACGGCACCAAGATCTACCCGGACGACATGCAGAACTCCGTACACCGCGACGGTGAGATCTGGTCCCGCGCGCTCTGGGACATCTACCAGGGTCTCGGCCGCGACCAGTCCGCGACGATCGTGCTGGAGGCGCAGTTCTCCTACGCCCCGAACACCTCGTTCCGGGCCGCCGCGCAGACCACGGTCGACACCGCCCGCCGACTGTACGGCGAGGCCGCCGCCACCACCTGCCAGAACGCTTTCGCCGCCCGCGGCATCCTGTGAGCTGACCTACCACCCCACAGTGGCCGCCCCGCTCCCAGCGTCGTGAGCGGGGCGGTCACGCATCCGGCACACGTGGGTCTGGCCGAAGATCCGGCAGGGCGCTGGCTCAGAGGGTGAATTCTCCGTCGTTGACGCCCCCGACGAAGGCGCGCCATTCGCCGTGGGTGAAGGTCAGCTTCGGCCCGTCGGGGTTCTTGCTGTCCCGTACCAGCACGCGGTCGGGCAGGGTCGCCACTTCCACGCAGTTGGCGCCCTCTCCGCTTCGCGTCGACTTACGCCAGATGATCTCGCTCAATTCTCGTACCTTCCGGTGGTGGTCTTCATGATGTCGAGGGAATCCGCCTTAGACAGCGCACTGTCCGAAATGCTCTGCCACACCTCCCGGTACGCCGTGACCTCGGCTGGCTTGTCCAGGTAGAGGGAGCCGGTCAGGCTGTCGTTGTAGACCGTTGGTGGCTCGCCGGGCCTTCCGTTCGGTGGGAACTCCAAGATGTGGAAGCTGCCGTCGGGCGCGCACTCCAGCGAGGCGGCCAGCGGCAACACCCGGACGGTGACGTTCGGCAGCTCGGTGGCCTCTCTGAGCCGCCGCAACTGTTCCGCCATGGCGGACGCGTCACGAGGTGGCCGCAGCAGCGCGGCCTCCCCTAGGATCACCTCCAGCCTCGGTGGTTTCGGAATCGCACGGGTGAGGATCCGCTGACGGCGCATCCTCACCGCTACCCGCTCAGCTATTTCGCTCTCGCTGCGGGCTGGCCTGAACGCTCGGAACGTCGCTTCTGCGTATCGCTCCGTCTGCAGCAAACCAGGGACGAATTCGCCGTTGTACAACCGAAGGTGGCTGGCCGCCTGCTCAAGGCCTACGAAGGTGTCGAACCACGCCGGTATCGCGCCGGTGTAGCTTCGCCACCAGCCCGGGCTGCTGGTCTCCTTGGCCAGCGCGATGAGCGCCTCGGTGACCTCCGGCGCGGCACCGTAGATCAGGCACATCCCGGCCACGTCCCCAGGGCGCATCGGTGATCCGCCCTTCTCGATACGCCACAGCGTGGGCCCGGATCGACCGACGGCCTCGGCTGCCTGGCTGACAGTCAAGCCTGCCTCCTCCCGTAGCTTGCGCAACTCGCGGCCGAGCTGGCGTCGCGGCACCGTGGAGCCTAGTGAAGTGTCTCGTTCCTTCGCCATGAAATACGCCCCGTCTTCACTCTGAGTAGTCGTGAGATCGGCGTTTAGTATTGCATCGCACAGCCTTTCCCCACAAGCTCTTCGTAGGTCCCCCATTGCGGGGTCGACCGTTTCACCGGAAGGGGTAGACGGGTGTGGCCGCAAATGCTGGCGCTGGTGGCTGGGGGCGTGTTGGGCTTCCTGGCGGGCCTCACGACGTTCAGGCGCTCACTGCGGTGGTGCCGGGAATGCGGCGAGACACTGCGGTGTCCACTGTGCACCGGTGGCGCGCGAGCGCCCGCACCTCACGCGAGCGAGTACGACTGGCGAGACTGGCTGCTCGCCGCCGGCCTGGTCCTCTGCGCCGTGCAGCTCATCGGCCTGTTCGCGTGGCGCGTCCTGGACGCCCTGTCATGATCGACCAACCCGGGCCGCTGCTGCCCCCCGAGATCATCGCGGTCCTGCGCCGAACCGGTGCCCAGACGCTACGTCGCCACGCCCCACTACCCGACGGCCGCTGCTGCTACTGCTCCGCAACCTGGCTGCACACCGACGCGCACTACCCATGCCCACCGGTCCGAATCACCGTCGAGTTCCTCAAACTGACCGAGCGCTAGGGCTGCCTCGATAGGGCACAGTGGGATGGGCGGTACGGGATTCCGTATCCGTGGTGGTGGTGCGACTCTAGCCGGTTGCGGTATCAGGCGGCTTCGACGCTGGAAACGCTGACGATGTGCGTGGAAGGCTCGGGAATCGGTATGCCATCCTCGCGCAAGCCTTCGAAGTGGTACCTCAGCGCGTCGGCGTACTCGCGGAGCGCCTCTTCCTCGGTGTCGCCGAGAGCGACGCAGCCGGGCACATCAGGAGAGTGCGCGCCGTACCCGCCGTCTTCGGCGCGTTCGATGATCACTGCGTACTGGCTCACTGTGGTCTCCTCAACCCTGCTTGCTTCAGGATGCTGCGCTCCGTACCAAGGGCAAGTCTCTGCCGAGTTTGCCCGGCACGGTCACCCGCCCCCGCTTGGTCGGGTGTTTGTACTGCCTGTGGCTTCCGCGCTGCCCGACCTGGTACCACCCATCGGCTTCGAGGATCTTGATTATCTCGCTGACCTTCAGGGGCATGTGGATGATTCCTACTCTCGGCGGTGCGCGGTTACTCCAGGGCGTAGTCAGCGGAGAGCTTCCGACCGAAACGGGCCCGCGGACCGGAACCTGGTGACGTGGGGTTTCCGGGGCTCGGCCCCGGAGCAGAATGACGGCCAACTGGCCAAGACGTGCCCGTCTGGCACGACAGATCGGCCCGTGGGCGCGGCAGGGATCGAACCTGCGACCGCTCGGTTGTAAGCCGAGAGCTCTCCCGCTGAGCTACACGCCCTGATGGCGGCACCGCACGCGATGCCAGGAGCAACCGTACCGTGCCGCCGCCGAGAGTACCTATCCGGCCAGCCCGCTATCCGGCCAGCTCGGTCAGCGCCTTCTTCCAGCCGCCCTGGTCACGGGCGTCACCGGGCATGTTCATCTCTGCGAACCGGACCACACCCTGCTTGTCGATCACGAAGGTGCCGCGGTTGGCGATCCCGGCCGCGTCGTTGAACACCCCGTACGCCTGCGCCACCGCGCCGTGCGGCCAGAAGTCGGCGAGCAGTGGGAACTCGAAGCTCTGCTGGTCGGCCCAGACCTTGTGGGAGTACGGCGAGTCCACGCTCACCGAGAGCACCTGCACGTCGTCGCTGGCGTACTCGTTGAGGTTCTCCTGGATCTCGCACAGCTCACCCTGGCAGACGCCGGTGAACGCCAGCGGGTAGAACACCAGCAGCACATTCTTCTTGCCGGCGAAGTCCGCCAGCGAGACCTGCTGGTTGTTCTGGTCCTTGAGCGTGAAGGCGGGCGCCTGCGTGCCAACCTCGAGCGGCATAAGGGGTCCCTTTCCGGCTTGTCGGTCTCGGGTCACGAATCTTCCCCGATGGTACGCACCGACCCGCCGGCGGCCGAACCCGCTACCGGCTCTTGCGGTTGGCCCTCGGAGCCACCAGGCGGCCGGCCACCCAGTCCGGTCCGACACTGACGCTGGAGGTCTGCTGCAGCCCCGAGGTCGGGGTCGCCTCGGTGATGTCGCTCGGCTCGACGTGGCCGTCGCGTCCCGCCTTCGGGGTCAGCAGCCAGATCACGCCGCTGTCCGCCAGCGGGGTACGCGCGTCCATCAGAGCGTCGACCAGATCGCCGTCGTCCTCCCGCCACCACAACAGCACCACGTCGACGACCTCGTCGGTGTCCTCGTCGACCAGCTCGCCACACCGGTCGGTCAGGACCTCGCGAAGCCCCTCGTCAACGTCCTCGTCGTACCCGACCTCCATGACCACCATGTCCGGCTCCACGCCAAGCCGGTCCGCCAGGCTCTTCAGGCCGTCGGCCTGACCCGCGGTCGCGCTCACCTGCCTGCCCCCTCGTAACGTCGGTGTGCCTCAAGCACCGTCAGCGCGTAGTTCACACAGTCCCGGGCGCGAAAGCAAGTGGCGCACCCAAGTATTCGCCCAAGATCGCCCTCAGTGCCGTTCGGCCACGAGCGTACGCGCCGCCTGCTCGACCGCGGATTCGGTCACCAGGATGTGGGCCGCGGCCGGGCCCAGTGGCACGTAGGTGTCTTCGCTGGCCACCACGCCGACCCGGCCGGTGAAGCCGGCGCCGACCAGCCCGGTGACGAGTGCGTCGGCCACCCCGCCGCTGCGGCGCGCCGGGTCGACCACCAGCACCCGCCCGGTGGCCTCCGCCTCGCGTACCACGTCCTCCAGCGGCAGCGGGGCCAGCCACCGCAGGTCCACCACCCGGGTCGCGATGCCCTCCCCGGCCAGCTTCTCCATGGTCCGCAGGCTGGCCCGCAGCGCGTCGCCGTACGTCACGATGGTCAGCTCGGTGCCGTCGCCGTAGCCGCGCGCCTTTCCGATCGGGACGTGGCCGCTCACCCACGCCTCCGGGGCGGGGTACGGCGCGAGCCAACCGCCGTCGCCGTCGGTGTGCAGGTCGCGGGTGTGGTAGAGCGGCAGCGGCTCGACGTACACACAGCAGCTGCCGTCGGTGATCGCGGCCGCGAGGCAGGTACGCAGCAGCTCCGCCGCGTCGTCCGGACGGGCCGGTGCGGCGATCACCAGGCCCGGGATCTCCCGCAGCGCCCCGATCGCGTTCTCGTTGCACGCGTGGCCGCCGTACCCGTCCGAGCTGGCGAAGCCGGCGACCCGGACCACCAGCGGGTTGCGGTACGCCCCCTGCGAGAAGAACTGGGTGGAGGCGCCCTCGTCCCGCAGCTGCGCCGCGCCGTTGGACAGCTGCGCCAGCGCCGGCAGCTCCGCCACCGGCAGCAGACCGGCGAGCCCGGCGCCGAGCCCGAGGCCGAGCACCGCCGTCTCGTCCGGAAAGGTGTCGAAGACCCGCGCGGCCCCGTACGCCTGACGCAGCCCCTCGGTCACCCCGTGCGTCCCGGCCCGCGCCACCTCCGGCCCGAACAGGACCAGCTGGGGGTACGCGGCCAGCGCGTCGCCGAGGGTCCGGTTGATCGCCTGCGCGACGGTGAGCGGGCCCTCGGTCTCCGGAAGCTGCCCACCGAAGCCGCGCTCACGCGCCTGCGGCTCGGCGGCGACGGCGGCGGTCTGGGCCACCCGCAGCGGCCGGCGCGGCGACAGCGGCGCGGTCACCTCC
>JBOGDE010000010.1:0-34962 GCA_050701695.1 Micromonosporaceae bacterium
GCGCAGCGCGGCGCGTGCCACGTGCGCCGCCTCACGCAGGCTGCGACCCGCGTCGGCGACGGCGTCCGGGCCGTCCGGGATGGTGCTGCCGGCGGCCACCACCACCGACAGGCCACGCACCGATCCCGCCACCACGGCGTGTACCTGGGCGGCGAGCCGGCACAGCGCCGCGTCGGCGTTCGCCGCCCGCGGCACCGCCACCAGCCCGCGTACGGTCTCCTCGTCGACCACCCCCACCAGAGCGGGGATCCGCGCCCGGCGGGCCGCCTGCGCGGTCGCCTCGGCGAGATTGCGCAGCACCTCGTGCACCTCGGACGCGGCCGGCGTGGCGGGCATCGACCGCGGCCGCACCGCGACCCCGACCAGCTGCCGGCCGCGCAGCTCGACCCCGAGCGCGGCGGAGCGGTCCGGCAGGTCGGCGGGTGCCGGGGTGGCCGCGAGCAGCGTACTGAGCAGCAGCCGGTGGGTCTGGCGTTCCAGGCTGTCCCGGTCGCGGGCCACCAGCCGGCTCAACGCGAGCGCGTCGGCGGCGCGTTCGGCGACCACCACGTGCCGGCTCGGTGGCGCCTGGGGCGCCCACAGCACCAGCCGCCCCCAGTCGTCGCCGCGGGCACCCACGATCGTCACCAGCCACCCCGCCCCCGGGTGGTACGCGGTGCGGCCCGGCGCGGTCACCGCCCGGGAACGGGCCTCCCAGTCGCCGAGCAACTCACCGGAGGACTGGCCCGCCGCGTCGTAGCCGAGGACGTGGTGGGTCAGGGTCTCCAGCACCACCGGCTGACCGGTCATCCGCGCCACCTCCCGCAGGATCGCGGCGGGTTCGGCGCCGGACACGGTGAGCGCCGTGAACGTCTCGTGCACCTGCTGCGCCGCCCGCAGCTCCGCCACCTGGGCGTCCATGATCATCGCGATCACGGTCTCGGAGATCGTGACGTACCGGGTCTCCCTGGCCAGCGTCACCAGGGGCAGTCCGTGCCGGTCGGCGGCGGCGGTGAGCGCGGCCGGGAGCCGGTCCTGCCAGCGGCGTACCAGCTCGATCACCAGGCCGGCGACCCCGACCGCGGCCAGGTCGTCGACGTACCGGGCGAGGGCTGCCTCGTCGTCGGGCAGCGCGATGCCGGTGGTGAGCACCAGCTCACCGCCGCGCAGCAGCCCGGCGATGTCGGCCACCTCGGCGACGTGCACCCACCGGACCCGGCGGCTCAACCCGGTGGCACCCGCGACCACGGTGGCGTCCGCCTCGGCGAACACCGGCAACGCCAGCACCTCGGTCACGCTCGGATACATCACCGCTCCTCGCCGATCGGCGTACGGTGTGCACACCGTACCGCCGTGGCCCTGACATCGATACAGGTTGTCCATGTCGCGACCGGGCCGGCGGGGAAGACACTCGGCGCATGGCAGCCAGTGAAGAGAACAGCACGGACCTGCTGGCGCGGCACCGCGCGGTGATGCCGTCGTGGCTGGCGCTCTACTACGAACAGCCGATCGAGATCGTCAGCGGCTCCGGGCGCCGGATACGCGACGCCGCCGGCAACGAGTACCTGGACTTCTTCGCCGGGATCCTCACCAACGGCGTCGGGTACGACATCGCCGAGATCTCCGACGCGATCCGGTCCCAGATCGACACCGGAATCCTGCACACCTCCACGCTGTACCTGTTACGGCGGCAGGTCGAGCTGGCGGAGAAGATCGCGCGCCTGTCCGGGATCCGGGACGCCAAGGTGTTCTTCACCAACTCCGGTACCGAGGCCAACGAGGCGGCCCTGATGCTCGCCACCCAGCTGCGGCGCAGCAACCAGGTGCTGGCGCTGCGCAACTCGTACCACGGGAGGGGCTTCGGTACGGTCGCGATCACCGGAAACCGGGGCTGGTCGGCCTCGTCGCTGAGCCCGGTGCAGGTCAGCTACGTGCACGGCGGCTACCGCTACCGCGGCCCGTTCCGGGACCTGCCGGACCCGGAGTACATCGCCGCCTGCGCCGACGACCTGCGCAACATCATCGAGACCACCACCGCCGGCGACGTCGCCTGCATGATCGCCGAGCCGATCCAGGGCGTGGGCGGATTCAACGTACCGCCGCCGGGGCTGTTCGCCGCGTTCAAACGGATCCTCGACGAGTACGGCATCCTGTTCGTCTCCGACGAGGTGCAGACCGGCTGGGGGCGCACCGGCGACCATTTCTGGGGCATCGGCGCGCACGGCGTGACCCCGGACGCGATGACCTTCGCCAAGGGCCTCGGCAACGGCGTGGCGATCGGCGGCGTGGTGGCCCGCGCCGAGCTGATGGACTGTCTGTCCGCGAACTCGATCTCCACGTTCGGCGGCAACCCGCTCGCCACCGCCGCCGCCAGCGCCACCCTGGACTACCTGCTCGACCACAACCTGCAGGCACACGCCGCCACCCTCGGCGCCGCGCTGCTCACCCGGCTGCGGGAGATCGCCGCCCAGCACGAGATCGTCGGCGACGTACGCGGCGCCGGGCTGATGGTCGGCGTCGAGCTGGTGCAGCCCGGTGGCACCGTACCGAGCGCCGCCGCGGCGGCCCGGATCCTGGAGGAGACCCGCGCCCGGGGCCTGCTGGTCGGCAAGGGCGGCCTCTACGGCAACGTGCTGCGGCTGGCGCCGCCAATGTCGGTCACCGCGGAGGAGACCGCCGAAGCGCTGGACATCCTGGCCGAAACCATCGCCGTGGTGAACAAGGAGCACGTCTCATGAAGCGGGTCACCCACTGGATCGACGGGCGGTCGTGGCAGGGCGAGGCGAGGCGTACCGGCGACATCTTCAACCCCGCCACCGGTGAGGTCGCCGCGGCCGTGGACTTCGCCGGTGGTGCCGAGGTGGAGGCCGCCGTGGTCGCTGCCGCGCGGGCCTTCCCCGAGTGGCGGGACGCTTCGCTGGCGAAGCGGAGCACGGTGCTGTTCCGGTTCCGAGAACTGCTGGCGGCCCGCAAGGCCGAGATCGCGGCGATCCTGACCGCCGAACACGGCAAGGTCACCTCCGACGCGCTCGGCGAGGTGCAGCGGGCCCTGGAGGTGGTGGAGTTCGCCTGCGGCGTACCGCACCTGCTCAAGGGCGGCTACAGCGAGAACGCCTCCAGCGGGGTCGACGTGTACTCGATCCGGCAGCCGCTGGGCGTGGTCGCGATCATCTCGCCGTTCAACTTCCCGGCGATGGTGCCGCTGTGGTTCGCACCGCTCGCGATCGCCTGCGGCAACACCGTGGTGCTCAAGCCCAGCGAGAAGGACCCGTCGGCGGGGGTCGCGATCGCCGAGCTGTGGACCGAGGCCGGGCTGCCCGACGGGGTGTTCAACGTGCTGCACGGCGACAAGGTGGCCGTCGACGGGCTGCTCGAACACCCGACCGTGAAGGCGGTCTCGTTCGTCGGCGCCACCCCCGTCGCGCGCTACATCTACGAAACGGCCGCGCGCAACGGCAAGCGGGTGCAGGCGCTCGGCGGCGCCAAGAACCACATGGTGGTGCTGCCCGACGCCGACCTGGACCTGGCCGCCGACGCCGCGGTCTCCGCCGGCTTCGGCTCCGCCGGGGAACGCTGCATGGCGATCTCCACGGTGGTCGCGGTCGACCCGGTCGGCGACACGCTGGTGGAGAAGATCGCCGAGCGGATGGCCGACCTGCACGTCGGTGACGGCGCCCGGCCCGGCTGCGAGATGGGTCCGCTGATCACCCGCGCCCACCGGGACCGGGTGGCCGGCTACCTCGACGCCGGCGTCGCCGACGGCGCCGAACTGGTGGTCGACGGCCGCAAACACCCGATCGACGGCGAAGGCGGCGGCTTCTGGCTCGGACCCACCCTGTTCGACCACGTCACGCCCACCATGCCGGTGTACACCGACGAGATCTTCGGCCCGGTGCTGTCGGTGGTGCGGGCCGGCTCGTACGCCGACGCGGTGGAGCTGGTCAACGCCAACCCGTACGGCAACGGCACCGCGATCTTCACCGCCGACGGCGCCGCCGCGCGCCGGTTCCAGTACCAGGTCGAGATCGGCATGGTCGGGATCAACGTACCGATCCCGGTGCCGGTGGCGTACCACTCGTTCGGGGGCTGGAAGCAGTCGCTGTTCGGTGACGCGCACGCGTACGGGCCGGACGGAGTGCACTTCTACACCCGTACCAAGGCCGTGACCAGCCGTTGGGTCGACCAGGGCGGGGTGAGTCTGGGTTTCCCCCAGAACCGGTAGTCGCCGGACCTGCCCGCCGTGTTCGGCGGACGCCGCGCCGTACCCAGCGGGAATGGGTCGCTAGCATAGCGGCAGCCGATCCGCGGCCATGCGATTTCAGGAGCCTGACCACAGATGTCCGACACCAAGGACACCTGGGTGATCATCCCCGTCTACAACGAGGAGAAGGTCATCGCCCAGGTCATCACCGAGCTGCTGCCGGTGTTCCCGAATGTGGTCTGTGTCGATGACGGCAGCCGCGACGCGTCCGGCTCCGAGATCGCCGCCACCGGCGCCCACCTGGTACGCCACCCGGTCAACATGGGGCAGGGCGCCGCGCTGCAGACCGGCCTGACGTACGCCCTGGCCCGACCCGGTTCCCGCTACTTCGTGACCTTCGACGCCGACGGGCAGCACCGGGTCACCGATGCGGCGGCGATGCTCGAGGTGGCCCGCGGCGGGGAGGTCGACGCGGTGCTGGGCAGCCGGTTCCTGGAGCGCGGCAGCACCGTACCGTGGCTGAAGAAGCTGGTGCTGCGGATCGTGGCGGCGCTCAGCCCGCGCAGCCGCCGGCTGAGGCTCACCGACGCCCACAACGGGCTGCGGGTGCTGACCCGGCCGGTCGCCGAGCGGCTGCGGATCCGGATGAACGGCATGGCGCACGCCTCGGAGATCGTTGCCAACCTGGCGCGCGGCGGCTGGCGGGTGGTGGAGGTGCCGGTGACGATCCTCTACACCGACTACTCGCGCTCCAAGGGCCAGTCGCTGGTCAACGGTGTGAACATCCTGTTCGACCTCGGCATGCGCAACCGGAGGATCTGACCACGATGGTGATCCAGGTCCTGCTGCTGGTCGCGGTCGCCGGCCTGCTGTTCGGTTTCATCCGATGGCAGCACGGGGTACGGCTGCAGGCCGGCAAACGGCTGGCGTTCTTCGGGTTCCTGGCGTTGAACGTGTGGGCGGTGCTGCGCCCGGACGACGTGACCTATGTGGCGCAGCGGCTGGGCGTGGGCCGCGGCGCCGACCTGCTGCTGTACCTGCTGGTGGTGGCGTTCATCTTCGTGGTGCTCAACTTCTACCTGCGGTTCCGCGACATGGGCGATCGCCTCACCGACCTGGCCCGTGCGGTCGCGCTGCGCGAGGCGGAGCTGGTCAACCGGGAGCGCGGCGTGCTGACCGAGCCGGCGCACACCCTCCCGGCCCCGCCACCACCGCCCGAGGCCCCGTGAGAGTCCTCACCGAGCCGGTACGCCGGCTGTTCGCCGCGCTTCCCGCCGGCACCGCGATCGTCGGTGCCGGGCTGGCGATCCTCGGGGTCGCGGCGTACGTGTACCTCGCCATCGCCGGTCACGCCCTCGACGCCCAGGGGTACGGGGACCTCGCCGTGCTCTGGATGATCGTCTTCTCCGTCGGGCCCGGCCTGTTCTTCCCACTCGAACAGGAGCTGAGCCGGCTGGTCGCCGGCCGCCGCGCCCAGGGCCTGGGGGTACGCCCGATCGCGGTGCGGATCTCCGTGGTGGGCGCGGCGATCCTGGCGGCGCTGCTGGTCGCCACCGTCGTACTGCGCCGCCCGCTCGCTGACGCGCTGTTCGAGGGCCGCGCCAGCCTGGTCGACGTACTGGTGGTCAACCTGGCGGCGCTCACCGCCGCGCACCTCTCGCGCGGCCTGCTGTCCGGACACGGCGAATTCGGCCGGTACGGTGCCCAGCTGGCCGCCGACGGGCTGCTGCGCTGCGGCCTCGCGGCCGTACTGGCCGGCGCCGGGGTGCACGACGCCGTCTGGTACGGCCTCGCGCTCGCCGTCGCCCCGCTGCTGGCGGTGCTGGTCACCCTGAACCGTACGGTGCTGCTCCCCGCCCCGGGGCCGTCGGTGCCGTACGCCGAGGTGACCGCCGGGATGGGGTTGCTGGTCGCCTCCAGCACCCTGTGGCTGGCACTGGTGAACGCCGGCGTGGTCAGCGCCCGGCTGCTGTCCACGCCCGCCGAGGCCGGACTGGCCGGCGCGCTGCTGTCCGGAGTGGTGCTGGCACGGATCCCGCTGTTCGCGTTCTCGTCGGTGCAGGCCTCACTGCTGCCGGCGCTGTCCGGGGCCGCGGCCACCGGTGACCGCACCGGCTTCCGGCGGCTGCTGGCGCGTACCACCGTCGCGGTCACCGCGCTCGGTGTGGCCGGCGCCGCGGTCTGCATCGCGATCGGGCCGTGGCTGGTGCGTACCCTCTTCGACGCCGGCTCGGTGCTCAGCCGCGGCGACTTCGCATGGCTGACGATCGCGACCACGATCTACATGGTCGCCACCGTGCTGGGGCAGGCCGGCCTGGCGCTGTCCGGACACCGCGACCAGGCCCTCGGCTGGGCCGCCGGGTTCGGCTCACTGCTGCTGGTCACGCTGCTGCCGGGCAGCATTCTGATGCGGGTGGAGCTGGCGTTCCTGGTCGGCTCCGCGGTGGCAGCGGTGGTGCTCGCGGTCCAGCTGGTACGCCGGATCCGGCAGTGGCCGGCACACCCCGCCGCACCGGTCCCCGCCACTCAGGGCGCCGGGTTGACGGACTGACCCTCCTCGGCCGGCCGTGGTGCCGCGGCCCGTCCCGCCGCCGGGTGCGGTGCCGCGGTCCGTCCCGCCGACGGCGGCGCGTCGCAGCGAGGCCCAGAGTGAGGTGTCCAGAGGCAGTGCGGGGTGCTCGGCCAACGCGGCCGACACCTGCGCCACGGCGTGTGTGATCGCCCGGTGCGCCTGATCGCGTTCGGCGGTGACGGTGGCGAGGGAGAGACCGGTCACCGCCACGGTTCCGTTGAACGCCTGCAGGGTCACCATGGTCCGTACGATGTCCAGGCCCTCGAAGGGGCCCACTCCTCGGGCCGCCGCCAGGATCGCACCGGTGGAGATCACCAGGGCACACGGCGTGGCACCCCGGTGGTGGAACCGCACCGCCGCCCAGACCAGGAACGGGAATCCGGAGAACAGCAACAGCGACCCCTGCGCGATAGCGACGGCGACCGCCAGCGCACCCGCGGCCAGCACCGCCGCCTCCAGCCACCGGCGTACAGAAGGCAGCGGTCGCCACCGGCCCGTCAGGTACGTCAACAGCAGCGGCGTGACCAGCAGCAGCCCCATCGCGTCACCGGTCCACCACACCGACCAGGTAGCCCAGAACGCGGTCACCGGGACCGCCGCCGACGACACCAACACCAAGGTGCCCACGCTGGCGCTGATGGCCGCGCTGCCGAGTACGCCGACGAACAGCAGTCGCAGCGCGTCGCCGAGTCGGTCCAGCTGGCGGCGGAACCCCGCCCACTCCAGCAGTAGGTAGGCCAGCACCGGGCCGGTGGTGTTGCCGGCGGCGATCACCGCGACCAGAAGTGGTGACGGCCCGATCGGGAGGTTGACCAGGAACGCGCCGATCGCGATCCCGGGCCAGGTGCGCAGGCCCCAGGTCAGCAGTGCCGCGAGGGCGATGCCGGTGGCCGGCCAGAAGGGCGTGACCTGTTCGCGTACCACCGCCAGTCGCAGCCCGACCTCGGCCGCGAGGTAGTACGCGAGCGCTACCGCCGCGATCTGCAGTGCCACCAACCGCGCGGTGTGGGATCCGCGCCACGAGCGCCACTGAGCCACCGCACCAATCTGTACACCGGTCGGATCAGTGGTCATTCTCCACCCGGACGTACGGATCGGAACAGCGGTGGGGCTCGGTGTCAGCTACCCGACACCTTGGGTCAGTCCTGCTTCGGCTTCGCCTTCCGAGGCGCCGACTTCCGCGGGGCGCGCCCCGGCTTCGTGGGCTTGCTGGTGCCGCCCTCGGTGTCCATGCCCTCGAGCAGCTCCTCGACCACGTCGTCGGGCAGGTCCTCCGACTGGTCTTCCCGCTGGTCTTTCGGCTGGCCGGACGGCGCCTCGGCGGTCTCCGGGGGCGTCAGCTCCTTGGCATCGTCTGCTGGCTCTGACTCAGGCGTCGGTGGTGCGGGCGCCGCACCAGCGCCGAGCAGCGTGGTCAGTGCGGCGCCGATGACACGGCGGAAGGCGCGGCCACCGCGCCGCCGGTCCAGCACCGCGACCTCGAGCCGGTCGGCGGGGATCTCCCGCTTCTGGCCACCCTCGCCGCCGACACTGCCCAGCGCCTCCACCGCCAGCCGCAGCGAGTCGGCCAGCGACGCCTCGTCACGGTGCCGCTCCCGGAGCACCGAGGAGATCGCGTCGACCTGGCCTCCCATCGCGACGAACCCCGGCTCGTCACCGACCGAGCCGTCGTAGGTGATCCGGTACAGCTCGTCGGCGGCCGGGGTCTCCCCCAACTGGGCGATGCAGATCTCCACCTCGAACGGCTTGTGCTGTTCGGTGAAGATCGCCCCCAGCGTCTGGGCGTACGTGTTCGCCAGCCACCGGCCGTTCACGTCGCGTCGGTCGTAGCTGTAGCCACGGATGTCGGCGAGCCGTACCCCGGCCATCCGGAGGTTTTCGAACTCGTTGTAGCGCCCGACGGCGGCGAACCCGATCCGGTCGTAGATCTCGCTGATCTTGTGCAGCGCGGTCGAGGTGTTCTCCGCGACGAACAGCACCCCGTCGACGTAGGTCAGCACCACGACACTGCGGCCCCGGGAGATGCCCTTGCGGGCGTACTCCGACTTGTCCCGCATCAGCTGCTCAGGCGAGGCGTAGAACGGCATTGCCACGGCTGGTGGTCTCCTCTATGTGATGGGTCGGGTCTGCGGCGCCGGCGCTAGCCGCCCGGGTTCTCCATACGCTGGTTGACGACCGCCTCGGCCACCGTGGCGGCCTGCTCGTCGGTGAGCCGCTCGGTGCCCTCTGCCGTCGCGGTCATCACGACCGGGAAGATCTTGCGGGTCATGTCGGGGCCGCCGGTGGCCGAGTCGTCCTCGGCGGCGTCGTAGAGCGCCTCGACCGCGATCCGTACCGCGTCTTCGCTCGACATGCCCTGGCGGTAGCGCTTCTTCATGGCGGACTTGGCGAAGATCGAGCCGGAGCCGATGGCGTGGAACTCGCGCTCGGCGAAGCAGCCGCCGGTGACGTCGAAGCTGAAGATCCGTCCGGCATCGCCCGGGTTGTCGGCCTCGGTGTCGAACCCGGCGAACACCGGTAGCACCGCGAGCCCCTGCATCGCGGCGGCCAGGTTGCCCCGGATCATCGCGGCGAGCCGGTTGGCGGTGCCGTGCAGCGAGAGCGTGGTGCCCTCGATCTTCTCGTAGTGCTCCAGCTCGACCTGGAAGAGCCGGACCAGCTCCAGCCCGACCCCGGCGGCACCGGCGTACCCGACCAGGGAGTACGGGCCGGCGGGGAAGACCTTCTCGATGTCCCGGCTGGCGATCAGGTTGCCCATGGTGGCGCGCCGGTCGCCGGCCATCACCACGCCGTCGGCGCAGGTCACGGCGACGATGGTGGTGCCGTGCGTGGCCAGGTGTTCGGCCGACCCCGGCGGCATGGGACGCCGCCCCGGCAACAGATCCGGAGCGGCGAGTCTCAGAAACTCGGTGAACGAGGAGATCCCCGGGGTGGTGAACACAGCTGGTAGACGCCCGGTTGCACCAAAGTCCGCTGCCACGTAGTCCCTCTCAGGTAGCCGATCGCCTTGTCTAGCAGGTCCGGGTTGTCCTTGAACTGCCCGAGGCCGCCGTTGCAGTTGAAGCACAGAATGCCACGTACGTTCCCGTACACGTGATCGTGGTCCACAGCGTGCCCACTCCGACTCCACTTAATCGGACATAAGGCTCACTGGCCGCCTTTCTGTACATATCCCCTGACAAACTCTTCTGCGTTTTCCTCGAGTACGGAGTCGATTTCGTCGAGCAGGTCGTCGACGTCCTCGGAGATCTTCTCGTGTCGCTCGGAGACCTCAGGATTGGCGGCAGGCTCTGGGGCTTCGTCGGTCTCCTGGTCCCGCTTGCTCTTACCGGACTGCGACTGACCACCGGTGTCCCGTGTCGGCATGAACGTGCTCCCTCCTCCGAGGTCTTCTACTTCGAAGCTACCCGCTGGTTACGACGAATCCCTTACCCGGACGTGAGCGCTTCGAGGAGATCCTTCGCGCTCGGGCACCGGTCGAACAACGCCCCTACGTGGGTCTTCGTGCCGCGTTCGGGCTCCATCATCGGGACCCGTACCAGGGACTCGCGGCCGACGTCGAAGATCACCGAATCCCAGCTGGCGGCGACCACCTCGCTGCCGTACTCCCCCAGGCAGCGGCCCCGGAAGTACGCCCGGGTGTCCTCCGGCGGGTTGGTCATCGCTGTGGTGACCTGCTCGTCGCCGAAGAGGGTCTTCATGGTGCCGCGCTTGACCATCCGGTTGTACAGCCCCTTGTCCGGCCGTACGTCGGAGTACTGCAGGTCCACCAGCTGCAGCTTCGGGGAGGACCAGTCCAGGCCCTCGCGTTCCCGGTAGCCCTCCAGCAGCCGCAGCTTCGCCACCCAGTCCAACTCGCCGGCCAGCAGCATCGGATCCTCGCCCAGCCGGGACAGCACACTCTCCCAGCGGTCCAGGACGTCGGCGGTCACCTCGTCCAGCTCGGCCTCGGCGCGGTGCTCCATGTACGAGCGGGCCCGCTCGTAGTAGATCCACTGCAGATCCAGGGCGGTGAGGTGGCGACCGTCCCGCAGCCGCATCCGGTGCGTGAGGGTGTAGTCGTGGCTGACCGCGCGCAGCTCGTTGATCGGGTCGGAGAGCCCGAGGTCGCTGGCGATGTACTTGTCCTCGATCATCGCCAGCACCAGCGCGGTGGTCCCCACCTTCAGGTACGTGGCGGTCTCGGCGAGGTTCGCATCACCGATGATCACGTGGAGCCGCCGGTACCGGTCGGCGTCGGCGTGGGGCTCGTCGCGGGTGTTGATGATCGGCCGCTTCAGTGTCGTCTCCAGCCCCACCTCGACCTCGAAGAAGTCGGCCCGCTGGGTGATCTGGAAACCTGCCTGGCTGCCGTCCTGCCCGATCCCCACTCGGCCGGCGCCGCAGAACACCTGGCGGGTCACGAAGAACGGGGTCAGGTGCGAGACGATGTCCGCGAACGGCGTCGACCGGCGCATCAGGTAATTCTCGTGGGAGCCGTAGCTGGCGCCCTTGTTGTCGGTGTTGTTCTTGTAGAGGTTGATCTGCTGCCCACCGGGCATCATGGCGGCCCGGCGCGCCGCCTCCGCCATCACCCGCTCGCCGGCCTTGTCCCACAGCACCAGGTCACGCGGGTTGGTGACCTCTGGGGAGGAGTACTCCGGGTGGGCGTGGTCGACGTAGAGCCGGGCGCCGTTGGTGAGTATCACGTTCGCCAGACCCATGTCCTCGTCGGCGAGCGCCTCGGCCGGGTCGTACAGCGCTCCGGAGTACGTGAAGCCGCGGGCGTCGCGCAGCGGGGACTCCTCCTCGTAGTCCCACCGCGCCCGGCCGCCACGCGCCAACTCCGGGCGCGCCCCGTACGCGTTGACGATCTGCGACGAGGTCACCATCGGGTTGGCGCCTGGTTGCCCCGGCACCGAGATGCCGTACTCGACCTCAGTGCCCATCACGCGCCGGGTGCTCATTCGACGAGCCTAACCGGCGTACCCACCGGCGCGCTCCGCGCCACGGTCGCCTCCACCGACCGTTACAGGTACTGGCCGGTGTTGGTGACGGTGTCGATGGAGCGTCCGGACTCGGTGCCCTTGCCGGTGACGAGGGTACGGATGTAGACGATCCGTTCGCCCTTCTTGCCGGAGATCCGGGCCCAGTCCTCGGGGTTGGTGGTGTTCGGCAGGTCTTCGTTCTCACGGAACTCGTCGACGCAGGCGTCCAGCAGATGCTGCAGCCGGATCCCCCGTACACCCGTGGTCAGCAGGTCCTTGATCGCGCCCTTCTTCGCCCGGTCCACCACGTTCTGGATCATGGCGCCGGAGTTGAAGTCGCGGAAGTAGAGGACTTCCTTGTCACCGTTGGCGTACGTGACCTCCAGGAAGCGGTTCTCCTCGGTCTCGGAGTACATCCGCTCCACCGCGGACTGGATCATCGCGGCGACGCACGCGTCCGCGGAGCCGCCGTGCTCGGTCAGGTCGTCCGGATGCAGCGGCAGGTTGGGGGTGATGTACTTCGAGAAGATGTCCTTCGCCGCCTCGGCGTCGGGACGCTCGATGCGGATCTTCACGTCCAGCCGGCCGGGTCGCAGGATCGCCGGGTCGATCATGTCCTCCCGGTTGGAGGCGCCGATCACGATCACGTTCTCCAGGCTCTCGACACCGTCGATCTCGCTGAGCAGCTGCGGGACGATGGTGTTCTCCACGTCGGAGGAGACCCCCGAGCCACGGGTGCGGAACACCGAGTCCATCTCGTCGAAGAACACGATCACGGGCTGGCCCTCGCTGGCCTTCTCCCGCGCGCGCTGGAAGATCAGCCGGATGTGCCGCTCGGTCTCGCCGACGTACTTGTTGAGCAGCTCGGGGCCCTTGATGTTGAGGAAGTAGCTCTTGTGGGCCTTGTCGCCGGCCTGCTTGTCACTGACCTGCTTGGCGAGGGAGTTCGCCACCGCCTTCGCGATCAGGGTCTTGCCACAGCCGGGCGGGCCGTACAGCAGGACACCCTTCGGGGGCCGCAGCAGGTGCTCGCGGAACAGGTCGGCGTGCAGGAACGGCAGCTCCACCGCGTCGCGGATCTGCTCGATCTGCCCGTCCAGACCGCCGATGTCGTGGTAGTCGATGTCCGGGACCTCTTCGAGGATCAGCTCCTCGACCTCGGACTTCGGGATCCGCTCGTAGGCGTACGCGCTGCGCGGCTCGATCATCAGCGAGTCCCCGGCCCGCAGCGGCTGCTCGGCGAGCGAGGCGGCCAGGTGCACCACCCGCTCCTCGTCGGCGTGGGAGAGCACCAGCGCCCGATCGGAGAGCCCCTCGGGGCCCTCCAGGATCTCCTTGATCATCACAACTTCGCCGGCTCGCTCGTAGCCGAGCGCGTCGACGATGTTCAGCGCGTCGTTGAGCAACACCTCCTGGCCGCGCAGCAGCTGCTCGCCCTCTACCGCGGGCGAGACCGCGACCCGCAGCTTGCGGCCGCCGGTGAACACGTCGACCGTGCCGTCCTCGTAGCGGTGCAGGAAGACGCCGTAGCCACTGGGTGGCTGCGCCAGCCGGTCGATCTCCTCCTTGAGCGTGACGATCTGCTCGCGGGCTTCCTTGAGAGTGCCCACCAGCTTCTCGTTCTGCTCGGTGAGTCGATGCACCTGCGCCTGCGCCGCCGCCAGCCGCTCCTCGAGCAGCCGCGTGTGGCGGGGGCTTTCGGTCAGCTTGCGCCGCAACAGTGCGAGCTCCTCCTGCAAGAAGCTCACCTGGGCGGAGAGGTCGTTGGCCTCATTCTCCAGACGCGCGGCGCGTGTGTCCGCGTCTTCGCTACGTGCCACGTCCCACCTCCCCGGCTCGAGGTCGTGTGTACCACCCTAGCCTCAAAACCTCGGTTCAGGCCTTTCGTAACACTCCTCTTACGAAGGCATGTGGGATACGCGTCATTCTCGGCGCTCCCCTGATGCCGGCGTGTCGGCGGGCACCTAGTCTTGGCCTGGTACGCGTTGCGAGGAGGTGCCACGGTGTCAACCGCACCCACCGGCGAGGGCTCGGTCGTCACGGCCGAGAACGCCGAGCCACTGGCCGTCTGGATCGACCAGGACCTCTGCACTGGTGACGGACTGTGTGTGCAGTACGCACCGGAGGTCTTCGAATTCGATATCGACGGGCTGGCGTACGTGAAGGACGCCGACGGCGAGCTGCTCACCGACACCGGGGCGCGTACCGGCGTACCGGCGCATCTGCGGCTGGAAGTGGTCGACGCGGCGCGCGAATGCCCGGGCGACTGCATCCACGTACGGCGCACCGCCGACGACGTCGAGGTAGCCGGACCCGACGCCGAGTGACCTAACCGTCCGTAGCCGGCTCGCCGGCCGCGAGCTGGGCCTTACGCGCCGCGTACGCCTCCGCGCCCTTGCTGGGCTTACGCCGGCGTGGCGGCGCCACCACACCTTCGGTGAGCCGGCGCGCGGTGACCAGGAACGCGGTGTGGGCCACCATCCGGTGGTCCGGGCGCACCGCCATGCCGTCGACGTGCCATTCCCGGTTCATGGACTCCCAGGCGCGTGGTTCGGCGAAACTTCCGGACTCGCGCAGCGCCTCGACCAGCTCGGAGAGCTGGGGCGTGGTGGCGACGTACCCGACCAGGACGCCACCGGGGATCAGCATCCGCCGCACCGTGGCCAGCACCTGCCATGGGGTGAGCATGTCCAGCACGACCCGGTCCACGCCCTCCTCGCGGCACTCCGCGACGTCGCCGACGTGCAGCTCCCACGCCGGGTGCGGGCCGCCGAAGAACTGTTCGACGTTGTGCCGCGCCACCTCGGCGAACTCGGGCCGGATCTCGTACGAGATGACCCGGCCGTGCTCGCCGACGGCGCGCAGCAGGGAGCAGGTCAGCGACCCGGAGCCGGCACCCGCCTCCACCACCGTCGCGCCGGGGAACACGTCGCCGAACGCCACGATCTGCGCCGCGTCCTTCGGGTAGATCACCTGTGCGCCGCGCGGCATCCCGAGTACGTAGTCGGTGAGCAGCGGGCGGAACGCCAGATACTGCGTACCGCCGGAGGACGCGACGACCACGCCCTCGCTGCGGTCGATCAGGTCGTCGTGGGCCAGCCAGCCCCGATGGGTGTGGAACACCTTCCCGGCCGCGAGGGTGATGGTGTGCAGCCGCCCCTTGGGGTCGGTGAGCTGTACCCGGTCACCCGGTCGGAACGGGCCGTGCGGTACGCGGATCGGTGATTCGGGTGGTACGGACACTCAGGCGTTCCTTCTCGCGTCGAGCCGGTGGGCGAGGTCCTCGGCGCGCATCACCCCGAGCACCTCCTCCCCCGCCACCACCAGGTACTCGGTGGCGGGGTGGGCCTGCACCGCGCGCAGCACCGCCTCCCCGGACAGCTCCACCGGCAGCGTCAGACCGGGCCCAAGGGTACGTGCCACCGAATCCACCGGGACCCAGGGCCGGCGCTCTTCTGGCACCGCGTCCGCGGCCTGTGCTCCGACCACCGCCACCGGCCGGTCCGCGGCGTCCGTCACCACGATCCCCACCTCGCCCTGCGGATCGGCCCGGCGCAGCGCCTCGGCCAGCGAGGTCTGACTCGGTACGCCGATCGCCGGGCGTACCAGGTCGCGGACCGCCAGACCGCCGAGCTGGGCACCGACGGTGCCGGCGCGGATCGCGTGGCCGGCGCCGATCCACAGCACCATCGCCACCATCCCGGCGAAGACCAGACCGAACGGGCCGATCACCCCGAACACCCAGCCGGCCGCCAACCCGAGCACCACCAGTACCGCGACCACTCGCCCGGCCCAGCCGGCGACCCGGCTGCCCAGGTGCTTGTCGCGCGCAACGGCCCAGACCCCCGCGCGCAGCGCCCGCCCGCCGTCGAGTGGCAGACCGGGCAGCAGGTTGAACACCGCGACGATCACGTTGGCGGCGGCGAACTGGAATGCCAGCTCGAACAGCACGATCTCGGTCGGCAGCACCACCACCGCCACCACACCGATCACGCCCAGCACCGCGGAGACCAGCGGGCCGGCGAGCGCCACCAGCGCCTCCACCGACGGACGCGGCGCCTCGTCCTCCATCTCGGTGTAGCCACCGAGCATCTCCAGCGTGATGGCGCGTACCCCGATGCCGTACCGGCGGCAGGTCAGGGCGTGGCCCAGCTCGTGCAGCAGCACCGAGACCGCGAGGCTGATCACGAACCCGAACCCGACCAGGTACGCCGCGGGCGTACCGAGTTCGGGGCGGCGCTCAGCGACCACACCGCCGTAGACCAGGGTGACGGCGACGGCCAGCAGCAGCCAGGACGGTGCCAGGAAGACAGGTACCCCGATCACCCGGCCCAGTGCGATGCCGGACCTCCGGATCGGCGGTGTCGGGCGCTGGTCGGACTCCGTCTGCTTGGCAGGCTCCACGGTCCCGATGCTACGCAGCCGGTGCCGGTGGTGGGCCGCCCGGCCGCGTCGGCCGTTCTCGTCGTACCCCTGCCCTAGGGTTCCTGGCATGGTGACCACCGTGAGTGCCGAGCCGGACCAGCTCCCCCGCGACGAGCCGGAGTACACCGGCCCGTCGCTGTCGCCCTCACGGGCCGCGGACTTCAAGACCTGCCCGCTGCTGTACCGGTTGCGCGCCATCGACCGGATCCCGGAGCAGCCGACCCCGGACCAGCTGCGCGGCACGCTGGTGCACGCGGTGCTGGAGCGGCTCTTCGACCTGCCAGCCGGTGAGCGTACGGTCGGCGCCGCCCACGACCTGGTGGTGCCGGAGTGGTCCCGGCTGCTGGAGGAGACCCCCGAGCTGGCGGCGATCTTCGACGAGCCGGCGTCCGCCGAGCAGTGGTTGGCCTCGGCGAGACCGCTGCTCGAGGGGTATTTCACGCTGGAGGATCCGCGCCGGTTGGAGCCCGCCGAGCGGGAGTCGCGGGTCGAGGTGATGGTTGGTGACGGGCTGCGGCTGCGCGGCATCATCGACCGGCTCGACGTCTCGCCGGCCGGCGACGTACGGGTGGTCGACTACAAGTCCGGCGGTGCGCCGAGGGAGGCGTTCGAGGCCCGGGCGCTGTTCCAACTGAAGTTCTACGCGCTGGTGCTCTGGCGCATCCGGGGCGTGGTGCCCAGGGTGCTGCGACTGCTCTACCTATCCGACCGGGAGGCCTGCGACTACGCCCCTGACCGCGAGGAGCTGATCCGGTTCGAGCGCACCCTGGTCGCCCTGTGGCAGGCGATCGATCGGGCCACTGAGGCCAAGGAGTTCCGTCCCAAGCCCAGCAAGCTGTGCGGCTGGTGCCGGCACCAGGCGCTGTGCCCGGAGTTCGGCGGCACCCCGCCGCCGTTCCCGGAGCGAGTGCCCGCGCCGTCCGGGGAGGACTCCGCCACCGAGCTGTAGCGCCTCCACCTTGCTGTGGCGGCCTCCACCTTACGGATGAGGCGAAGATCGGCCTGGTCGGCGAACCGCCGGCGTAACCGCCCGATAGCGTGGAGTCCGTGCCGTACCTACCGGCCCTGACCAGTTGGCTCCGCCGTCGCCCGCTCGTCGCCGACACCCTGATGGCGGTCGCCCTGTGGCTGCTGGGGCTGGTGCTGATTCAGCTCAGCCCGCCGGAGTTTCGGCCCAGCAACTGGTGGTTCACCGTCATCGTCGCCCTGGTCGCGGTGAGCCCGATCGCGATCCGGCGCCGCTGGCTGTGGCCCTCCGTCGGCCTCACCGTGGTGTTCTGCGCCGTCCCGATCCTGAACGTCGATCTGTGGGCGAGCCAGAGCGCGACCGTGGTGGTGGTCGGCTACACCGCCGCGGCCTACCTGGCGTTGCGGGCCGCCGTGATCGCCACATTCGCGGTGTGGATCCCGTCTCTGGCGGTGCTGGTGGCCGCCCGCGAGGAGATCGCGTTCGCCGGCGATCCGACGTACCTGCTGATCACCAACAGCCTCTTCGCGCTGTTCGTGTTCCTGATCGGCCGCACCGTGTACACCCGGCGGGCGTACGCGGTGGCGCAGGAGGAACGGGCCCGGGCCGCGGAGGCCAGCCTTCGGTCGTTGGCGGCGCAGGCGGTCGCGGACGAGCGGCGCCGGATCGCCCGCGAGCTGCACGACGTGGTCGCCCACCACGTCAGCGTGATGGGGGTGCTCGCCAGCGGCGCCCGGCGCAGCGGAAAGCGCGACCCGCGCGCCGCCGAGACAGCGCTCGCCGCGATCGAGGAGACCGGCCGCAGCGCGATGCGCGAGTTGCGGCGGCTGCTGGACGTGCTGCGCACCGAGGAGGAGCCCCCGGAGCTGACCCCGCAGCCGGGGCTGGTCGCCGTGACCCACCTGATCGACCAGATCCGTGAGGCCGGGCTGCCGGTCACCGCCGAGATCGACCCCGGCCCCGACGACCTCGACCCGGGGTTGGCGCTGGCGGCGTACCGGATCGTGCAGGAGGCACTGACCAACACCATCAAGCACGCCGGCCCTGCCGCCGCGGTGGTGCGGCTGACCTACTCGGCCGAACAGCTCACCATCGAGGTCACCGACGACGGCCGCGGTCCGGCGCTGGCCCCCGCCGGTGTCGGCCACGGCCTGGTCGGGATGCGTGAGAGGGTCAGCCTGTACGGCGGTCAGCTGAGCGCAGGCGCCCGTACCGGCGGCGGCTTCCGGGTGTACGCCCGGCTGCCGATGGAGCGGGCTGATCGTCTTGTCACCGACGCCCGGCAGGAGACGAACGCGTAGATGTCACACCCAGACGACGGCGCCACCGCGAAACCGGTACGGGTACTGCTCGCCGACGACCAGCCGCTGCTGCGTACCGGGTTCCGGATGGTGCTCGGCGGGGAGCCGGAGATCGACGTGGTGGGCGAGGCCGGCGACGGCGCCGAGGCGGTGGAGCTGGCGCGCCGGCTGCTGCCCGACGTGGTGCTGATGGACATCCGGATGCCGCGGATGGACGGCGTGGCCGCCACCGCCGCGATCACCGCCGCCCGGCTCCCGGTACGGGTGCTGATCCTGACCACCTTCGACCTCGACGAGTACGTGGTCGGCGCGCTGCGGGCCGGCGCCAGCGGGTTCCTCGCCAAGGACGTACCGGCGGAAGATCTGATCCTGGCCATCCACACCGTGGCGGCCGGGGAGGCGGTGGTGGCGCCGCGGATCCTGCGGCGGCTGCTGGACAAGTTCGCCAGCCACCTGCCGGATCCCGACGCCGCGCCGCCGCGCCGGTTCGACGACCTGACCCAGCGGGAACGCGAGGTGCTGGTGCTGGTCGCCAAGGGGCTGTCCAACGCGGAGATCGCCGCCGAGCTGCAGGTCAGCGAGACCACCGTGAAGACCCACGTCGGTCACCTGCTGACCAAACTCGGGCTGCGCGACCGGGTGCAGGCCGTGGTGCTGGCGTACGAGTCCGGGCTGGTACGCCCGGGCGGCTGAGCGGCGTACCCAGGGAAGTCCGTAGGGGTGACCTCCACCGGAAGGTGGGGGCGGGACCCTTCCGAAGCATGAGGTGGCCACCCGCGGGCCGGCCTACCGTGTTGGTCAAGGGTCGGCAGGTGCCGGCCCTGTCCAACGCACAGAGGGGGCCAGTGGGGTGAGCACCACTGTCAGCACGGACACCGGCGTCGCGGCACGCGCGTCGAAGGTGTGGAAGGCGTACGGCACCGGCGAGGCGCAGGTGATCGCGCTGCGCAGCGTGAGTACGGAGTTCGAGCGGGGCAAGTACACCGCGATCATGGGGCCGTCCGGCTCCGGCAAGTCCACCCTGATGCACTGCCTGGCGGGGTTGGACACGGTCAGCCAGGGCGAGGTGTGGATCGGTGACACCAAGGTCACCGGCCTGTCGGACAAGAAGCTGACCCGGCTGCGCCGCGACAAGGTCGGCTTCATCTTCCAGCAGTTCAACCTGCTGCCGACGCTGACCGCGCAGGAGAACATCACGCTGCCGCTGTCGATCGCCGGGCGCAAGGTCGACCAGGAGTGGTTCGACACCGTGATCCACACCGTCGGGCTGGCCGACCGGCTGCACCACCGCCCCACCGAGCTCTCCGGCGGCCAGCAGCAGCGCGTGGCGTGCGCGCGGGCGTTCGTCAGCCGGCCCGAGGTGGTCTTCGCCGACGAGCCGACCGGCAACCTGGACTCGAAGTCCGGCTCCGAGGTGCTGCACTTCCTGCGCAACTCGGTAGGCGAGTTCGGCCAGACCATCGTGATGGTGACCCACGACCCGGTCGCCGCCTCGTACGCCGACCGGATCATCTTCCTCGGCGACGGCGAGATCGTCGACGAGATGCGCGACCCGACCGCCGAGGACGTGCTCGACCGGCTCAAGCGCCTCGACGTTGGCGCCGAGGTCGGCACGGAGATCGGCCCCGAGGCAGGCCCGCACGCCCGGGCGGAGGCGCGCTGATGCTGCGTGCCACGCTCAAGGGCCTGCTGCACCGCAAGCTACGGCTCGCTCTGGCGGTGATCGCGGTGGTGCTGGGCGTCGGGTTCGTCTCCGGCGCCAACGTACTCACCGACAGCCTCTCCGCCGGGTTCGACAAGCTGTTCGCCACCGTCAACCAGGACATCGCGGTGCAGGTGCAGATCGACTCGGACCGTGACGACACCGGTGAGCCGCCACTGCTCACCGACACCGACCTGGAGAAGATCGAAGCGGTCGACGGGGTGGCCGAGGTCGACGGCGACGTGTCCTCCCAGGGTCTGATCCCGTTCCACGCGGAGACCGGCAAGGCGGTCCAGGTCGGCGGGGCGCCGGCGCTCGGGTTCGGGCTCGACCCCGACGACCTGCGCGACCCGGACTCGGTGATCACCCTCGCCGAAGGCGAGCTACCCGACGCCGACGGGGAGGTGGCGCTGACCCGGCGCACCGCCCGGATGGCTGGTGTGGAGATCAACGACACCCTCAAGGTGTACGTCCCGCGGGAGCAGAAGGCCCGCGAGTTCACCGTGGTCGGCACCCTGAAGTACAGCGGTGACCGCGACTCGCTCGGCGGCGAGCTGGCGATCGGGTTCACCGTGCCCGAGGCACAGCGCCTGTTCTACGGCGAGGAAGGCGTCTACTCGGGTGCGGCGGTGATCGCCGAGGACGGCGTCACCGACACCGCGTTGAAGAAGCGTGTCGCTGAGGTGATCCCGGGAGCGTTCACCGCGAGGACCGGCGAGGAGGTCGCCGCCGAGCAGTCGAGCCAGATCAAGGAGGGCCTGGGCTTCATCAATTGGTTCTTCCTCGCCTTCGGGCTGATCGCCCTGCTGGTCGGGATCTTCCTGATCTTCAACACCTTCAACATCGTGGTGGCGCAGCGCTCCCGGGAGCTGGCGCTCTACCGGGCGCTGGGCGCGAGCCGGCGACAGGTGACCTTCACGACGCTGGTGGAGGCACTGATCGTGGGGCTGGTCGGCTCCGGCCTCGGGCTGCTGTTCGGCGTCGGGCTGGCCGCGGGGCTGCGCGGGTTCTTCGCCCTGGTCGGTATCGAGCTGCCCGACGGTGGGCTGGTGGTCAGCCTCTCCTCGGTGCTGATCGCACTCGCCACCGGGGTCGGCGTCACCATGGTCGCCGCGTTGGCACCCGCGATCCGGGCGTCGGCCGTACCTCCGGTGGCGGCGATGCGCGATGTGGTGAAGCCCGACAAGCCGCTGCGCTGGCTGGTGGTCAGCGGTCTGGTGCTGGTCGCCGGTGGCGCGGTCGCGTTCGGGTTCGCGCTGCGCGGCCTGGGCGAGGCCACCCTGCCGGTGATGGGGCTCGGTGTGCTGCTGGTGTTCCTCGGTACGGCACTGCTCTCCCCCGTACTGACCCGGCCGCTCGCCGGGGTGCTGGGGTGGCTGTTGTCGTGGGGCGAGGCGAGCAAGCTGGGGCGCCGCAACGCGCTGCGCAACCCGCGGCGTACCGCGGTGACGGCAGCGGCGTTGATGATCGGCGTGACGCTGGTCAGCGCGCTGACGATGCTCGGCGCGTCGTTCAAGTCGACGGTGCTGAACGTCCTCAACGACCAGCGCGGCGCCGACGTGATCATCAACACCATGAACACCCAGGCCCCCACCGGCAAGGAGGGGTTCACCACCGAGAGCCTGCAGAAGGTCGCGGCGCTGGACGGCGTACAGACCGCGGTCCCGGTGTACGCATCGGTCGCGAAGGTGGACGGCGAGGACGGCTTCGTCGGCGCCACCGACCTGGGCGACGCCAAGCAGTTGTTCGCGGTCACCGCCAAGCAGGGCGAGGTACGTGATCTCGCCGACGGCGAGTTCGCTGTGGACGAGCAGACCGCGAAGGACAACGGCTGGCGGGTCGGAGACCAGATCACCATCACCTTCGCCAAGGGTGGCGACCGGGGTTACGAACTGGTCGGCATCTATGACAGCGAGCTCGGCATGAGCGGCGTGATCGTCGACTCGTCGGTGTCGCGGTTCTTCGCCGGCCAGCTGGCCAACCAGGCGTACCTGAAGCTGTCGCCGGGTACGGACAGCGACGCCGTGGTCAAGGACGTCGAGAAGCTGATGGCCGACTATCCGATGGTCAGTGTGGCCGACCGCAGCGACATGGTGAAGCAGATCAACGACCAGATCGACCTCGCCCTGAACATCTTCAACGGGCTGTTGGTGCTCGCCGTGCTGATCGCGTTCCTGGGCATCCTCAACACCCTGCTGCTGTCCATCTACGAGCGCACCCGAGAACTGGGGATGCTGCGCGCGATCGGGATGGCCCGCAAGCAGGTGAAACGGATGATCCGCGTGGAGTCGGTGATCATGACGGTGTTCGGCTGCCTGCTCGGCATCGGTCTCGGACTCGCGCTCGGGTACGCCGTCGCGAGCACCCTGGTCGACCTCAACCAGCTCACCACGATCACCCTGCCGGGCGCCGAGCTGCTGGTGTTCGTCGCGGTGGCGGTGGTGGCCGGCCTGGTTGCCGCCTGGTGGCCGGCGTTCCGGGCCTCCCGGCTCAACGTGCTGGAGGCCATCGCGTACGAGTAGACCTGTCTGCGAGGGGTAGTCGGGGCCGGGTGCGTGGTTACGCGCAGCCGGCCCCGACGCGGTTTACCGTTCTGACCAGTGACGCTGTGGTGGCTGCAGAGGCTCCCGGGGCTGCCGAGGCTGCAGCGGTCGCAGACTCAGCACCAGCAGGACTCCGATCGGGATCCCGAGCAGCCCGATCGCCGACGCGCGGTGGACAAGGGCGGACTCGCACCGCGCCATGATCCGCTTCTCCACCGCGAACACCGGGTCTCCTTCCTCCTCGTCGGGCACGACACCATCGGTCACCTCGTAGGTGAGCCGCAGCGAGGTCTCATCGTCGAGGTGGGCCCAGTCGTCGGTGCCGACGGCCGACAACGACCGGCATGACACGGTGTACGTGGACGACGTCTCATCGTGCTCGAACGTCAGGCTCGGCCCGCTGACGTACAGCACCAGGACCCATCCGAGCAGCAGTGCCGCCGCGCCGCGTACCAGAACCCCGGTCCAGAACGGGGAGGTCGGCGTCCCATTCTGCGTCGGGGGTGTGGCGGAGGGCGTCTCGGAAGCTGGCTCAGGCGACATGCCGCGCAGGATATCGTCCGGTATCCACCACCATGTCAAGCGACGCCGCGCGGCCGGAACTGGACGCTGATCCGGGGACCGACATCCCGGGCGGTCTTCGGGACGGCGTGCTCCCAGGTGCGTTGGCAGGTGCCGCCCATTACCAGCAGGTCGCCGTGCCCGAGCGCGAAGCTGACCGATTCACCGCCACCGCGAGGGCGCAACAGCAGGCGACGCGGCGCGCCCAGCGACAGGATCGCCACCATGGTGTCCTCGCGCCGGCCCCGGCCGATGGTGTCGCCGTGCCAGGCCACGCTGTCTCGCCCGTCGCGGTAGTAGCAGAGCCCTGCCGTGCGGAACGGCTCTCCCAACTCGTCGCGGTAGTGACCGCTGAGCGTGTCGCGCGCCTCGGTCAGCAGCGGATCCGGCCACGGGTCGGTCTCGTCGTACCAACACAGCAGGCGAGGTACGTCGACCACCCGGTCGTACATCTGGCGGCGCTCCTCCCGCCACGGCACCCGGCGGCGCAGCCGCTCGAACAGCTCATCCGAGCTACCCAACCACCCTGGCCGTACGTCGATCCACGCACCCGCGGTCAGCTCGGTGCGCCGAAGCGAGGACAGCGACCCGAACCCGGCGGCGTCGCCGTCACCGACGTCGAACAGAGACGACTGCAACGCCACGACCATCCGTGGAGCGTACCAGCAGATCGAACACATGTTCGATGGCCGGCCTCTCGCCGCGTGTCCCGCCGACCGGCACGCTCCGTCGTCGGCGGATACTTTGGGGCGGTTGACTACGGAGTAGGGGCGCAGCGGAATGACGGCAACTCTGTGCGTGCCGCAGTGGCAGGGATCCGGCTCGGACCGAGCCCGGAAGCTCGCCGACGGTGCCGCCGAGCTGGCAGACCTGGTTCCGGCGGAGCGTCGCGTGACCGCCCCGGTGAGTCAGCTTCAGGGCAGCCCAGACTCCGATGTGCGCCGACTTGGCGTGTTGGTGGACAACCTCGCCGTCGTCCAGGACGCCCTCGCGGGGCTTGACGATACGGTGATCACTCTCGGTGGGGATTGCGGTGTGGAGCTGGCACCGATCTCGGCTGCCCGGACCCGGTACGGCGACCAGCTCACGGTGCTGTGGCTGGACGCGCACCCTGACCTCAACACACCACAGAGTTCTCCCTCCGGCGCCTTCCACGGCATGGTGCTGCGCACCCTGCTGGGCCAGGGCCGACGGCGCTGACCCCTGCAGAGCCGCTGGCACCCGAGCAGGTGATGCTCGCGGGGATACGCGCCGCCGATCCCGCCGAGCGCGACCACATCGACCGGTCGGGCATACGCCACCACGGCGTCGCCGAGTTGGAGGCAGCTTTCCGACGCCTTACCGGGCCGGTCTACGTACACCTCGACCTCGACGTGCTTGATCCCGGTCACTTCGGCTCGATCAGCTATCCGGAGCCGGACGGTGCGCTGCCGGAAATCCTCATCCAGTTGCTGGGCAGCCTCGACAACGTCGTCGGAGCCGGCATCACCGAGTACGCGCCCTCCGGCAAGCCTGGCGACCACGACGTCATCCGCGAGATCGCCGCCGCGCTGCGCCGCTCGGCAAACCGGGTGTAGCCCCAGGCCGGTTACCGATCCTCGGATCGATCACGGAAGAACGCGGCGGCGGGGCCGACCAGGACGCCGCCGTCGACCCGGAGCACGACGCCGGTGATCCAGGAGGCGTCGTCGGAGCCGAGGAACGCCACCGCGGCGGCGATGTCGGCCGGCTCGCCGGCGCGTCCCAGCGGGATGGTGGCGGTCAGTGCGGCGAGTGCGTTGGGCTGGTCGTCCCAGTTGCGGGTGCGCACCGTCCCCGGCGCCACCAGGTTGAACCGCAGTCCGTCGGCGGCGTAGCGGGCGGCGAGATTCTGCGTCAGGCTGGCCAGCCCCGCCTTCGCGGCCGAGTACGCGGGATCTCCGAACGCCACCAAGCCGTTGACGGAGCCGATCGAGACCACATTCCCGCCGTACGGCGAGGCCAGCAGGTGCGGCAACGCCGCCTGCACACAGTGCACCGCACCGACCAGCGTCACATCCAGCTGGCGGTGCCACGCCGCCAGGTCGGACTCGGCGAACTCCCCGGTGCGTACGCTGCCACCGGCGTTGTTCACCAGCAGGTCCAGATGGCCGTACCGGTCGACCGCGGCGGCGATCGCGGCATCGGCGGACGCACGGTCGGTGACGTTGCAGTGCACCGCCAGGGCATCGCCGGTCAGCTCTGCCGCCAGCCGGTCCCCCGCCTCGGGCTCCAGGTCGGCGATCACCACCGCCGCACCCTCACCTGCCAACCGCCGTACGATGCCCGCGCCAATGCCGTGGGCACCACCGGTGACCAGCGCGACCCGATCCTGGTAGCGCCCCATCGCCGTCACTTCGCTCAGCAACTCCCATCGTTTCCCGGTCATTCTCGACGAGCTGTGCCCCGAAAGCGAGTGAGCACCCGCGCCAACCGAGCGCCCACGCGCTCCGTGGGCTGCGCTGGGAATGAGGCACCCGTAACGTTGTAGATGAGGCGTGATCGCTGGTGTAGAGGCTGGCGAGCCGCCGCCCCAGTCCTCTACCTGGGAGCATCGATGCAGACGACCACCGTCGGCGATCGCATCCGTTCGTGGCGACGTCGCCGAGGGGGTATGAGTCAGAAGACCCTAGCTGAGCTGGCCGGGTTGTCGCAGGCGTACATATCGCAGATCGAGTCTGGGCAGCGTCCGTTGGATCGCAAGAGCACTCAGGCCGCGGTCGCGTCGGCGTTGAACATCTCTGTGTCGCAACTCCTCGGCCGTGCCACCGAGAAGGCCGATCCGATGCGGGACCGTGCCGTGGCGCATGTCCCGGCGATCCGGTCGGCGCTGGTGGAGCTGTCGGTCGGGGAACGTCGCCCGCCGACGCGAGACCCGGACGACGTGAGAAACCTCGTCCGCCAGGCGACCGAGCTGCGCAACGGCGCTGACTACGCCTCGCTCGCGCCGCTGCTGAGCCCGCTGCTACTCGACCTCGGCGGGCACGGTGGCGCGCTGGCGCCGGAGATGGTGGAGACGCTGTTCGCAGCCCGGTACGCGTTGAAGACAATGGGCTACCCGGACCTGGCGCGCGAGGCGGCCCAGCTTGGCGTACGGGTCGCGGAGGCGCACGGCGACCCGGCGTGGATCGGTCAGGCGAGGTACAGCCTGGTGCAGGCGTTCCCGACCCAGAACGCCGACCTGGGTACGCGGGTGATGGGATCGATGGCTGCCGAGCTGGAGGGCAAGAGCGGCGGTGCGTTGGAGATGTACGGCTGCACGCACATTCTCGCCGGGTTCACCGCCGCGATCGCGTTGCGGGCTGACGACGCGGTCGCGCACCTCGACGAGGCCGCCGCCGTGGCCGCCTCGCTCGGTGAGCCGGAGCCGTACGGGCGACTGTCGGCCGGGTTCAACGGTAACTGGTTCGGGCCGGCGCAGATCGAGGTGTGGCGGGTCGCGGTCGCTGCCGAGCTGGGCGACGCCGGGACGGCTACGAAGGTCGCGAAGCGCATCGACCTCGACGCGTTGCCGGTGCCCAACCGGCACACGTACTACTGGATCGACCTGGCGCGCGCGCTCGCGGCCGGCGGCAAGGACGTGGACGCGATGCACGCACTAGCGCAGGCCGAACGCGCAGCGCCGCAGCACTTCCGGTTTTCCGTGGTCGCGACGAACCTCGTAACCACGCTCATCGCGCGGGCGAAGCGTCGCGCTGTCGGTGACGATCTGGCGGCGCTCGCGCGGAAGCTTGGCATCGACCCCGTATAACAAGCTGTGATTGTTTCCTTTCTCGCCGTGTCTACGGTTCGTTCACGGCTGGAGGTGCGGGTGCTTCTGTAAGGGGCGAACGGAAGGCCCCGCGCCTCCGGCCGATAACCGTCAGGACCGGACGAGAGGCCAGCAGACGATGCCCGACCCGCGCAGACTCGCGAGAGTGCTCGAAGCGCAACGTATTCGCCGACAGGTGGAGGCCCGGTTAGCCGAGAGCGCGCGCCTGCGGCTGGTCGCGCGCGGGTTCCTGGACTTCGACGGCGTCGACCCTGAGACCGGGCAGGTCGCCTACCGGATCACAGAGGCGGGTCGTGTCCTCGTCGAGTCGGTGTTGCCGCACCGCCGCCGGGCCCGTGTGCTGCGACTGCCCGACGATGTGGATCGGTGAGCGGGATCGACCGCGCGCCGGTCGGGGCGCGTGAGTCGTTGCGGGTCGGCGAGGCGATGCCCCGCAAGCCGGCGCCGCGCCACACCCGGGCGACAGACGAGGAGATCCGGCAGGCACTGGAAGACTTCGCCCTGCATATCCCGTCGCTGGTCACCCGGCAGTGCCTGGCAGCAGACTGCGACGAGGAGTGGCCGTGTCGCCGGTACCGGTGGGCCGTCCCGCTGCTGGACCGGGCCGGCCAAATCGATGTAAACGGCCAGCTACGCCAATAGCTTCCGCCGCGCCGCGATGAGTGGCCCATACGTGCGCCACGAGGCTGGTGCTGTCCCCCGAGGGGTCCGCGGGACCGCCGTGGGTCTCGGGCCCACAACGCCCCACACGAGAACCCGCCTGCGTCTGTGCGTGCCAACGGGCATCATCGCTGACATGAACCTCCGGCAGGACGCCCGCCACCTGAAGGTGAAGTCGATCTCCTCGATGCGATCGGCCATGACCGCGTCCAACAGCCCCGACGATGACGGCCGCGTGACACGTGTACTTCTCCACGTGCAGCATGCCTTTGAGATGGTGCTGAAGGCTGCTCTGGTCCAGGACCGGATGCAGGTGTTCGACAAGAAGAACGGCCGGTCGATCGGTTTCGGGCGCTGTCTCCACGAGGCGCGGCAGTCCGCGAGGATCAAACTGACCGAACCGGAGTCGGGCACCTTACGCGCGATCGATGCCATGCGTGACGACGAACAGCACTGGTACACGCTCGTCGAGGAGGGGTTGCTGTACCTGCACGCCAGAGCTGCGGTGACGCTGTTCGATGATCTGCTCCACCGGGCGTTCGGTGAGCGGCTGGCTGATCACCTGCCTCTGCGGGTGCTGCCCATCGGCACGGAGCCGCCCCAGGACTTCCAGACACTGGTGGACCGCGAGTACGACAACATCGCCGAGCTGCTCAAGCCGAAACGACGGGCTGGCGCTGAGGCGGCCGCGAGGGTCCGTGCGCTTCTTGCGATGGAAGCACATGTGGAGGACGACGCCACTGTCAGCGACGCGGACGTCCGTCGGGTGGTGAGGGGTATCAGGGAAGGCAAGACCCGCTCACAGGTGTTCCCCAGGCTGGCTGAGATCACCGCGACAGTGGCCGGCGAAGGACTGTCCGTCGTGGTGCGCTTCGTCAAGAAGGGCGGTCTCCCAGTCCGGCTCGTCAAGGACGGTGATCAGGACGCGATCCGCGAGGTCGACCTGCAGAAGAAGTACCACCGGAGCGCGACCGACCTCGCAGAGGCGGTCACCCTTACGCTTCCGAAGTCTGCCGCCCTGCGACGTCATCTCGGCATCGATGCCGATCCGGCGTGCGTGCACACGTTCACCTTCAAGAGCCAGAAGCTGACCTACTACTCCGACAACGCCTTCACCCGGATGCGGGATGCCCTGAACGACGGCATTGAGATGGATGCGGTCTGGGCTAGCCATGGCACCGGCAAGAAACGGGGGCCACGGCCGCCCTGTACTCAGACGGGGTGCCAGGTCCGCGCCGCGGCGTCCTAACCCGAACTTACGGCGGCCTTGAGCCGCAAGTTCGTGGTTGACCTGGTCGCTTGTGAGATCCGGCCGGCGCTGGAAGACTTCGCCTGAATATCCCGTCGCTGTTCACTCCGCAGTGGCTCGCGGACGGATGCGACGAGTAGTGGCAATGTCGCCGGTACCGGTAGGCCGCCAGCCGCCCCGCTGCTGCAGAGGGCAGGTCGGATCGATGTGAGCGGCCAACTGCGCCAATAGGTTCCACTGGACTGGCCGCGCTGATCATGTAGAAGGTGTGCGGCCCGGGGTCACTTGGCGTTGAAGTAGTTGGCCTCCGGGTGGTGCACGATGATCGCGTCGGTGGACTGCTCCGGCACCAGCTGGTACTCCTCGGAGAGCTCCACCCCGATCCGCTCCGGCTCCAACAGCGCAGCGATCTTGGCGCGGTCCTCCAGATCCGGGCAGGCCGGGTAGCCGAAGGAGTACCGGCAGCCGTGATACCGCACGTCGAGGATCCCGGCCAGGTCGGGATCCTCACCGGCCAGCGTGCCGCCGGCCGGCAGCACCAGCTCGCCGCGTACCCGCTGATGCCAGTACTCGGCCAGTGCCTCGGTGAGCTGCACCGACAGCCCGTGCACCTCGAGATAGTCCCGGTACGCGTCTTCGGCGAACAGTTTGTTGGTGTAGTCACTGACCGCCTGTCCGACGGTGACCAGGTGGAACGCCACCACGTCCAGCTCGCCGGACTCCTTGGTACGGAAGAAGTCCGCGATGCAGAGCCGGCGGTCCCGCCGCTGCCGGGGGAACGTGAACCGGGCCCGTTCGGCGTGCGCGTTCTCGTCCAGCACCACCAGCGTGTTGCCCTCCGAGTAGCACGGGTAGTAGCCGTACACCACCGCGGCTTCCAGGATCTTGTCCGAGACCAGCCGGTCCAGCCAGTACCGCAGCCGCGGCCGGCCCTCGGTCTCCACCAGCTCCTCGTACGAGGGACCCTTGCCGCCGCGGGCGCCGCGCAGGCCCCACTGGCCGAGGAAGGTCGCGCGTTCGTCCAACATGGACGCGTAGTCGGCGAGCGGGATCCCCTTGACGACCCGGCTGCCGAAGAACGGCGGCTCCGGCACCGCGACATCGGTGGCGACATCCGACCGTACCGACTCGTCGTCCAGGTCGGGCAGCCCGGACTCGGCCTGCCGCGCCTTGTGGCGTTCCCGGCGGGCGCGGCGTTCTGCCAGCTTCTGCTCCCGCTCCTGGTCGACCGCGACCGCGCCGCCGCGTTTGACCGCCATCACCCGGTCCATCAGCGACAGGCCCTCGAACGCGTCGCGGGCGTAGTGCACGTCGCCGCCGTACACACCACGCAGGTCGTCCTCCACGTACGCCCGGGTGAGCGCGGCGCCGCCGAGCAGTACCGGCCAGCGTTCGGCCACGCCACGGGTGTTCAGCTCTTCGAGGTTCTCCTTCATGATCACGGTGCTCTTGACCAGCAGTCCGGACATCCCGATCACGTCGGCCCGGTTCTGGTCGGCGGCCTCGACGATGGCGGTGATCGGCTGCTTGATACCGATGTTCACCACCGTGTAGCCGTTGTTGGACAGGATGATGTCGACCAGGTTCTTGCCGATGTCGTGGACATCGCCCTTCACGGTGGCGAGCACGATCGTGCCCTTGCCGTCGTCGTCGGTCTTCTCCATGTGCGGCTCGAGGTACGCCACCGCCGTCTTCATCACCTCGGCGGACTGCAGCACGAACGGCAGCTGCATCTGGCCGGAGCCGAACAGCTCACCGACCACCTTCATCCCGTCGAGCAGCAGCTCGTTGATGATCTCCAGAGCCGAGCGCCCCGACAGCGCCTGGTCAAGATCGGATTCCAGCCCGTTGCGCTCGCCGTCGATGATCCGCCGCTTCAGCCGCTCGTCCAGCGGCAGCGCCAGCAGCTCCTCGGCCCGCGTCGCCCGCGCCGACGCCGCATCCACCCCTTCGAAGAGGTCGATGAACTTCTGCAGCGGGTCGTAGCCGTCGCGGCGCCGGTCGTAGACCATGTCGAGCGCGACCTCGCGCTGCTCGTCGGGGATCTTCGACATCGGCAGGATCTTGCTGGCGTGCACGATCGCCGAGGTCAGCCCCGCCTGCTGACACTCGTGCAGGAACACCGAGTTGAGCACCTGGCGCGCGGCCGGGTTGAGCCCGAAGGAGATGTTCGAGATGCCGAGGGTGAAGTTGACGCCCGGATAGCGCCGGGTGATCTCGCGGATCGCCTCTATGGTCTCGATGCCGTCCCGCCGGGTCTCCTCCTGACCGGTCGAGATCGGGAACGTCAGGCAGTCCACCAGGATGTCCTCGACCGGGACGCCCCGCGTGGTGAGGTCGTCGATCAGCCGGGCGGCGACCCGCACCTTCCATTCGGCGGTACGCGCCTGCCCCTCCTCGTCGATGGTCAGCGCCACCACCGCGGCCCCGTGCTCGGTGATCAACGGCAGCATCTTCGCGAACCGGGAATCCGGGCCGTCGCCGTCCTCGTAGTTCACCGAGTTGACGATGCAGCGGCCGCCCAGCATCTCCAGGCCGGCCCGTACCACCGCCGGCTCGGTGGAGTCGAGCATGATCGGCAACGTGCTCGCGGTGGCGAACCGACCCGCCAGCTCGCGCATGTCCTGGGCACCGTCCCGGCCCACGTAGTCCACACACAGGTCGAGCACGTGCGAACCGCTGCGGGTCTGGTCCCGCGCGATCTCCACGCAGCCCTGCCAGTCGGCGCCGAGCATCGCCTCCCGGAACGCCTTGGAGCCGTTGGCGTTGGTCCGCTCCCCCACCATCAGCACGCTGGCGTCCTGCGCGAACGGCACGTGGTGGTACAGCGAGGCCACGCCGGACTCACGTACCGGCCGCCGCGGCGCGGGCTCGGCACCGGCCAGGCGGGCGACGACGGCGCGGATGTGGTCGGGGGTGGAGCCGCAGCAGCCACCCACCAGCCGGGCGCCGTAATTGGCGACGAAGTCGTGCAGCGCGTCGGCCAGCTCGTCCGGGGTCAGCGGATACCGGGCGCCGTCCGGGGTCAGCTCGGGTAGCCCGGCGTTCGGCATCACCGAGATCGCGGCCTGGGAGTGCTGGGAGAGGTACCGCAGGTGCTCGGTCATCTCCGCCGGCCCGGTCGCGCAGTTCAGCCCGATCAGGTCCAGCCCGAGCGGCTCCAGCGCGGTGAGCGCGGCGCCGATCTCGCTGCCCAGCAGCATCGTGCCGGTGGTCTCCACGGTGACCTGCGCGATCAGTGCCACCTGGCGGCCCGACTCAGCAATCGCCCGATGGGAGCCGATCAGCGCCGCCTTGGCCTGCAGCAGGTCCTGACAGGTCTCCACCAGCAACCCGTCCGCCCCGCCCGCGATCAACCCGGCGGCATTCTGCTGGTACGCGTCGCGCAGCACCGCGAACGGCGCATGCCCCAGCGTCGGCAACTTCGTCCCGGGGCCCATCGAGCCGAGCACGTACCGGGGTTGACCGGGGGTGGACCAGGCGTCGGCGGCCGCGCGGGCGATCCGCGCACCGGCCTCGGAGAACTCGTAGATCCGTTCGGTGATGTCGTACTCGCCGAGGTTGGCGAAGTTGGCGCCGAACGTGTTGGTCTCCACGCAGTCCGAGCCGGCCTCGAAGTACGCGTCGTGGATCGCGCGTACCACCTCGGGCCGGGTCACGTTGAGCACTTCGTTGCAGCCCTCGTGCCCCTCGAAGTCGTCCAGCGTCAGGTTCGTGGCCTGCAGCATCGTCCCCATCGCCCCGTCGGCGACCAGGAAGCGGGCGGCCAGAGACTCGGACAGGCTCGGTGCGGCTGACATCTGTTCAGGCTAACGGGCCGCGCCGGCCGTGATCTTGTGTCGGCTCTCACCCGCGGCGGCCCGGCCAGCCGGATCGGACGCCTCTGCGCGTATCGGACGGGCGGCACGTACGCTGTTCCGATGAGCACCGCACGTACCAACCCTCGACTCCGCGAGGACGCCGCGTGACTGAGTTCGACGGCCTGCCCGTGCTCAACGATCCGGTGGTGGTGGCAGCTTTCGAAGGCTGGAACGATGCCGCGGACGCCGCGACCGCGGCGGTGGAGCATCTCGAGGAGGTCTGGCAGACGCGCCCCGTCGCCGAGCTCGACCCCGACGGCTACTACGACTTCCAGGTCACCCGCCCCACCATCACGATGAGCGACGGCGACCAGCGCACGATTGAGTGGCCCACCACCCGGTTCTCCGTCAGCCGGCCAGCCGGTACGGAGCGCGACGTGGTGCTGGTACGCGGCATCGAGCCGAACATCCGCTGGCGCGCGTTCTGTGACGACGTGCTGGAGCTGTGCCACAGCCTCGCGGTCGACAACCTGGTGCTGCTGGGAGCCCTGCTCGCCGACGTGCCGTACACCCGGCCGCTGCCGGTCTCCGGCAGCTCGTCCGACGAGGCACTGGTGGAGCGGCTGGACCTGGCGCAGACCAAGTACGAGGGGCCGACCGGCATCGTCGGCGTGCTGCACGACGCGGCGAGCGGGGCCGGGCTGTCGGTCGTCTCCTTCTGGGCGCACGTGCCGCACTACGTCTCCGAGCCGCCGTGTCCGAAGGCGACCCTGTCGCTGCTGCACCGGGTCGAGGAGGCGCTCGACCTGCCGGTCCCGATGGGCGACCTCGCCGAGGAAGCCGCCGAGTGGCAGGAACGGGTCGACAGCCTCACCAACCAGGACTCCGACATCGCCGAGTACGTACGCGCCCTGGAGCAGCGGGCGGACGACGTCGGCGTGGAGCCGCTCACCGGCGAGGACATCGCCCGCGAATTCGAGAAGTACCTGCGCCGCCGGGGCGGACCCTCGTCCGCCGGTGGCCCTGCCACCCCGTAACGGTGACGTGACCAGATGAAGGCCGCAGTGTCGGCGTGGTGCGCTGGTCACAGCCTTCCGAACGTCCTAGGATGCTAGCTCTATGGATCGGGAGGTGCGACGTGACCAGCCCCAGCGTCAACCCCGGCTCACCGGTGCCGCCCAGCCAGCAGATCGCCGCCCTACTGCGTACCGCCATCACCGACGGCCGCTACCAACCCGGTGAACGGCTGCCGTCCATCCCCGCCCTCACCGAGCGGTACGGCGTGGCCAAACAGACCGTGCAACGTGCCATCGACCAGCTCCGCCTGGAAGGCACCCTGATCACCAAGCCCGGCTCCGGTACGTACGTGCGCGGCTCCCGGCGCCGACTCGCCCAGCTGGCCCGCGGCCGGTACGGCACCGCCCGCGGTTACCACGCCGCACTCCCCACCCGCTACCGGCGCCGGGTCTACGCCGCCGGACCCGAACCCGCCCCGGATCTGGCGGCGCGTGCCTTCGGCGTACCGGCCGGGCAGCCGCTGCTCGCGCGCCGGCATCTGCTGCTGGACGGCGAGCAGCCGGTCGAACTCGGCGTCACCTGGCTCCCCCACGACCTGTACGGCAGCCCGCTCTCGCAGCCGGAACCGCTGGGCCGGCCCCTCTACCAGGCCGTCGAAGAGGCCACCAGACGCCGATACGACGCCGGGACCGACCAGATCACCGCCCGGCTGGCCAGCCCTGAGGAGGCCCAGCTGCTGCGGATCCGGCGCGACACCGCGGTCCTGGTGCTACTGCACCGGGCGCGCGACACCCACGGCGACACCATCGAGGTCACCGAGCTGTGCTGGCCCGGCCCCACCTCGACGCTGGTCGACGAATACCGGGTGCCGCGCCCCGCACCGGGACAGCACGGCGACCTCACACCGCCCGAGCCGGGCGACGACCTGACCCTCGCCTGACCGACCTGGAGCCCCGATGATCACGCGTACCGACGTGGAGACCGCCGCCGACCGGATCGCCGGGCACGTACGGCGCCCCCCGGTGCTGCCGGTGGAGCGGGACGTGTTCGGCGGCGCCGTCTGGTGGAAGCTCGAACTGCTGCAGCACACCGGCTCGTTCAAGTCACGAGGCGCCCACAACCGGATCCTGGCCGCGGTCGAGGCCGGCACGCTCACCGGGGCGGGCGTAGTCGCCGCCTCCGGGGGTAACGCGGGCCTGGCCGTCGCGCACGTGGCCCAGCGGCTCGG
>JBOGDE010000011.1:0-32187 GCA_050701695.1 Micromonosporaceae bacterium
GGGTGGGCACGTGCCGGCGGGGCCGCAGCGCGTGCCCGGCCGCGGCCAGCAGCCACCGGTCCAGGCTCACCCCGTCGCGGCGGCCCACCGCCAACACCACCGCCGTGGCCATCACCGGGATCACCACTGCCGCGAACACCGGCAACGGCACCACATCGGCCAGCAGCAGATAGCACAACCACAGCAGCCCAGCGGGCGCGGCGATGATCACCGCTTGACGGGTGGTCAGCCCGGCCACCACGCGGTCGGGTTGGTCCACGTCAGCGGGCATCGCCACCGCCGGGTACTCACTTGCCTGATGCTCGTTCATCGCCTCGGCTCCTTCCGATCAGGCCCATCGCGTCGGGCCGGGTTCGGCGGCGGTGGCGGCGGTGACTTCGACATGCGGGGCTGTCCGGTCCGCGGCGCTAGCGGGTGCGCCGCAGACGCGGTCTGCCGCCCGGCCGGGTTGGGTTGACCGGCGGTACCGGCCCGGCGTGAGCCGGCGGAGCCTCCGACGGTCTTCCAGCCCGCGGGGGTGCCCGCCGGACGCGTCGGGTGCTGCGGTCGCCGCTTGGGCATGGAGGCCGGGGTCGCGACCTGACCGCCCACGGTGCGGGGCCGCTCCCGCTTCGACCCGGGCTCCGAGCGTCGACTGCGTTGCGTGTCGGCGTCTGCGGTGGCTTGGCCGCGGCGCGGCGCGGCCCTGGTGGGCCGGTCGGGTCCGGCCGTGTCGGGTTGTTCCTTGCGCCGGGCACGGTCGGCGGCGTGCTGGGAGGAACGTTGCGCGGCGGTGCGGGTCGGGAACGGTCCCCCGATGCGCCGTGACCAGGTCACGTTGCCCATCCCGCTGTTACGCACCGGGCGAGCCTTGCCGTCTCGGCGGTTGCGGCGTCGCAGCCCGACCTTGTCGAAGACCCGACCGGCTACGTGGTGGGCCAGGGCGTACTTGAGCAGCCGCAGCGGCCCCAACGACCCGCCGCTGCTACGCACTGAGCGCAGCGCCCACACCGGGATCTTGAACAGCAGCCAGACCAAGATGATCGCGCACAGCAGCTTCAGCAACGCGTCGCCGATCTGACCGAACACGCTGCGCGGGGCCGCCGACAGCAGGATCGGCGCAGCAGCCGCGACCGCGACCGCCTGCCCGATCTGGGCGCCCAGGCACGCGGACAACGCCTTCCACCACCACAGCGCTAACGGTTCGGTGAACGGCAACGCGTGACACGCCAGCGCCAGCGGCGCGGCGGCCACCAACACGATCACCAGGACGATCCGTACGATCGCGGTGAAGATCACCGCGAACGCGCCCACGGCGAACACCAACGTCAGCAGCACCATCGTCCACCCGGACGTGGCTAAGGATTCGGTGAGCAGTTTCGACAGCTCGTCCACGGCGCTGGTCAACAACTCATCAGCCAGAGTCAGCGTGACCGCGTTGGCCAGGGTGATCATCGCCTGGCACAGCGGCAGCGACAGATGCGCGGCCAGCAACGCCACGATCGAGCGGCCCAGTAGCTCTTTCCACTCGTAGCCGAACTGGACAGTCTCGTAGCCCATCGCGGTCGCGCCACCCAGGATCAGCACCAGCACGAACACGATGTCCACGGCGACCATCGACGCGGTCCACACCGCCCGCACCCGTGCGAACTCGGTCACGTCCGGGGTGATCAGCACCACCGACGCCAACGCGCCCAGCACCGAGTTCGACGCATCCGCGGCCACCCCGCGCAGCAGCGAGTCCAGCGCGTCATCGACGATGCCCGCACCGTCGAACGGATTCGGGATGCCACCACCCGGGGCGCGTACCGGCGGCACCGAAGGCGGACTCGACGGCCGTACAGGCGACGCGGTCGACGGCGAAGTCGACGACGAAGCGGGAGGAAATCCGGTCGGCGCGCCAGGGGTTGGCCGCAGCGATCCCGTCGGCCCCGGATCAGGTGTATACGCCCGCGGTGCGGCCGCCTGTGCCGGGCTACCGCCAGCGCCCCTGTGCGAGGCCTCCGCGGCGGACACCAACGCCGCCGCCGCGACCAGCGCCGGGACGAACACCGCCAACAACGGCCACCAGAACACGCCGGCCACACGCCTGTGATCCCGGGCATGGAGGGAACGCTGAGCCGGCATCGTCAGCTCCCCACGATGCCCTGCAACGCGGCCAACAACACCGGCGCCAGGATCGCGATCGCGTACCCGATCGCCGCGGCCTTCAGCGCCCCCTTGGAGCGTTCCACCTCGCTCGGGTCACCACCGGCAGCCAGGTAACGCAGCCCACCGATCGTCAGGAACAACGTGGCGACACCGGCGAGCAGACCCACCAGCCACAACCGCAGGTTGTTGATCACGGTCGGGATATCGGCCGGGTTGCCCGGCGCCGGAGACGGCTCCGCCATCGCGGGATCCGACAGCAGCCCGATCACCAACGCCGCGGCCAGGCACACCGCGGCCGTACGTGGCCACGGCTGCAGGCAACCTCGTCTGCCGCGCCACCAGCCCGTCAGGGCACGGGCAGCGCGGATGATCGCCGACCCTCGGGTCGGCCGGTACGGCGGCAACGCCGCCACCAACACTGTGTTCATGGGTACTCACCTCCAACAAGCCGGTAAGCGCCCCCGGGAACGAGAAGCCCGGCCACCAGGACCTGGCTATCTCCTTCCTTCGAAACGGTTCCAGTGATGGCGTCAACCCGTGGTCGCCGGTCATCCCGTCCCGGAGGCGGCGGAACCTTCGCCCCGCACCCTCCGTTGCCATCCGCACCCCCGCGCGCAGACACCAACACCGGTCACAGCTAGGTCACGATCGCTGTAACACCCCTCTGCGGCCGCTGTTACACACAGCCGTGTAACCCGCCCTCTACGGCGGTGTTTGCACAGGTCAGGCCCTGTTACACATCGACGCGAACTGCCCTTGGGAGTTGCAGATCAGCGAGCCCTACGTCCGCACACTTCGGCTGGAAAGGACAGAGCCTTCCCCCACCTACGAGCGGCTTGCTTCCCCCGGCGGTGACGAGGTTTTCCAGCCGCTCGGCGACGTCAGGTGCCTGATGCGGAAGGTCCGCCACCAGCACATCACCCGGCCGGCGAACCTTGGCAGCCGAGCAGCGGACTTGGGTTCATGACGTGGGGCTGGCCAGGCGATGCCGGTCGGCAGCGAGGCGTAGTTCGGCGGCGCGGGCGTGGTGGAGTTCGTGGTGGAAGCAGTTCTCGATCATGTCTGTCTCCGATTCTGTGGATGGCGGGTGTCAACCGTCAGGCGGCCCGCAGGTCGCAACTGGGCTGGGTTGGCAGGGATCTGGGGTGCTCGACGGCGGCGCGGAGGCGCGTTTCGGCGCGTGTGTCGTCTGCGTTGGAGCGCCCATGGGGGTTCACCGGTGGCGGCGGCGACCCCCGCCAGAGACAGGCGGTTCAGTCGGGTTCTGCCGATCAGTTCGGCCTCATCGGTGGTGATGACACCGGCGGCGACCACACGCCACAGCACCGCGGCCTCGTCCTCGGGACTCTGTGACGGGCCTGCGGTGTCCGGACACCGCAGGTCACCGAACGGCACATGTCGTGACACCTGGTTCTTGGCGCGCTCGTGTTCTCCACCGACCGTGCCGCCACCTTCCTCGGCCTCCACGACTAGCTCGCCGCCCTACGCGCCCTGACAGAGCCCCTCGACCAGAGCCTTCCGACCCTGCGGCCAAGCGCGCCATAAGCCGCTGCGGGCCCGGCAAGGCGAGGTAATCCGACTGCCGTGAGTTTCCCGACGCCGGGCTGGGTGCTCCCATGGTGCTGCCTGACGCGTCTTACCGGGCGCCGGCTTCGTGACGCCGCTACCGTGACGGACAAACCCGCGCATGTAGCAGCCGCTGATGCATTGCATCCGTTAGACGGGACCACCATGGACGAGGTAGTTCGATCGACTTTCTCCAGCACTATGGCGTTCATGCTGGCCGAGCTCGCACAGATGTCCCTCAGCCGCTGGAACGAGTCGGTCTTCCGGTACTTTTTCTGTCGGTTTCTGTCAGACGCCCACCCGGACGTGAAGCAGTTCGTGGAGTGCAGCCGCATCGACCTGGTGTTGCACTGCGGCGAGGAGAAGGCGTTCGTTGAGTTCAAGTTCTACCTGCACCCGCGAAGGTTTGATCCCTACACGGGCAACTGGTCGGGCTTCAAAGGCGGCCCAGGCCGAAAGAACCTGAGTGAGTTTCGCAAGTGCGTTGATGGCCTCTACGGCCGAGAACCGGTGCCCGGACTGTCTAAGTACGTCGTCCTCGTCTACGCCGATCCAGTCGATGGAAGCCGTCCCGCGCTCCGGTACTCGGTCCACTACGACGACTATCGTCACTCCGACGAGAAGGTCACCCTTGATCTCTTGGAGTCTCACGGGCCAATCGAATCAGCTGAAGGCCGCGTACAGGCCAGGCTCTTTGCCGTCCGGTAAGCGGAGTAATCAGGTCCACGGGAGGCCAAGATCCGGGGGGTCGCGCCTGCAAACGAGGACGTAGCCGGTGTTGCCGAGTCCGGACGTCTGCGGCACCGGGCACCTCCGTCGATTCCGCAAGTTGATTCTGAACAGATCGCGGGCCAACCGCCCAGACTCATTCTGCGTGTCGCTGCTCAACGTCCCCGCCGTCCGCAACCTTCACCCGGAAGGGACAGCTGTCCCCTTCCGGGTTTAGCTGGCGAGGTTCAGATGTAGGCGGCGACGCTGGTGGCGACGTTCGGAGTCGCTGGCGAGTCGTACCGGCGAGGTCGTGTCGGATGGGCGAAGAATGGTCGTCTGTGACGGTGAGCGCGGCGCCGGGCGGGTAGTCGAGCCTCCGGCGCTGGGCGGCTTCGAGATCGGGCTTCAAGATCCGCAGCAACGGGCTTCAGGCGGGGCATGATGACCTCATGGGTGTGCCGCGTGTTCGTGTGGTCGCCGTGGACGTTGGCTCAGTCACCACCTCTCGGTTCGCGTGGGTGGCTTGGGACTGCTCCCCGGCGACCGGCGATGGACCAGCAACGGAAATCCTCGAAGCTGATGCCGGCCGCGACCCGGCAGGCGTGCCGGACATCATCAGCGCAGCGCTGCATGACGGTCACCTCGTCGCGCTCGGGATGGAGTGCCCACTCCTGCTACCCGTCCCCGCGGCTTGGCAGAACCTGGGCAAGGGCCGCATCGGCGAACCAGGGCGGGCCTGGTCGGCTGCGGCCGGCGCCTCCTCGATGGCGACCGGCCTAGCGCAACTGGCCTGGCTCCTAAGTGAGGTGGCCGCACGCGCGGACGTCCGCGCCACCACCCAACCCGGCCGCTGGTCCACCGACACGCCGCTGCTGCTCTGGGAAGCGTTCGTCTCTGGTGCCACCAAAACCGATCGAGGTCCCGACGGACACATCACCGATGCCCGAGCCGCCGCACGCGGCTTCGTTTCACGGATCCACCGGCTACTCGCTGCCGACGCCAGCGACGTTCATGTGGGCGACCATCGTGCCTTCAACCTGGCCGCCGCAGCGGCGCTCCACGCCGAACTTCGCATCGAACCGGATGAACTCGCAGGCACCCTGCTCGTCATCTCCGCGGCCATCGCATCAGGTGGCGCCAGATGACGACACTGCTTAGCCCGGACGCGGTCGGGTGTTCTCGTGTTCCGGGCCGTTAGCTCAAGCTCCGTGCAATCCGCCAAGGCAAGTTGGACGGTCGCGACCGCCACTGTCCTGACCTGGAGTTGACCCCGCTCTGACGGACATCCGAGATCAGGGTTTCGGCCCCGGAAGGATGTCCGTTATGCAGAGCAAGTCGGGTAGGAAGACGCCAAGGCCGCATCGTGCGTTCACGCCGGAGTTCAAGGCTGAGATCGTCGAGTTGTGCCAGCGCGGTGACCGCACGGTCGGCCAGGTCGCAAAGGACTTCGATCTTGTCCGAGACCGCGGTCCGGGCGTGGGTCATGCAGGCCGGGCGGGACGCCGGGACGCGCCAGGACGGCGGGTTGAGCACCGCCGAGCGGGAAGAGTTGGCCGCGCTGCGGCGGGAGAACCGCCGGCTGCGGGAGGACGTGGAGATCCTGAAGCGGGCCACGGCATACCGGAGTTGGGGTGTCAGTCGGTATCCGGCCAGGACGTGTCGGGATCCTTGCCACGTGCTACACGTCATAGCCTCACCAGTAGCGGCTGGTGAAGCATCGCCGACCCCCGTCAGCCAGCCTGAACTCCCCCACCTACGGTCGGCTCGTTTCCCCAGGCGGTGATGAGGCTTTCCAGCCGCTCGGCGACATCACGCGCCAGATGCCGAAGGCCCGCCACCGGCACAACACCCGGCAGGCGAACCCCGACAACCCAGCAGCGGACTTGGAGTCATGACGTACCTGCCTGGCCAGGCGATGCCGCTCAGCGACGGCGCGTAGTTCCGCGGCGCGGGCGTGGTGGAGGTCGTGATGGAAGTAGTTCTCGATCATGGCTGTCTCCGATTCTGTGGATGGTGGGTGTCAACGGTCAGGCGGCCCGTAGGTCGCAACTGGGCTGGGCCGGCAGGGATCTGGGGTGCTCGACGGCGGCGCGGAGGCGGGTTTCGGCGCGGTGTCGTCTGCGTTGCAGCGCCCAGGGGGATTCACCCGTGGCGGCGGCGACCCCCGCCATGGACTGGCCGTTGAGTCGGGTTCGGCCGATCAGTTCAGCCTCACCGGTGGTGATGACACCGGCGGCGACCACCCGCTGCAGCACCGCGGCCTCGTCCTCGTCCTCGGGACTCTGCGGTGGGCCTGTGGTGTCCGGGCACTGCAGGTCACCGAACGGCACATGTCGGGTGTCGGTGTACCGCAGCTGCCGGGCCGCTGCCCGCCCCGGTCCGCACAGCCGCCACAGCACCTGCTCACCCTCAAGCTCGACAGAGGGGTCCAGCAGCGCGAGCAGGAATCCGGCGCGGACCTCGGCATCGAGGTCAACGGCATCCGCGCCGTAGCCGTGGCCCACCAGATCGCAGGTTCGTCGCAGCGCCGGCAACGCGGCCCCGGCCGCCGCGAGAACCCAGTCGCCGCCCTCGGTGCGGGCCTTGCCCGCCAGTACCCGCCACGCCGCGTCCTTGACCTCGATGTCGGTCTCGGCGCTGAAGAGCAGGTCCCGTAGTTCGTCTAGCGGCAGCGACCGCTCCGGCAGCCGCTGGTCTATTTGGGTGCCGTGTATCGCGAACCGACCCGGGTCGGCGATCAGGCGGGTGAACTCGCCTTCCAGCACGTCGAGCGGCCCGTTCCCGCTACCCGGCCGGTGGTGGGCGCTGGGAGTGTGTCCTGTGGCTCGTCGCTGTGGTGGATCCGGTGACGGCTGGGCAGCAGCCGCAGTGTTCGGTGGTTCGCGGCCGGCCGCGGGCTGGTAGGGGTCCGTCGCGCTGGTCAGATGGCTGGTCATGATGGTCACGTCCTTCCGGTCCGGGGCGCCACCGGTGTGGCGTTGGTCGGCTCAGGATGCGACCTGCCGTGTTACACATCGGCCGTGCACGCATCACCGCCGCGTACAACGCGATCGGTGCCACGGTGCACTGGTTTCGGCGCAGCCGCCCGGCGTAGACGGCGCGTGTGTAACCGGGTCTGACCTGCGGCTTTCCCTTCCAATCGAGCGGGCCGCGCGCCGGGTGTAACACCGGTCCGACCGGTCACCACGCAAGTGCGCAGCCGTGGCGGACCGGTCATGCGGATCGGTGTCGGTCCGGCGCATCTTCCGGTGGGACGCCCGGGGCTCGGTCGGGATGTGTAACGCCTTCTGACCTGCGCGAACACCACACCAAAGGGGTCGCGGCGTCGGTGTGTGTAACGCCCCACGCCGACGGCGTTACAGCGATCGTGACTTGTTCGTTACCGCTTGTGTTGTCTGCGCACCCACCCCGCAATGGCAACGGTGGGTGTCAACCCAATGGGCCTGGCTCACCACGCCATGACCAGCAATCCGAACCACGAACCCACCGGCGGGCTTCCACCGGTACCGGTCACCGCCTGGACAGCACGGTTCGCCGGCTGCACCCCGGCGGAGGCGGTCATCCGCGCGGTGTCGCGCGCCGCATCGACCTACACCCGGGTCGGTCAGCTCGTGATCGACCTCCACCCCACCCCGGCGCGCGTGGCCGCGCTCATCCAGGACCGGCGGAGATTGATCGCCGTGGTCGCCGACCTCCCAGATGCCCGGCGCCTGCTCGCCGACACCGGGCTGCCCCGCGAGCACCGCAACCCCACGCTGCGGGTCTGGGTCAGCGAAGCCCCCGCGGTGCGGATGGCGACCAGCGAATGCCGGGCCGGGCTGATCCTCGCCACCAGCCACGACCCCGCACGCCACCCCGCCGGTCCCGCCGCCTGGGCCGCGTCGGCCCGCCGCGCACTGCGCCCCGGTGGCCACCTCGCCATCGTCTGCACTGCCACCGCACCCGCCCGACCCGCCGATCTGATCTCCGTCGCCTCCCGGGTCGGCCTCACCTACACACAACGCGTACTCCAGTTCGCGTCCATGCCTCCTCACCCCACACCACCCGCCAACCACAACCGGCACGTCCAACCAAACACGGCCGCGGCCGAGCTGTACCTGTTCACCGCAGAGACAGGGGCGGCCCGATGAACCCGCCCCGCACCGAACATCAACCCGTCCCCGCAGCCATGTGGCGGGTCAGCCCGCGCAGCGACACCGCGCAACGCGGCAAGCGGTACCTACCGGAGTCCGCCGCGCATCCGCAGCGGACCCTGCCCGACCTGGCCGCCCGCATCATCGCCAGCTACAGCCGGCCCGGTGACCTCGTCGTCGACCCCCTCGCCGGGATCGGCACCGCCCTCGTTGAAGCCGCGTGGCAGGACCGGCGCGCCATCGGCATCGAGATCTGCCCCCAGTGGGCGTCGCTGGCCACCGCGAATCTCAATCTCGCCCGCCGCCAAGGCGCCCCCGGCGACGGCCTCGTCGTCCAAGGCGACGCCCGGCACCTCCCCGACCTACTACCTGACGGCCCCCGATACAGAGCCGGCCTGATCACCTTCGGTCTGCCTGGCCCCACGGTGCCAGGTGGCCTGACCCGCCGCGCTCGTCAGCTCCGGCGATGGGCGGCCAGCCACCACCAGCCGGCAAGCCTCGACCGGCTGCCCTCCGGTGAACTCGGCTCGGCCCTCGCGGAGCTCCTCACCGGGTGCGCCGCACTGCTGCGACCCGGCGGAGCCGTCGTTGTGCATGCGCAGCATGCACGCCGCGGCCGCAACGTCATCGACCTCCCGCAGCTCACCATCGCCGCGGCCCGCCCCGCGGGCTTGGCCGTGACCGAACGACACGCCGTGCGTGTGCCGCGGTCGGATGCGAAGCGCCAGGTGATCGTGTTGCGCCGAGCCACCGCGGTTGCATCTGCGCGTCGCCGGCCGTCGCAGCTGTCCGACACCCACCGTCGCGGGTTCCGGAGGGCGTCATGATGCCCTCCTCAGGTAGCGGTTACGAACCGCTATGTGACCACCCGATCGAGGTCTGGGCCTGCCCCGTCGACCCGGCCGCGCCGCCGCAAACCCCACCGGGATTCACCGGCACCGCCGACCGCTACCCCTACCTGATCGCGCACAAAGCGGTGCAATGGTTCACCGACCCCGGCGACCACGTCATCGACCTCACCGGCCGATCCGCTGGCACCGCGGCACAGGCAGCCGCGGTACCCGCCGCGGCCGCGCTCAGCGACCGGCGCTGCACCGCCGCGCGCCCACCCGCTCGCCTGACCCGGGGCGTGTGCTGGCGTACCCACGACGCGCTCACCACCAACCAGCGTCGGCTCGCCACCTGGTCTTGCTACCGATTCCCCATCGATTGCGGCCTTGCGGACCTCCTTGTCTCCGACGACCACCGCTGGCCCAAACACCACACCAAGGCGCGGCTGCTCAAGGCCATCGAGCACCTCGGAAACCTCAAGGGCCTGCTAGCCGCCGACGGAACCGGCACCCTCCTACTACGGATCCGGCGTCTCACTGGCGACCATCACATGCACCTGTCCATCGCTCTCGACGCGGCCCGGGCGGTTGGCCTGGACTGCGCCCTGCACGTGTTCGCGATCCCCGTACCGTCGAGGCGAGCCCAGATCGAGACCGCCAACCGGCTACTCGACAACCACCGGCGTGTACGCCACGACGGCAACGGCCTGACCACCATCGAGATGCTTGCCTTCGTCGAAGGAGGCCGGTGATGGGAGCGCGGCGTCACAGTCCACGGAGCGAACGGGCGGGCGGCCTCTCAATCCAGGAAGTGCTCAAACTGCCTGCCACCATCGACGTTGTCACTGCTGGACGCGCCCTGGGAATCGGTCGCAGCCGGTCCTACGAGCTAGCCAGGATCGGCGAGTTCCCCTGTCGTGTAGTCGCGGTCGGTCGAACGTACCGCGTACCGACGGCCGGGCTCCTACGGCTGTTGGGCATCAGCTCTGACGCCGGGACCAACCCCGACCGCGGCGCCCCTAATCCTCCGGCCGAACCTTGCCCTGGTCCGGTGCCGCCCACTCCGGACGGTAGCGGCCCGTGAGTACGTCATCGAGCAGAAACCCCACCACGCCCGCGGGAGTGAGATCCGGCCGCAGCGACTGCAGCTGGGCAAGCTCGCTTGGAGTGAGCCTGACCTTCACCTGCCGATCCCGCTTCTCACCTTCGGGTAACGGCGGCAACGGCGGGAGCGGGCTATCCCGGCCGACGCGGTGTCGAGCCATCGACGCCTCCCACCATCCTCACGAAACGAGACCCACGGCGTCAGTTCTACCGGAACATCGCTCCCTCCGCGCGGAACCATGCGAGTTACCATGTTTGGTACCAAACGTGGTACCGCACACTGGAGGAATCGCATGAGGTTCTCGTTATCGGCTCGCCCCCGATGTGGCTGCCGAGATGCCAAGACCGGAAGGCAGCTCGGAGCCAGCTGCAAGAAGCTCGCCAGCGGCCGACACGGCACCTGGACCTGGCAGCTCAAAGGGACTGAGCTGCAGAAGATCGCGGCAGGAGGCCGGATCCGGCACGGGGGCCACGGGTCGAAGAGGACGGCGCTGACCGAAGGCGAGTCGGTCAAACGACTGTTCGAGATTCTGGAGCCAGGAGATGCCAACGCGCTCGCCGAAGCGGTGCGCCTAGTCAGAAGTTCCCTCGCCGGGGAATGCCCCATGCCGACCGAGGATGAGATCCGCCGCCGGTACGCAGCGGGCAGCGTGCTCGCTGTGCGAATCGCCACTGAGGAATACCTGACAGAGTGGCTTCAGGGACGCAAGCGCATCCGCAAGTCGACCCGCAGACTCTACGAGGCGCACATACGGTTGTACATCGCGCCGAACCTCGGCCATATCCCCTTGGACCGCCTGCGACTGCCCCACGTGGAAGCCATGTTCGCCTCGATCGAGATGCAGAACGAGAAGATCGTCGAGGACAACGAAGCCCGGCGAGCAGTCCAGACGGCCCTACGCGAAGCCCGAAAGGCGAAGAACCGCAGGGCCTCACGGAAGCTGCGCGAACAGCTTGCCGAGATGCCGAGGTACCGCCGACCAGCCGGACCAGCCACGCGCGCACGCATTCGGGAGCCGCTGCGAAAGGCACTCAACGACGCCCGGCGCAAAGGGCTGATCGGCACCAATCCGGCCGCTGACGTCGAGCTTGACGCAGCGCCACGCTCGAAACCCCTGGTGTGGACCAGCGAACGAGTCGCCCGCTGGAACGCGACTGGGAAAGTTCCCAGTCCGGTCATGGTCTGGACCCCAGAACAGACCACGACCTTCCTTCGGCAAGCACGCGATCACCGGCTCTACGCCCTCTACCACGTCATCGCACATCGCGGAACCCGCCGCGGAGAGACCGTCGGGCTGCCATGGACCGATGTGGACCTCGACTCTGGCATAGTCACGATCCGCGAGCAGATCGTGCAGCTCGGCTGGGAGGTAGAAACCGGCCGACCGAAGTCCGACGCCGGAGACCGTCCGATCGCGCTCGACACCGGCACGGTGGAGGTCTTGAAGGCCCATCGGGAACGCCAGGCAAAAGAGCGCCGCGTCCATGGCGATGAGTGGATCAACTCCGGAATGACCTTCACCCAGGAGAACGGCGAACCGCTCCATCCAGCGACCGTGACCAAGACCTTCAGGCAGATCACTGAGGAGGCGGGGCTACCACCGATTCGGCTGCATGACCTACGTCACGGCGCCGCCACTATTGCTCTCGCGACTGGCACTGACATCAAAGTGGTCCAGGAGCTGCTCGGGCACAGCAGCTCCACGCTCACGCGCGACACTTACACCAGCGTCCTGCCGGAGCTGCAGAGGAGCGCGGCGGAGGCGATTGCAGCACTGCTCACCGGCAAGCCCGCTGCGGAAACCAACCGAACGGGCCTCACATCGGCCTCACATCGAGACCTGGAGCAAGACTCAGACGATGACCGTGCAGCAAAACCGCAGGTCAGACCGCTAAACGATGGTGCGCCGTCAGGGACTCGAACCCCGAACCCGCTGGTTAAGAGCCAGCTGCTCTGCCAATTGAGCTAACGGCGCGCAACAGCGCTGAACGATAGCACGCTGCACAGGTCACCCACCAACGAGGTTACCGCGGGCCCCGCGGGTGATGTCGCACCCATACGTCATGATGGAATCCGCGCCCGCATGCAACCGTTCCACCGGTCCGGGCGTCTCTTGTACGTGGTTGAGGAGAAATACGGGGACATCATGGTCGCGAAGATCACTCGGGCATCACACTGGGGCGGGTTCGGCGCCGTCGCCACCGCTCTGCTGGTCGCGGTGACGCTGGCGGGGTGTGGCGGGCCCACCGCGACCTGGTCCGACCGTGACGACCCGAAAGCGGCCGGCGCCGGCACCGAGCAGCCGATCAGCCTCGCGATCACCGCACCCACGGCCAAAGCCACCGACGTGCCGACCAGCGCCGAGATCGGGCTGCGGCTCTCCGGCGCCGACAAGACCGAGGTGGTGCTCACCGCCGAGGACGGCACCACGATCACCGGGGAGCTGCGCCAGGACGGCTCCAGCTGGGTGCCGGGGCAACAGTTGGCGTACGGCACGACGTACACCGTGAAGGCCACCGCGTCCAACGCGGCCGGCACCGTCACCAAGACCTCGACGTTCACCACGATGCGCCAGACCGGGAGGATCATGGGCGCCGGTCTCTACCTGTTCGACGGGCAGACGGTCGGTGTCGGGATGCCGGTGGTGGTGGAGTTCACCCGTCCGGTGACCGACCGCGCGGCTGTGGAGAAGCGGCTGTTCGTCACCAGCGAGCCTGCGGTCGAGGGCAGCTGGCACTGGTTCGGCGACTCGCAGGTGCACTACCGACCCAAGGACTACTGGGCGCCGGGCACCAAGCTGTCGGTACGGATCGCGATCGGCGGCCTGCCGTTCGGCGACGGGTGGTACGGCAAGCGCGACCGCGTCGCCAAGGACATCACCGTCGGCGAGGACGTCCGACTCGAGGTCGACAACACCACCAAGAAGCTGACCGTGTACAAGGGCGGCCAGGTGGTCAAGACCATCCCGGTCAGCCTCGGCAAGGCCAGCTCACCGTCCTCCAGCGGCAATCTCGTGATCATGGAGAAGCAGGCGGAGGCGTGGTTCGACTCCTCGACGTACGGGGTGCCGGTCGATTCCGCTGACGGCTACCGCACGAAGGTCTACCACACGCTGCGGCTGACCTGGGGTGGCGAGTTCATCCACGGGGCGCCGTGGTCGGTCGGCGACCAGGGGCGGCGCAACGTCTCACACGGCTGCGTCAACGTCTCCAGTGCGAACGCCCGCTACCTGTTCGAGCTGACCAAGATCGGCGACCCGGTCACGGTGAAGAACACCGAGGCCCACGTCGGCAAGGGCGACGGCTGGACCGGCTGGGACATGTCCTGGGAGGACTACCAGAAGGGCTCCGCCCTCTCGTAGCGGGAGCCGAAACTGCCGCGCCACGGCGGGACCGCGGGCGCTATCGTGGGCAGCATGACGTGGCGATGTTGATCCACTAACCAGGACCTCCGCGCAGCACGAGGACCGCCGGGTGCGTACGCACCTCCGCATCCCGTATCTCGCTGCCGAAAGGTCCCCATGATCGCCACCCGACGGCGCCGGCTGTCCGCCGCGCTGTACGCGTATGAGTTCTTCACCAACGCCATCCCGCTCTACCCGCTGTACGTCCTGCTGTTCACCGACGCCGGGCTCTCCACCGCCGAGGTGTCGTCGATCCTCGCCACCTGGGTGGTGGCGAGCATGCTGCTCGAAATCCCCAGCGGCGTATGGGCCGACCAGGTCTCGCGCCGCCTGCTGCTCTGCGTCGCTCCGCTGCTGGCGGGCGCGGGCTTCGCACTGTGGTCACTGGTGCCGGGGTACTGGTCGTTCGCGCTCGGGGCCGTGCTCTGGGGCGCCCAGGGCGCGCTCAAGTCCGGCGCCCAGGAAGCCCTGGTGTACGAGGAACTGGGTGCCCTCGGCGCCGCCGACCGGTACGCCACCGTGCTTGGCCGGGCCCGTACCGTCGAGGTCTTCGCCGTCACCGGCGCGTTGCTGGCCGCCGGGCCTGTCCTCGCGTACGGCGGCTACCTGGCGATCGGGGTGACCAGCGTGGTGGCGTGCGGGCTCGCCACGGTCGCGGCCGCCGCCTTCCCGGAACATCGCCGTGACCACGCGGCGGCGGACCACTCCGCGGCGGACCACCCCGGGACGGACCACGCGGCGCAAGAGCACCCGGTGGCGGAGCTCCCAGCCGCAGAGCGCACAGCCGCGGAGCGCCCAGCGGCGCGGGCCGGCGGCTACCTGGCCACGCTGCGCGCCGGTGTCACCGAGGTGCGTACCGACCGCCGGGTGCTGCTCGCGGTGCTCGCGATACCCGCGGTGGCGACGATCTGGGGCGACCTGGAGGAGTACGTCCCGCTGCTGGCCACCGAGGTCGGCGTTCCCGCCACCACCGTGCCGCTGTACGTGCTGGCCGTCTGGGCCGGGATCACCGCCGGTGGGCTGCTCGCCGGCTTCGGTCGTACACCCGGAGGCAACCGGCTCTCGATCGTAGTGATCGCGGCCGCCGGACTCCTCGCCGCCGGGGCACTGAGTGGGGTCCGGGCGGGGTTCGTCCTGATCGCGCTGGCGTTCTGCCTGTTCCAGCTGGTCACGGTGGCAGTGGAAGCGCGGCTACAACACCTGATCACCGGCCCCAGCCGCGCCACCGTCACCTCGGTCGCCAGCCTCGGCAGCGGAGTAGCCTCCCTAGCCAGCTACGGCGTATACGCCGCCGCCGCGGGCTACACCCGACACGGTGTGATCTTCGCGGCACTGATGGTGCCGTACCTGCTGGCTGCGCTCGGCTTCCGCCGTTCCTGGGCGTACACAGAAGGGAAAGGGCCAGAACCGGGCACACGAGAACCAGCGACCCAAACCGCAACCAGCACGAAAGAGGGTCGCCGCGGGGGGCTCGGGGGGTCGTCCCCCCGGCCATATGAACGAGTGGACCCCACCCGCGCTCTCCGCGGGTAGGGTCCACCGATCCACTCGGGTGGCTGAGGGGACTTGAACCCCCGACCTCCGGGACCACAACCCAGCGCTCTGCCAACTGAGCTACAACCACCATGTGCCACGCTGACGCGGGCGACGCTCAATGATAGCCACACCATCCGGGTCCGGCGCGACCGGGTTACGACGTGGTGCACGATAGTCTGCCGGGTCGCGCCGGACCCACTCGAAGGCGCCGACTCCCTTGATGCGTGCGCCCGGACTCGGCACCTTCGCCGACCAGCGTCGTTGTCGGCTTGCCCGGATACAACACCGGTATCCGGACAACCCTCCGCCTTGCCGGACGACAAATGGGCCTCGCCGCGCCTCCGGCGCTATCGTGCACCAAGTCGTTACGGTGCCACGTCACCATCCCCCGGTCCCGCCGGCGCCCCGCCCGGCACCGACCCCGGTGGGGCGGGTGGCGAGGGCGGCAGCCCGGGGGCGAGCAGTTGGGCGGCGACCGCCTTGGAGGACTCCACGTCCAACCCAGGCTGCGGTACGAAGATGGTGCGCCGGTAGTACTCCAGCTCCCGGATGCTCTCCTTGATGTCGGCCAGTGCCCGGTGCGCCAACCCCTTCGGCGGCTGTCCGTAGTAGGTACGCGGGAACCACCGGCGGCACAGCTCCTTGACCGACGACACGTCGATCATCCGGTAATGCAGGTGGGCGTCCAGGATCGGCATGTCGCGGGCGATGAACCCCCGGTCGGTGGCGATCGAATTGCCGCACAGCGGTGCGGTACGGGGATCCGGCACGTGTTGCCGTACGTAGTCCAGGACCATCTGCTCGGCCTGGGCGACGGTGACCGCCGACGCGCGTACCGCGTCGGTGAGCCCGGAGCTGGCGTGCATCTGGCGTACCACGTCGTTCATCGACGTGAGCACGTCGTCGGGGGCGTTGATGACGACGTCGACCCCCTCGCCGAGCACGTTCAGATCCGGGTCGGTGACCAGCGCGGCGACCTCGATGAGCGCGTCCTGACGCAGATCCAGGCCGGTCATCTCACAGTCGATCCAGACGAGAAGATCGTTCACGCCGTACAGCCTAATGATCTGGAGTGCTCCGGGGCGCATCCGCGAACCCGCAGGTCGCTCCGGCGTGGCGGCGGTTGCGCCGTCAGCGGATCCGCTGCGGGCGAACATCCCTGGCCGCGCCGGCCGCCGGGCAGCAGGATCTCAGCCATGCGGATTCTGGTTCTCGGCGGCACGGTGTTCCTCTCCCGCACCGTTGCCCAACTGGCCGTCCAACGGGGGTACGACGTGACCTGCGCCTGCCGTGGCGCCTCCGGCCCACTGCCCGACGGCGTACGCCACGTGAAGCTCGACCGCGACGACCCCGACGGGTTCGCGGCGTTGGCGGGCGAGCGGTTCGACGCGGTGGTGGACGTGGCACGGCGCCCCAGCCAGGTGCGGCGGGCGCTGGCCGCGCTGGGCGAGCGCGCCGCGCACTGGACGTTCGTCTCCACCTGCAACGTGTACGCCGACGACAGCGTCCCGGGTCAGCGGGCCGACACCGCGGTGCTGCGCGATCCGGCCGCCCCCGACGCCGATGAGAGCGACCCCGAGCTGTACGGCGCGATGAAGGTGGCGTGCGAGAACCTGCTCGCCGAGTACCGCGGCAAAGACGGGTTCGTGGCCCGCGCCGGGCTGATCGGCGGACCGTACGACCCCACGGACCGGTTCTCGTACTGGCCGCTGCGGCTGGCGCGGGGCGGCGAGGTGCTGGCGCCGGGCAGCCCGGACGACCTGGTGCAGCTGGTCGACGTACGCGACCTGGCGACCTGGATCCTCGACGCGCCGGCCGCGTCCCTGACCGGCAGCTTCGACGCGATCGGCGCGCCGCTGCCGTTCGGGCGGTTCCTGGAGCGGGTCGCGGCGGGCCTGGGCGTGAACCCGGAGCTGACCTGGGTGGACCAGGAATTCCTGACCGCGCAGCAGGTCGAGCCGTGGATGGGCGAGCGGTCGATCCCGCTGTGGCTGCCGCTGCCCGAGTACGCCGGCTTCATGACCCGGGACACCTCCCCCGCGCTCGCCGCCGGACTGGCCTGCCGCGACCTGGCCGACAGCGCCCGCGACACCCTCGAATGGGAACGCGCCGACGGCCGGGAGCGCCCCGTCAAAGCCGGCCTCACCCCCGCGCAGGAGGCGGAGCTGCTCACGGCGTTCCACGCCGCCGGATAACTGCCGCCGGATAACTGACGGCGTTCCGCGCCAGGCGGGCAACGGCGGTTCCAAGCCGGCGGGTAGTGGCGGGGTCACGACGTGCTCCGGTGTCGCGCCGCGCGACACCGGGGCGTCGGCCTTTCGTACACACCGGAAGTCTTCTTCTTGACCCTAGGGAAAGCTGAAGGTAATTTCCGCTGGGTACCGGTATCCGACCCCCCTCTCCCGGAGGTGCATGATGCGCCCCGATCGTTCCGATACGTCCTATTCCGCCACCAGGCGGCAACTGCTCGCCACCGCCGGCGCCGCCACCGCCGGCATCGCCGCCGCCACCGCGACCGGCACCCCCGCACACGCCGCCGGAAAGACCGGCTGGGTGCGGCGCACGCTGAGCCGGATGACCCTCGAAGAGAAGGTCGGCCAACTGTTCGTGATGGTGGCGCACGGCAACCACGCCACCGAGCCGTCCGCTGCCGACCGCGCCACCAACCGCAGCAACTACGGCGTCGAGACCGCCAAGGAGATCATCGACAAGTACGCCCCCGGCGGGCTGATCTACTTCACCTGGTCCCACAACCTGGAGGACCCGGAGCAGGTCGCCACCCTCTCCAACGGAGTGCAGGCCGCCGCCACCGGCCGCGACGGCCGGGCCGCCGTACCGCTGCTGATCGCCATCGACCAGGAGCACGGCGTGATCCTGCGGCTGCGGCCGCCGGTCACCATGTTCCCCGGTGCGATGCCACTGGGCGCCGGCCGCGACGAGTCGCAGGCCTACCGCGCCGCGGAGGTGACCGGCACCGAGCTGCGCGCCATGGGCATCAACCAGAACTACGCCCCGGTCGCCGACGTCAACGTCAACGCGCTCAACCCCGTGATCGGCGTACGGTCCTACAGCAGTGACCCGTCGCTCGCCGCCCGGATGACCGCCGCCCAGGTACGGGGCTTCCAGCGGGGCGCCGGCACCATCGCCACTACCAAGCACTTCCCCGGCCACGGCGACACCGACACCGACAGCCACACCGGGATCCCGATCATCGACCACACCCGCACCGAGTGGGAGCAGATCGACGCGCCACCGTTCCAGGCCGCGATCCAGGCCGGCACCGACATGATCATGACGGCGCACATCCTGGTGCCGTCGCTGGACCCGACGCTGGACCCGGCGACGCTCTCCAAGCCGATCCTCACCGGCGTCCTGCGCGAACAGCTCGGCTTCACCGGCGTGGTGGTCACCGACGCGCTCAACATGCAGGGCGTACGCGACAAGTACGGCGACGACCGGGTGCCGGTGCTGGCGCTCAAGGCCGGCGCCGACATGCTGCTGATGCCGCCGCTGATGGACGTCGCGTACGACGCGGTACTCCAGGCGGTACGCGACGGCGAGATCTCCGAGGACCGCATCGACGCCTCGGTACGCCGGGTCCTGGAGCTCAAGCTGGACCGCGACCTGGTCGCCGACCCGTACGTGGATCCGTCCAAGATCCCGTCGAAGGTGGGCGTACCGGCGCACGTGGCGGCGGCGAAGACCGTCGCCGAGCGGGCGGTGACCGTGGTGAAGAACGACGCCGGGATGCTGCCGCTGTCGGCGAGCGCCCGGTCGGTGCTGGTCACCGGCTACCACAACTCGACGTTCGACTCCACGGCCGTGTTCGGCGCCGCGCTCGCCGACCGGGGCGCCACCGTGACCCGCAAGCCGTACGGCACCCGCCCGTCGGACTCCCAGATCGCCGCCGCGGTGGCAGCAGCTGCCGAGAACGACCTCACCGTCGTGTTCACCATCAAGGCGTGGTCGACCGACTGGGACCCCCAGCGCAAGCAACAGCAACTGGTCAAGGAGCTGGTCGCCACGGGCAGACCGGTGGTCGTGGTCGCCGCCCGCGACCCGTACGACATCGCGTACTTCACCGAGGCGCAGACCTTCCTGGTGACCTACGCGTACAACGCGCCGCTGATGGAGGCGCTCGCCGCGATCCTGTACGGCGAGGTCTCCCCGGTCGCCACGCTCCCGGTGGACATCCCGGTCGCCGGCGACCCGGACACCGCGCTCTACCCCTTCGGCCACGGATTGAGCTGGTGAGCGGCGATGCGTAGACGAACTCTGCTCACCGGAGCGGTCGCGGCCGGCGTAGCCACCACAGCCACCACAGGCACCGCAGCGACCGCGGCGGGCGCGGCCCCGGCCACCGAGGTGCCGCGGCAGCCGGTGATGACCGGCCTGGAGGCGCTCGAAGCCGACGGTTGGGCCGCACTCGCCGGCCAGCGGGTCGGCATGATCTCCAACCCGACCGGCGTCAACCGCGACTACGTACACGCGGTGGACCTGATGCACGCCGACGAGCGGGTCGACATCGTCGCGGTGTTCGGCCCCGAGCACGGCTTCCGCGGCTCGGCGCAGGCCGGCGGCAGCGAGGGCGAGGGTATCGACGAACGTACCGGCCTGACCGTCTACGACGCGTACGGCGCCAACGAGACCAAGTTCGCCACCATGTTCACGCGCGCCGAGGTGCAGACCGTGGTCTTCGACATCCAGGACGTCGGAGCCCGGTTCTACACCTACATCTGGACCATGTACCGCTCGATGATCGCCGCCGCCCGGCTCGGGCTGCGGTACGTCGTGCTGGACCGGCCCAACCCGATCGGTGGCGAAGCATACGGGCCGATGATGACGCCGGCGTACACATCGGGGGTCGGCGTCAGGGAGATCGTGCTGCAGCACGGGATGACCGTCGGTGAGCTGGCCCGGTTCTTCAACGCCGAGTTCCTCGCCCGCGAGGGCGGGGCGGTCGACCTGGAGGTGGTGTGGGCGAAGGGCTGGCGCCGCGACGTGCTGTTCGGCGACATCGACGTGCCGTGGGTGCTGCCCAGCCCGAACATGCCCACCCCGGACACCGCGCTGGTCTACCCGGGCACGGCGATGTTCGAGGGGGTGGCGAACATCGCCGAAGGGCGCGGCACCACCCGGCCGTTCGAGCTGATCGGTGGCCCCTCGATGGACTACCACTGGGGCGACCGGATCAACGCGCGGAACCTGCCCGGGGTGCGGTTCCGGGAGGCGTACTTCAAGCCGCTGTCGGGCGGGAACAAGTTCCCCAACCAGCTGTGCAACGGGGTCGAGGTGAAGGTCACCGACCGGTACGCCTACGACCCGATCCGCACCGCGGTGGCGATGCTGGTGGACGCGAAGGTCGACCCCGACTTCGCCTGGCGGCAGGACGCCTGGGACACCCGGCGGCCGTACTGGATCGACAAGTTGACCGGCTCCACCCGGCTGCGGGAACAGATCGACGCCGGCGCCGACGTCGACGAGGTGGTCGGCGCCTGGGCCGGCGAGCTGGCCGACTTCCGGGCGCGGCGCAAGCCGTACCTGCACTACGTCGGCCCCGTCTCGCCGTGAGCTGACCCGGCGGTTCGGCGCGACCCATCCGTACCCGGGGTCGCGCCGAACTGCTATATGTGAGCTACCACCGCAAGACTCGCCTTTGGGGTATATCGGCGGGTGTCCTCGCCGCGGCCACCGGGCTCGGTCTGGGTCAGGCGGCCGCCGCGATCATCGGAGGCGCCTCCCCGGTGATCGCGGTCGGCAACCTGGTCGTCGACGCCGCGCCCGGCCCCGTGAAGGACTGGGCGGTACGCACCCTCGGCGCCGCCGACAAGCCGGTCCTGCTGGGGACCGTCGTGCTGGTGCTCGCCGGGATCGCGGCGGCGGTAGGCGTACTCGGACTCCGGCGGCGGCGCGCCGCGCTCACCGCCGCCGCCATCCTCGGCCTGGTCGGACTCGCCGCCAGCCTCGCCGACACCGCCACCGGCCAGCCCTGGCTGATACGCGCACTCCCGGCGCTCGCCTCGCTCGCCGGATCGGTCGGCGCGCTGTACCTGCTGCTCAGGCCACTGGAGCCGGAGGCCGAGGCGCCGGCCGGCTTCGACCGTCGCCGGTTCCTCTACACCGCGCTCGCGGCCGGCGCCGTCGCCACCACCGGCGGCCTACTCACCTGGTACCCCGGCTCCTCTGCCGGGGAGAACTCCCGCCGGGCGGTACGCATCCCGCGCCCCGCGAGCTCGGCACCGCCGATCCCGTCCGGCGCCCAGCTCGACGTTAAGGGCATCAGCCGGTTCGTCACCAGCAACCGCGACTTCTACCGGGTCGACACCGCGCTCACCGTACCGGAGCTGGACGCCGCCACCTGGCGGCTGCGGGTGCACGGCATGGTCGACCGCGAACTCGACCTCAGCTTCGCCGACCTGCTGGAACGCCGGCTGATCGAGCGCGACGTCACCCTCACCTGCGTCTCCAACGAGGTCGGCGGCCGGCTGGTCGGCAACGCCCGCTGGATCGGGGTACCGGTGGCGGACCTGCTGAAGGCGGCGGGGGTACGCGCCGGCGCCGACGCGGTGAAGTCCACCAGCGCCGACGGGATGACGATCGGCACGCCGCTCGACGTACTCACCGACGACCGTGAGGCGATGCTGGCGGTGGCGATGAACGGTGAGCCGCTGCCGCTCACCCACGGTTTCCCGGTCCGGATGGTCACCCCCGGCCTGTACGGCTACGTCTCGGCCACCAAGTGGCTGGTCGACCTGGAGGTCACCCGGTTCGCCGACTTCTCGGCCTACTGGACCGACCGCGGCTGGGCGGAGCGGGCGCCGATCAAGACCTCGTCGCGGATCGAGGTGCCGAAGCCGCTGTCGGAGGTGGCCGCCGGCCCGGTCGCGGTGGCGGGCGTCGCATGGGCGCAGACCCGGGGCATCGAACGGGTCGAGGTGCAGGTCGACGACGGCGCCTGGCAGCGGGCCACGCTCGCCGCCGAGCACGGCGTCGACACCTGGCGGCAGTGGGTGTGGCGCTGGGACGCCACCCCGGGCAGCCACACGCTGCGGGTGCGTGCCACCGACGGCAGCGGGCAGACACAGACGTCCCGACGCGCCGCACCTCGGCCGGACGGGTCGAGCGGGTGGCACAGCGTCGTCGTACGCGTGAAATGACGAGCTGTCCGACCGGGTTCGCAGTACCGACACGAAGGAGAAGAAGATGTTGCTTCACAAGACTGGCCGCGCGCTCGCCGTCGCCGGGATCACCGCTCTGCTCGCCGCCGGCTGTGCCGGCACGGACGGCACCGACGACGCCGGCGCGGACAAGACCTCGGCCCCGGCGGCCACCTCGGAGGCACCGGCCGACGCGATGGGCGGCATGGTGGGCCCGGGCTGCGCCGACTACGCCGAAAAGGTGCCGGACGGGGACGGCTCGGTCGAGGGGATGGCCGAGGACCCGGTGGCGACCGCGGCGAGCAACAACCCGCTGCTCACCACGCTCACCGCAGCAGTGTCCGGCGAGCTGAATCCGAAGGTGGACCTGGTCGACACCCTCAACGGCGCCGAGTTCACCGTGTTCGCGCCGGTGGACACCGCCTTCGAGAAGGTGCCAGCGGAGACCATCGAGAAGCTCAAGACCGACGACAAGCTGCTCACCACGGTGCTGACGTACCACGTGGTGCCGGGGCAGATCGCGCCGGACGCGATCGCCGGGGAGCAGACCAGCGTGCAGGGCGGCAAGGTCACCGTGACCGGCTCCGGTGACTCGCTGAAGGTCAACGACGCCAACGTGATCTGCGGCGGGGTGAAGACCGCGAACGCCACCGTGTACCTGATCGACACGGTGCTGATGCCCGAGATGTGATTCCGTGGGGGGAACCGGGGGCCGGCCTGGTGCCGGGCCCCCGGCATGTGCCCCGTTTGGGTACGTTGTGGCTCGCCCCGGCTCTCGACCGCCGGGGCGAGTCGACGTGTGGGGCGGGACATGGAGCTGCGTACCTTCGGAGAGCTGTTGGAGCTGCTGGTCGCGGCGCAGCCGAATCCACCGCTGTGGATGGTGGCGGCAACCGGGGTGGTGGCGCTGCTGACGGTGGCGTACCGGCCGGTGTGGCGGATCGCCCGCAGCGTGATCACGATCGTGCACGAGGGCGGGCACGCCAGCGTGGCGCTGCTGACCGGGCGCCGGCTGCGCGGGATCCGGCTGCACTCGGACACCTCCGGGGTCACGGTGTCGGTGGGCCGCCCGACCGGGCTCGGCATGGTGTTGACGGTCGTCTCCGGCTACACCGCTGCCCCGGCTCTGGGCGCGGCGTACGCGGGTGTGCTGGCACTGGACCGGGTCACGCTGCTGCTGTGGGTCAGCATCGGCCTGCTGGCCCTGCTGTTGCTGGCCATCCGCAACGTGTACGGCGTGGTATCGGTGCTCGCCACCGGTGGCCTGATCTTCGCGGTGTCCTGGTTCGGCGAACCGCAGCTGCAGTCCGGGTTCGCGTACTTCTTCACCTGGTTCCTGCTGCTGGGCGGGGTCTGGCCGGTGGTGGAGCTGCAGCGCAAACGGGGCCGGCGCCAGGCCCCGGACTCCGACGCCGACCAACTCGCCCGGCTCACCGGCGTCGGCGGCCTGTTCTGGGTGGTGCTGTTCGGCGGCTTCGCCCTCGCCGCCGCGGCTCTCGGCGGCCGTTGGCTGTTGCTGTGACGCCGGTGGGGCGCGGCACCTAACGCCGGTGGGCGCGGCACCGCGTACCAGGGTGGATCGGCCGCGCTGCTGTAGCGTGGTCAGCGATGCCGAAGCGTTCGTCGAGTGCCGTGCTGACCGTCCACGTGCCGTGCTACCGGTGTGAGGCGGCCGGCAAGACCATGGAGGCGATGTCCGCCGTCGACCCGGACGGCGATTCCGCCACCGTGTACGTCCCCCAGTCCTGCCGGGTGTGCGGTGGCCGCCGCTGGTTCGAGTCGGTCGTACCGCTGGCGCGATCGTGAATGGTTTGTCAGCACATGGTCCGGTTGCCGGGTGAGCTGCGACACCCCGTTTGGTGTCAGGCACCACCACCAGCCGACGATCACCGATAGCATCCGCCCGTGCCGGGTACCCCGTCTGACCAGCCCGAAAGCCTCCTGGCCGAGCCCGCGCCAGGCGGCGGACACGGCGCTGCCCGCGATCTGGAAGCCCCCGGTGTGTACGCGGTCAGCGACATCCACGGCCACCTCACCGAGCTGGACGCGGCGCTGGCCGGGGCCGGACTGATCGACACCGGCGGCCGGTGGACCGGCGGGCGGGCCACCGTGTGGTTCCTCGGAGACTTCACCGACCGGGGCCCGGACGGCATCGGCGTGATCGACCGGATCCGCGACCTCGCCACCCAGGCCGAGGCCGCCGGCGGCAGTGTCGGAGCCCTGCTCGGCAACCACGAGCTGCTGCTGCTCGGCACCCGCACGTTCGACGACCAGCCGGTGCCGATCACGTACCCGGAGCGGAGTTTCCGGATGGTCTGGACGCTCAACGGCGGGCAGCAGAGCGACCTGGACCGGTGCACCGACGAGCACGCCGCCTGGCTGTCCGGGCTCAGCGTGGCGGCGCGGGTCGGCGAGCACCTGCTGCTGCACTCCGACACCACCTCGTACCTGTCGTACGGCGACTCCGTCGAGGAGATCAACGCGGCCGTGGCCGCGGTGCTGGCCGGGGACGAGATCGACGACTGGTGGCTGTGCTTCCGCCGCCTGACCGCCCGGCACGAGTTCCGCGATCCCGCCGGCGAGGAGATCGTCGACGACCTGCTCGCCCGGCTCGGCGGCCGCCAGGTGGTCCACGGCCACAGCACCATCCCCGCCCACCTGGGCGTCGACCCCGCCAGCGTCACCGAGCCGTTCCGTTACGCCGGCGGCAAAGCCCTCGCCATCGACGGCGGCGTCTACCTCGGCGGCCCCTGCCTGATCGCCCGCCTCACCTGAGCCCCCGCGGACCGCGTGGGCTCAGTTGCCGGTGGTGGTGCCTTTGATCCGGCCGAGGCGGGCTCGGGTGGCGTGCACGGCGGCCACCACGCGGTCCGGGGTGAGGCCGTACTGCTCGTACAGCACCGGGTACGGGGCGCTGGCGCCGAAGTGCTCCAGGGAGACGCACTCGCCGTACGGGCCGATCACCCGGCTCCAGCCCTGCGCGATGCCGGCCTCGACCACCACCCGGCACTCGATGTCGGGCGGCAGCACCGCATCCCGGTACGCCGGCGGCTGGGCGTCGAACCACTCGCGGCACGGCATCGACACCACGCGGGTGCCGTACCCGTCGGCTTCCAGGGCGGCGCGCGCGTCCAGCGCGATGTGCACCTCGCTGCCGGTGGCGACCAGGATCGCCTCGGGCCGGCCGCCGGCGGCGTCGGCGAGCACGTACCCGCCGCGCGCCACCTCGTCCTCGGCGTCGGCGGTGGCGGCCAGCGTCGGTACGTTCTGCCGGGTCAGCGCCAGCCCGATCGGGCCGTCCGGGTCCACGCCGCTGTGGCGTTCCAGGATCGCGCGCCAGGCCCACGAGGTCTCGTTGGCGTCGGCGGGGCGTACCACCGCCAGACCGGGGATGGCCCGCAGCGCGGCGAGGTGTTCGACCGGCTGGTGGGTGGGGCCGTCCTCGCCCAGCCCGATCGAGTCGTGGGTCCAGACGAAGGTGACCGGCAGGTGCTGCAGCGCGGCGAGCCGCACCGCCGGGCGCATGTAGTCGCTGAAGACCAGGAACGTCCCGCAGTACGGCCGCAGCGGGCCGTGCAGCGCGATGCCGTTGCAGATCGCCGCCATGCCGTGTTCGCGTACCCCGAAGTGCAGGGTGCGGCCGTAGCGACTCGCCGACGAGGACTCCCACGGCAGGAACGACCTCTCGCCCGTCATCGTGGTGTTGTTGCTGCCGGCCAGATCGGCCGAGCCGCCCCACAGCTCCGGCAGCACCGGCGCCAGCGCGGTGAGCACCCCCCCGCTCGCGGCGCGGGTCGCGATCCCCTTCTCGTCCGGGTCGTGCCGGGGCAGCGCGGCCGACCACCCGTCGGGCAGGTGGCGCGACATCAGCCGCTGGTACGTCGCCGCGCGCTCCGGCTCGGCGGCCTCCCAGTCGTGGAACCGCTTGCGCCATGACGCGTGCTCGGCGCGGCCCCGCTCGACCACCTCGCGGGCGCGTTCCAGCAGCTCGACCGGCATTGCGAACTCGGTACCCGGATCCAGCCCCAGGATCTCCTTGGTCGCCGCGACCTCGTTCGCCCCGAGCGCGGAGCCGTGCGCCTTGCCGGTGTCCTGCGCGTGCGGCGCCGGGTACGCGATCACCGACCGCATCGCGATGATCGACGGCCGGGCGGTCTCGTCACGGGCCTTGGTGAACGCCGCCCGCAACGCCGCCACGTCCTCGCTGTCGTCGACCCGCTGGGTGTGCCACCCGTACGCCGAGTACCGCGCCAGCACGTCTTCGCTCATCGCCACCTCGGTGTTGCCCTCGATGGAGATGTGGTTGTCGTCGTAGAGCACCACCAGGTTGCCGAGCTGCTGGTGCCCGGCCAGCGCGCTGGTCTCGTGGCTGATGCCCTCCTGCACGTCGCCGTCGGAGGCGAACACCCAGATGGTGTGGTCGAACGCGCTCTGCCGGTCGCCGTTGTCGGGGTCGAACAGGCCGCGTTCCCGCCGCGCCGCGAGCGCCATCCCGACCGCGTTGGAGATGCCCTGTCCCAGCGGCCCGGTGGTCACCTCGACGCCGGTGGTGTGCCCGTGCTCGGGATGGCCGGGGGTACGCGAGCCCCACTGCCGGTAACCGCGCAGGTCGGCGAGCGAGAGCCCGTACCCACAGAGGTAGAGCTGGATGTAGAGGGTGAGGCTGGAGTGGCCGACGGAGAGCACGAAGCGGTCCCGGCCGGCCCACAGCGGATCGGTCGGGTCGTGCTTCAGGAACTCCTGGAACAGCAGGTACGCCGCCGGCGCCAGGCTCATCGCGGTGCCGGGGTGGCCGCTGCCGGCCGCCTCGACCGCGTCCATCGCGAGCCCCCGGATGTGGTCGACGATCCGGGCGTCACGCGCGTCGCGCCAGCCCTTGCCGGCGCGGACCCGGTACTCCTCGCGCGGGGTCTGCTTTCGGGACGCGCCGCGCGGGGCCTGCTTTCGGGATTCGCTGTTTCGGGATGCCATGGTGGCATCTATGCCCGCTCTTCGGGGCACCTAACACACGACGCGGCGCGACGATGAGACCGTACGCCCGCTCGTCGCGCCGCCGGGAGGTGGTTCAGGTGATGATGCTCACGCCCCAGCAGCTGAAGTATCTAAACATAGTAATGTTTGCATGAAATGGTGACGTCGCGAGGAGGGCCAGTGGGAGCCGGACACGACCACGGGGTAGCTACCGGCCAGGCGGGCGCGCGGCACCGCGGGCGGCTGCTGGCGGCGTTCGGCCTGCTGCTCGGCTTCATGGTCCTGGAGGCGGTCGCCGCCTGGTGGACCGGCTCGCTGGCACTGCTCTCCGACGCCGCGCACATGTTCAGCGACGTACTCGGCATCGGGATGGCGCTCGCCGCGATCCAGGCCGCGAGCGCCTGGACCCCCGGCGCCGGCAACACCCAGCGCACGTTCGGGCTCTACCGGCTGGAGGTGCTGGCGGCGCTGGCCAACGCGGTGCTGCTGTTCGGCGTCGCCGGGTACGTCCTGGTGGAGGCGGTACGCCGGTTCACCGACCCGCCCGACGTACTGACCGGACCCATGCTGGTGGTGGCGGTGGCCGGGCTGGCGGCCAACCTGGTGGCGTTCGCGCTCCTGCGACCCGGCGCGAAGGAGAGCCTGAACGTACGTGGGGCGTACCTCGAGGTGCTCGGCGACACCCTCGGCTCGGTCGGCGTGATCGTCGCCGCCGTGGTCATCGCCGTCACCGGGTGGCGGTACGCCGACCCGATCGTGGCGGTGGCGGTGGCGGTGTTCATCCTGCCCCGTACCGCCAGGCTGGCCGGCGCGGCGATCCGGATCCTGGTGCAGGCGGCGCCGAAGCACCTCGACGTACCGGCGATCGAGCGCGAGCTGCTCGGCGTCGCCGGGGTGACCGAGGTGCACGATCTGCACATCTGGACCTTGACCTCCGGGATGGAGGTCGCCTCGGCGCATCTCACCCTGGAGCCCGCGGTGGCCTCGACGCGGGTGCTCGCCGCCGCCCGCGCCACGCTCCAGGACCGGTACGGCATCGACCACGCCACCCTGCAGTTGGAGCCCGCCGGAGCGCCCGAGGCATGCTGCGAGGACGTCGGTTGGTGATCCGGCGACGCCTGCGGAGCCGGACCGGACAGAGTTGCCTTGTGACGGGCAATCAGGTGGCGCGGGCGGCGCCGAATTGGTGAGATGGACTCTGGGACCGCCCCGCACCGCCTCTTCACAGGGAGCATCACGATGCCGAAGAAGAAACCAGTCTCAGCGAAATCCGGTGCGGACTCGAAGCCAGCGGACTCAAAGCCAGCGGACTCAAAGCCAGCGGACTCAAAGCCAGCGACCCCGAAGTCCGCGACCCCGAAGTCCGGCGCGGACTCCGACGACGCGCTGCACCAGGCGTTCCGGGCGGCGCTGGAGCGCAAGAACGCCCGCCACGAGAGCCACCCCGGCACCGGGCCGGACCACCTCGGTGTCGGCGATGCCCACAACGACCGGCAGCGCCGCCAGTTCCGCCGCAAGTCAGGCTGACAACGGTGGCGGCGACCGGGTAGCGGCGCCGGCTCGGCGGCTACCCGCCTGTGGCGAGGTCGGCGGCGAACTGGTTGATCTCCATCTCGAACATCGGCTCCACGTCGGTGAGCGCGAATCCGAGGTGGCCGAAGACCTCCAGCGCGACCATGCCGTACAGCCGCGCCCAGCCGGCGAGGAACACGTACGCGAGTCCGACCGGTAGCGGCCGGCCGACCACCGCAACAAAGCGCTCCAGCTGGGCGCGCAGCGGTGGCGAGAACTCCCCGGCGTCGCGCACCGGGAACCGGGTCTGCTGCCAGAGCCGTACCAGTAGCTCGAGGAACACCTGCCCGAACCGCAGCGCCATCTCGTGGCCGGGATCGGACGGGTCCGGACCCTTGTCGCCGGCGACCGGCCGTACGCTCGCGAACACCAGGCTGAACTCCGCGGGATGCGCGATCGCCCAGCCCCGGAAGGCCCGCTGCACCGCGAACAGCTGCCCCAGCGGCTCCTGATCCGGCTGCGCGTCGCGGGCCGCCTCCAGCTCACCGAACAGCTCCCACTTGAGCTGCTCACACAGCCCTTCCAGCAGCGCTTCGTGGCTGGCGAAGTACCGGTAGAGCGCCGGCGCGGTCATCCCCATCTCACGCGCGATGGCACGCAGCGACGTCGCCTCCGCACCCTGCTCGACCAGTAGCTGCCGCGCCGTACCCAGGATCTCGTCCACGGTTGCGGCGCGCAGCCGCTCCCGCCGGGTCATCCCCGGCGCGGTGCCCTGACTCATCCGTACCTCCCACGGGTGGAGGCCGATCTCCACCGTTAGACGGTTGACGACCGCTTACGTCGTACGCAACAGTAAACGGCGATAACTCGTGTAACTGCCTTTCTCAGGGTACGACAAGAAGGGGCCACATCGTGTTCGCGTGGTGGGGAAAGACGGTCCATCGGCTCCGGTGGACGGTGCTGATGGGTGCGGTGGCGTTCGTGGCATTCGCCGCGGTCTGGGGCACCGGTGTGTTCGACGAGCTCACCGGCGGCGGCTTCGAACAGCCCGGCAGCGAGTCGGTACGGGCCACCGAACGCATCGCCGACGAGATCGGCGACCAGCAGGTCGACCTGATCGCGCTCTACTCCAGCGACCGGTTGACGGTCACCGACACCGAGTTCCGCGACGCGGTCACCGCCGCCGCCGACCGGGCCCTGGACCGTCCCGGAGTCTCGAAGGTGTCCGGCTACTACGACACCGGCAACCCCGCCCTGGTATCGAACGACCAGCACGCCACGTACCTCGCCGTACAACTGGACAAGGACCTGGACCCGGACACCATCCGCGACGTACGCGACGCGCTCGCCGCCGACGGCCTCACCACCGATGTGGGAGGCCCGCAGGCGATCTTCCTGGACGTCAACTCGCGGGTGTCGGACGACATCGCCCGCGCCGAGATGATCTCCATGCCGATCCTGCTGATCCTGCTGCTGCTGGTCTTCGGCAGCCTGGTCGCGGCCAGCACTCCCCTGCTGGTCGGCACGATCGCGGTGCTCGGCGGCTTCACGGTGGTACGAATGCTCACCACCGTCACCGACGTCTCGGTGTTCTCGATCAACATCATCACGATCCTCGGCCTCGGGCTCGCGATCGACTACGCGCTGTTCGTGGTGAGCAGGTTCCGCGAGGAGCTCGACGCCGGCCGCGAGGTGCCCGAGGCGATCGCCCGCACCATGGCGACCGCCGGCCGTACCGTCGCCGTCTCCGGGGTCACCGTGGCGCTGGCGCTGGCCGGGCTGTTGATCTTCCCCCAGGTCTTCCTGCGCTCGATGGGGCTCGGCGGGGTCGCCGCGGTCGCCGTCGCGATGCTCGCCAGCCTGACCGTGCTGCCGGCGCTGCTCGCCGTACTGGGACACCGGATCGACGCGGTGCGGCTGCCCTGGGCCCGCCGGTCGGCGCGGCGCACCGTACCCACCGTGACTTCAGCGGTAGCGGCCGCGGCCGAGAGTGGCGGCTGGGCCCGGTTCGCGCGGGCCGTGATGCGCCGCCCGGTCGGCGTCGCGCTCGGCACGGTGGCGGTGCTGGCGTTCCTGACCGTGCCGTTCCTCGGCGTGAAGTTCGGCGGCGTGGACGAACGGGTGCTGCCCGAGGGCACCCAGAGCCGGGTGGTCAGCGAGCGGCTCAAGGCCGACTTCCCCAACGGCCAGGCCGACCCCATCGTGGTGCTGGTCAGCGGCGGCGACGCGGCGGGCTTCACCGAGAAGATCAAAGACATTCCGGGGGTACGCGACGCCGTACCCACCGCCAACCGGGGCGAGTCGACGGTGATCACCGTCAGCTACCGGGGCGCGGCCACATCGACGCAGGCGCGTGACGTGGTGGCCGACATCCGTGCCCTGGACCGGCCGGCCGGTGCCGACGTCCTGGTCGGCGGTCAGACCGCGCAACTGGTCGACCTGCTCGCCGGGCTGGGCGAACGACTGCCGTGGATGGCGCTGATCGTCGCGGGCGTCACGTTCCTGCTGCTGTTCGCGGCGTTCGGCTCGATCCTGCTGCCACTCAAGGCGATCCTGATGAACCTGCTCTCGATCGGTGCCTCGTTCGGCGCGGTGGTGTGGATCTTCCAGGAGGGCAACCTCGCCGACCTGCTCGCGTTCACCCCGACCGGTTTCCTGGAGGCCACCCAGCCGATCCTGATGCTGGCGATCCTGTTCGGACTGTCGATGGACTACGAGGTGTTCCTGCTCTCCCGGGTGCGCGAACAGTGGGACCTGCTGGGCGACAACATCGCCGCGGTGGCGAGCGGGGTGCAGCGTACCGGCCGGATCATCACCGCCGCCGCGCTGCTGCTGATCGTGGTGGTCGGCGCGTTCGCCACCTCCGGGATCACCTTCATCAAGATGATCGGCCTCGGCATGGCGGTCGCGATCCTGGTCGACGCCACCCTGGTACGCATGCTCCTGGTGCCCGCCACGATGCGCCTGCTCGGCCGCTACAACTGGTGGCTGCCCCGCTTCCTGCGGCCCGTCTACGCCCGCTACGCCATCCGCGAATCCGACACCCCCGACCCGGCGTCCGACTCCCGCCCCCGCGAACTCACCCCGGTCGGCTGAGCCGCTCCATGATCACTGTTTCGGGTCCGGTTGTGAC
>JBOGDE010000012.1:0-30144 GCA_050701695.1 Micromonosporaceae bacterium
GCGCCGGCCAGCTCGGCGGCGGCGCGGCGCTGGGACTGCTCGGGCTGCGCTCCGGCGGCGGCGTCACCGTGGTGGTCACCGGCCAGCAGCACCACCCGTACGTTCTGGAACGGGGTGGGGTTGCCGCGCCCCTGCACGGCCGCGGCCCAGGCGAGGGGATCGGCCAGCACGCCGAAGCCGGCGCCCGGCAGGTCGAGCCCGGCGAGGCGTTCGGTGGCCTCGGTGCGGGCGCTGTCGTCCGGCAGTGGTACGTCGAGCGATTCGGCGAGGGTCACGGGGTGAGGTTAGAGGGCGCGCCGGATTTGATCCACAGCGGTTGCCCGGCCACCACCAGGACCACCCGGTCACAGCGGGCCGCTACCGCCTGGTTCAGGGTGCCCAGCAGGTCGGCGAAACGGCGCGCCACCTTGTTGTCCGGCACAATCGTCAGGCCCACCTCCGGGCTGACCAGCACCACGGTGGCGACCGCGTCCGCCAGCGCCGAGGTCAGCTCCGCGAACGGCCCGTCGGCGGCGCCGTCGGCCCAGCCCGCGTGGTCGTGGACAGCGGTGAGCCAGCCGCCGAGATCGTCGACCAGCAGCGTCTCGGCAGCGCCCGCTTCGCGCAGCAGTCGAGGCAGCAGCTCGGGTCGTTCCCCGCATTCCCTGGTACGCCAGCCGCCCGGCCGTCGCTGCTGGTGTGCGGCCAGCCGGGCCTCCCATTCGGGGTCCTGTGGCCGGTCCGCCGCGGTCGCCAGGTACGTCACCTGCTCCGCGCCGGTGACCAGGCGCTCGGCGTACGCCGACTTGCCGGAGCGGATTCCACCCAACACCAACGTGTGCACGACTGCGACGCTAGCGTCCAGGGCGGTAGCCGTAAGCGATAGGGTGACCGCACCGGGCGAGGGGAGCGGGCAGATGCCGTGGACGTGGCGTTACGAGGATGCCGACGGTGAGCCGGCGGCCGGGCCGGTGGACGTCTTCGCCAGCCAGTCCGACGCCGAGTCGTGGCTCGGCCAGGAGTGGCGGGAGCTGGCCGAGGCCGGCGTGGCGAAAGTGAGCCTGCTGGAGGACGAGCGGGTCGAGTACGAGATGAGCCTGCTGCCCCCGGCCTGAAGATTCTTGCGAGTTCGTTGCGGATCACGGCAGATCCACAGCGATATGCCAGGATGAGCCCTTCGGGGATTCACTGGAGGACGTACGCGAGGAGCTGCGATGAATCCGTCAGTCAGCCGATGGACCCGCCGACTGGGTGCGGCTGCCGCTGTCGCCACGCTGCTGTTGGGCACCGCCGCCTGCGGTGGTGACGGGGAGGGCGCGGGCAAGCCGCAGGCCAAGGGCATCGGCATCGTGAAGGAAGGCAAGCTCACCGTCTGCACCCACCTGCCGTACAAGCCGTTCCAGTACGAAGAGGGCGGCAAGGTCGTCGGTTTCGACGTCGACCTGTTGGACCTGCTCGCCAAGGACCTCGGCGTGGAGATCGAGGTGGTCGACATCGAGTGGGCCCAGATCACTTCCGGCGCCGTGTTCGCCGCGAACAAGTGCGACGTGGGCATGGGTGCGATGACCATCACCGACGAGCGTGCCAACGCGCTCAACATCACCGATCCGTACATGGACGCGACCCAGGTGCTGCTGGTCAAGAAGGACTCGCCGTACAAGACGCTCGAGGATCTCAAGGGCAAGAAGGTCGGTGTGCAGACCGACACCACCGGCCAGGAGTACGCGGAGAAGCAGGCCGAGACGATCGGGTTCAGCGTGGTGCCGTTCGACGATCTGGCGCTACAGACCAACGCGGTCAAGAGCGGCAAGGTCGACGCCGGTATCAACGACAACGGCGTGCTGTATGACTTCGTCAGCGACAACCCGGACGTCGCGGTGGTCGCCGAGTTCGACACCGGTGAGCAGTACGGCTTCGCCGCCAAGAAGGACGACGCGGACGGCGACAAGCTGGTGAAGAAGTTCAACGAACTGCTGGGCAAGGCGAAGGACGACGGCACGTACGCCGAGATCTACCAGAAGTGGTTCGGGGTAGAACCGCCGAAGTGACCGCCCCGACCGTACCGACGACGCGACGGCTGAGCCCGCGCCAGCGGGCTCTGCTGTTGCGGATCGTGCTCTACCTGCTGCTGCTCGCCGTGGTGGCGGCGGCGGTGTTGCTCGCCGACTGGCCGACGATCATCTCGGTGTTCTTCCGGCGGGACCTGATCGTCGCCGCGGTGACCGGAGGGCTGTTCGACGCGCTGTGGATGACGGTCGCGTACACCGTTGGTGCGTTCGTGGTGGGGCTGGTCGCCGGCACCGTGGTGGCGCTGATGCGGCTGTCTCCGGTGGGGCCGTACCGGTGGATCGCCTCGGCGTACATCGAGTTCTTCCGCGGGCTGCCGGCGATCATCGTGTTCATCGCGTTCTCGCTGATCGCGATCCCGTTCCCCGGTCTGCAGATGCCGTGGGAGCCGTACGGGACGGTATGGCTGGCGCTGGGGCTGGTCGCCACCGCGTACATGGCGGAGACCATCCGGGCCGGTATCCAGGCGGTGCCGAAGGGGCAGGTGGAGGCGGCCCGGTCGCTGGGGATGCCTCCGATTCTCGCCACCCGCAAGATCGTGCTGCCGCAGGCGTTCCGGATCGTGCTGCCGCCGCTCACCAACGAGCTGATCCTGCTGGTGAAGGACTCCTCTCTGGTGTTCGTGGTGGGTGTGTCCCTGACCCACTTCGAGCTGACCAAGTGGGGCCGGGCGGCGGCCAACTCCGAGTCGAACCTGACCCCGCTGGTGGTCGCCGGGTTCGCGTACCTGCTGATCACCTTGCCGCTGAGCATCCTGGTACGGCGGATGGAACGCTCCGGCCAGAAGGCGCGCTGATGACCGAGGCAGTGACAACCGACCCGGCGCTGGTGGAGATCCACGGGCTGCACAAGTCCTTCGGCACCCTGCACGTGCTGCAGGGCATCGACCTGACGGTCGCCACCGGCGACGTGGTCTGCGTGATCGGCCCGTCCGGCTCCGGCAAGTCGACGCTGCTGCGCTGCGTGAACCTGCTGGAGCAGCCCAGCGCCGGCACCGTGTACGTCGCCGGCGTCGACCTGACCCACCGGGACTGTGACATCGACGCCGCCCGCCGCCACATCGGCATGGTGTTCCAGCAGTTCAACCTGTTCCCGCACCTGTCGGTGCTGCAGAACTGCACGGTCGCCCAGACCTCGGTGGCGAAGCGCTCGGCGGCCGAGGCGAAACGGGTCGCCCGCGAGAACCTGGTACGCGTGGGACTGGAAGACAAGATCGACGCCTACCCGGCGACGCTGTCCGGCGGGCAGCAACAGCGGGTCGCGATCGCGCGGGCACTGTCGATGGACCCGCAGCTGATGCTCTTCGACGAGCCGACCAGTGCGCTGGACCCGGAGCTGGTCGGCGAGGTGCTCTCGGTGATGCGGCGGCTCGCCGACGAGGGGATGACGATGCTGGTGGTCACCCACGAGATGGCGTTCGCCCGTGAGGTGGCCGACCGGGTGGTCTTTATGGACAGCGGCCAGATCGTCGAGGAAGGCACCCCCGCCGCGGTGCTGGGCAACCCGCGCGAGGCCCGTACCCGCGAGTTCCTGCACCGGGTGCTAGAGCCCACCAAGCTGAGCAGCGAGGAGTTCCTCGGCGACGCCGCCGGCGCGGCCGGCGTACCGACGATCCGGATCGAAAAGCCGGAGGTGTAGGTCCGGGCGGGTCCGCTGACCAACCTCAGGCGTCCTTGCCGGCGCGGGCGGTCCAGCGGTCGATGATTTCGCCGAGGGTGTCCAGGGGCAGCGGGCCGTGGCCGAGTACCTGGTGGTGGAAGTCGCGGATCGCGAAGTCGGGCCCCAGCGCCTGCCGGGCGCGCTCCCGCAGCTGCCGGATCCGGATCCGCCCCACCAGGTACGCCAGCGCCTGGCCGGGCATCGCGATGTAGCGGTCCACCTCGTTGGCGATGTTCGACTCCGACAGCGCGGTGTTGGCGCGCATGAACTCGATCGCCTGCCCCCGGGACCAGCCCAGGTGGTGCATCCCGGTGTCGACCACCAGCCGGCAGGCCCGCCATGCGTCGAACGAGAGCATCCCGAGCCGGGTCAGGTCGGAGCTGTAGAGCCCCATCTCGTCTCCCAGCCGCTCGGAGTAGAGCCCCCAGCCTTCGCCGTGCGCGGTGACGAACCCGTACCGGCGGAAGTCCGGCAGCTCGGTCAGGGTCTGCGCCACCGCGATCTGGGTGTGATGACCGGGGACGCTCTCGTGGAACGCCAGCGCCTCGTACTCGTACCGGGGCCGGGTGGTGGGGGCGTAGGTGTTGATCACGTGCCGCCCGGGTCGGCTGCCGTCCCCGGCCGGCGGCATGTAGTACGCCAGCACCCCGCCCTTCGCCTCGGTGGGGTCCATCTCGCGGATCTCGCAGGCCGCGGTCGGATAGCCGCGGAACCAGTCCGGCAACGCCTCCTCCGCACGCCGCAGCGCGCTGGTGGCGGTCTCCACGATCTGCTCCGCGGTCTGGTACCGCAGCGCGGGGTCTTCGCGCAGCCGTACCAGAATCTCCGGTACGTCGCGGGTGCCGAGCGCCCGGCCGCCCAGCTCGGCGAACTCGGCGCGTAGCTCGGTGAGGAACGCCAGCCCCAGCTGGTGGATCTCGTCGGGGGTCAGCTCGGTGGTGGTGTGCCGGCGTACCGCCGCCAGATACCCCTCAGCGCCGCCGGGTACGTGGCACACCCCGACGTGCCGGGTGTCGCGTCCCACCGGCAGCAGGTCGGCCTCCAGCCCGTCCCGGTACCGGCGCAGCGCCGGATGGACGGCCTCGCGCAGCACCGCGCCGAGGCGGCCGCGCCAGGTGTCGGGGTCGACGCCGGGCGGGGGAGTGGGGCGCAGCAGTGGGTCGGCGTCTCCGGCGGTGAGGTAGTCGGAGACCTGGGCGATCGCCTGGCGTACGCCGTGCGCGGCGGGGTGCCGGCCGTCGGCGAGGGCCTCCCGGTGCCGGGTGAGCTGCCGCTCGAACAGGCCGCCGAGCTTCTCCAGACGGGTCAGGTACGCCTCGCCCGCCTCGGCGTCGGTCAGGGTGACGGTGGGGACCGCCGCCACCACCTCGGAGAAAGCACCGGCGACGGTGCCGCTCACCGACACCTCCGACAGCGCCGTGGCCAGCTCGTCGCGGGTGTCGCTGAGCTGGCGGCGCAGCATGGAGGCCGTCACCTGGTCGGCGTCGCCGAGCCCTTCCGGGGCCACCCCGTCGAGCCGTCCGGCCAGGTCGTCGAGTACGGCGGCGTGCTCGCGGTCGCCGGCACGGCTACGGTCGGGCACCTGGTCGGCGTACCCGGGGACTCCGAAGACGGTGGCGGCAAACGGCTCGGCGGCCATGGTCGCGTGAAAGTAGTCGGCCGCTATCTCGGCCAGTTTCTGGTCGGCCACCGGTCAGCCCCGGGGGCTCTGGGTCCTGGCCGGGTCGCGTTCCACGACCGGGTCCACGATCTCGTCGATCGCCTTCAGGATGTCCGGCTCCAGGCGTACCCCCGAGGCTTTGACGTTCTCGGTGACCTGCTCCGGCCGGGAGGCGCCGATGATCGCGCTCGCCACGTTCGGGTTCTGCAACACCCAGGCGATCGCCAGCTGCGCCAGCGGGAGCCCCGCCTGCTCGGCGACCGGCGCCAGCCGCTGCACCCGGTCCAGCACGTCGTCGGTGAGGAACCGCTTCAGGAAGTACGCGCCCTCCGGGTCGGTGGCGCGCGAGCCCGCCGGCGGCTCCTGCCCCTTCCGGTACTTCCCGGTCAGTACGCCCTGACCGATCGGCGACCAGACGATCTGGCTGATGCCGAGCTCCTCGCTGGCGGGAACCACCTCGGACTCGATCACCCGCCACAGGATCGAGTACTGCGGCTGGTTGGAGATCAGGGGTACGTGGAGGTCGCGCGCCAGTGGGGCGGCGGCGTGCAGCTCCTCGGCCCGCCACTCGGAGACGCCGATGTAAAGCGCCTTGCCGGCGCGTACCACGTCGGCGAAGGCCAGCATGGTCTCTTCCAGCGGGGTGGAGTGGTCGTACCGGTGGGCCTGGTAGAGGTCGACGTAGTCGGTGCCGAGCCGGCGCAGCGAGCCGTTGATCGACTCCAGGATGTGCTTGCGGGACAGGCCGCGGTCGTTGCGCCCCTCACCGGTCGGGAAGTAGACCTTGGTGAAGATCTCCAGGCTTTCCCGGCGTACGCCCTTCAGCGCCTTGCCGAGCACCGACTCGGCTCTGGTGGCGGCGTACACGTCGGCGGTGTCGAAGGTGGTGATCCCGGCGTCGAGCGCGGCTTTCACGCAGGCCAGCGCCGCGTCCTCCTCCACCTGCGAGCCGTGGGTGATCCAGTTGCCGTACGAGATCTCACTGACGTTGAGGCCTGACCGGCCGAGGCGACGAAACTCCATGGACTCGACCCTAGTCGGGTCTCAGAGCGGCGGGCGCGCGACAACGATCACAGGATCGGCTGGGTGTCGCGGAGCAGTTTGTCCAGCTGCTCGAGTACCTCGGCCCGGTTCAGATGTACGGTCTCGACCACCAGCTCGCCGCCGCGGTCCATCGCCCCCCACCCGTCGGACAGGTCCGCTGTGGAGCGGAACGGGTCGGTGTAGTCCGGTGACTTTGGTGGCGGCATCACCAGGAAGCCGACCGGGTGGATCTCGATCTGCTGGAACACCGGCGGCACCACCACATCGGCGTTGCGGTTGATCACGCCGAGCCGGCGGTCATGCTCCACCACCGCGAGCCCTTCGGACGTGAAGCCGGCCAGGTACGTCGCGTCGGAGCTCGCGGTACGGAACCCGGCGTACTCCATCGGGACCACCTCGCGACCGTCGCGGTCCACCGCACCCCAGGAGCCGTTGCGGCACACCGCCGCGATCCCGGACGAGAACGGCCGGGCGTCGGTGTAGCCGGCCGGGGGCACCACCGTGACGCCGTGCCGGTCGATGGCGTACCACCCGATCACCGGGTCCGAGACCACCCAGGCCAGCTCTTCGTGGAACGGCCCGACGTGCTGGTAGTCCGTGTTCGCGATCAGCACCTCGCCGGCGGTGTCGATGGCTGCCCAGCGCTCGGAGCTGTCCGGCTTCACCCAGGCCACCCCACCGGCGAACGGGTACGCCTGGTGGTACGTCGGCGGGATCACCCCTTCGCCGTCGGCGTCGGCGTAGCCGTACCGGCGGAACACTTCGTGGAACCGCAGCCGGGGCGCCGGCGCCTCCTGCAGGATCTCCGCCCGGGTCCGCGGGAACGGCCCGAAGCCCTTCAGGGTGGCGCGGCGGCTGATCGCGGTGAACGCCCGGCCAGCCGACGCCAACCGGTCCGCATCCTTTCCGGGCTGCAACGCCAGCACGGTCTCGAAGTGGTGGATCGCCTCCAGGAACCGGCCCTGGTCGTAGCAACTGGTGGCGAAGTGGTGGTGGATCGCGGCGCGCAGCCGATCCGGGATCGCGGCGTCCAGCGCCCGCTGGTACAGCTCGTCGGCGACGTCGAACTCGCCGCGCCACTGGTGCACCCGGCCCAGTCGGGTGGAGGCGACCGCGATCCGGCGGGCCGAGCCCGTCATCCTGGCGTGCCGCAACGCCAGCTCGGCGTCGAAGAGCGCGGGCTTCAGCTGTCCCAGGAGCCGAGAGGTCACCGCGCGTAGCCCGAGGAGCCGGGCCCGAGTGGCGTCGGTGGTGGCGGTCGCCAGCTTCTGGGTCAGCCCAGCGTGTATGGCCTCAAGCGGGCCCGGTTCGTCCACCACCTCCCGTAGCGTGTCCTCGTCGATCCGCAGCGGGAGATCGGCGAGCGCCTGCTCGGGCTCTGTGGCGGCTCCGGCGACCCGCTCGCTCGCCCCGTCCGGGGCGTCGGTCGCCACTTGCGTCACCCGGCCAGCCTGCCAGGAACTCCGGTTCGGCGAAATGGGTGAAGAACCATCTTTTCCGAGTCGGTATCGGCCGGGGTTCCGAGCCCGTAACGAGGGGCGGATCCGTGCTCCGAGCGACGGCGGGTTCTGCCACCATAGGTGCGCGGTGCGCCCGACACCGTCGCAAGGCCCGATCCAAAGGAACACCTGACGCATGGTGACGATCTATGACGTGGCGAAGCGTGCCGAGGTTTCCGCCGCCACGGTCTCTCGGGTGCTCAACGGCCACGTGTCGGTGGCACCGCACCTCGCCGACCGGGTACGGGAGGCGGTCGCCGAGCTCGGCTACCGACCCAATGCCCTGGCACGCAACCTGCGCCGCAGCCGTACCAGTCTGTGGGCGGTGATGATCCCCGACGTCGGCGCGCCGGACTGGGCCCCGCTGGTACGCGCGGTGGAGGACGAGGCCCGCTCCGCCGGCTACTCGCTGGTGGTCTGCAGCTGCGACCGGGACCCGGAACGGGAGGCCGACTACGTCTCGGTGGCGCTGGCCGAGCAGATGGCCGGCGTGGTGATCGCGCCGGTGGTGGCGCGGAGTGTGGAGCGGCTGCTCGCCGCGCACACCCCACTGGTGGTGATCGGCCGGGAGCTGCCCGAGACAGCGGCCGATACGGTACGCGTGACGGGCAAGCCGGAGCTGGGCGCTGCCGGCCCACGGATAGGGCAGGCCGCCGGACGACTGCTCGCCGAGCGGATCGCCGATCCCGGCCGCCCACCGAGCACCGTGGTACTCGAGCCGGACTCTGTGGAGCCGTTCACCCCGCACCGCGGCTAGCGGAGCCGCACACCACGGCTGGCGGAACGGCGCCGCGGCTGGCGGAACGGCGCACCGCGGCCGGCAGGGCGGGCTGCCAGCCGCGGTGCGGTGGCCGTTACGCGGCGGTGGACCTGTCGGGCGCGGTGGCTGCGGTGGCGCGCATCGCCGCTTCGACCAGGTTGGCGTACCCGACCTGGCCGGCCCGGTTGGGGTGGTAGGACTCCATGACCGGCCAGGACGCGCCGTTGATCCACTCGACGTCGTCACACACCGCGTGCCTGAGGAACGCCGAGCGGGAGTCGACGAACCGGAAGCCGTACGCCGACGCGCGGCCGTACGTCACGCTGGCCAGCAGGTCGGCGGTCTTGTTCAGCTCGGACTGCTCGCCGGGGCTGATCCGGGACACCGCGTTGCACTGCTCGCCGTTGAACAGCCGCGGGTAGCCCACCACTATGACGCGGGCGTACGGTGCGCGGCTGCGGATCGCGCTGTAGACCTGGTTGAGCCGGCCCGGCAGCGTGTAGCGGATGTAGTTGTTGGCGTTGTTGATCTCGTTCCAACAGGTGTACGGCCACGGCTTGGCGCACTGGGCGATCACCGAGGAGAAGCCGGCGTCGTTGCCGCCGACGGAGATCGTGACGTACCGGGTGGTGGAGTTGAGGCTGCCCAGCTGCTTGTTGAGCACGTCGCCGGTACGGGCGCCGGAGCACGCCTTGAAGCTGAGGCTCAGGCCGAGCCGCCGCGCGTCGATCACCGGGTACGCGTACGGGGAGCGGTAGCAGGAGGTGCCGTCGCTGTAGTAGCTCCGGGTGCCAACCCCGGAGGAGTACGAGTCGCCGAGCGCGGTGTACGGCACCGCCGCGTGCGCGGGTGATCCTCCGGCGAGTGCGATCCCGGCGCCGAGCACCGTGGCCGCTGCCAGTCCGGCCGCACGACGCCATCGTGTGGTTGCCCTGCCGTTCATGATGCCTCCCTGCGACCGAGCCGACTCTTCGCGGCCGGTGGGGTGGACCGGCGCGAAAGAAATGTGCAATGAGCTTGGCAGGGTTGGAGGTCGGGATCAAGGGCGGACATTCCGGATTCGTGCGGTGTTGCCGGTGGAGCGGGGTCAGTCGCCCGTACTGCCGGCCGCCGCGTCACGCAGCCAGGCGGCGATCCGGTGGATCAGCCGGGGTGTGGCGGCACCTTCGGCATGCCCGTACCCCCGCTCGATCCAGAGCTGTTTCGGGTGGCGCGCCGCGTCGTAGAGCCCGTGCGCGTGGCCCACCGGGAAGTACGGGTCCCGATCGCCGTGCACGATCAGCAACGGGGTGGGGGAGATCAGCCCGGCCGCGACGGCCGGCGGCACCGGCACCCCGTTGGCGGGCTCGGCCGCCGGCACTCCGGGGGCGGGCGCGACAGCCGGCACTCCGGGCTCGGTCGCCGGCGCGTCCACCAGGTCCATGGGCAGCCGCGGCGTGTCGGCCCAGCGCCGGGCTCCGATCCGGATCCCCAGCAGCAACCGCCCCACCAGCCGGCCCACCGGGTCCTCCACCACCCAGTGCAGCCGGCGCATCGGTGGCGTACCGCGGAAGTACCAGCGTCCCGGACCGCTGACCGCGGCGATCGCGTCGATGCCGCCGATCAGGCCGGCGTGGCGCAGCGTCACCGAGGCGCCCATCGAGAACCCGAGGGTCGCCACCCGGCGGTAGCCGAACTCCCGCGCCGCGGCGACCGCCGCCGCCACGTCCAGGATCTCCCGGTCACCGACCGTGGAGTGGCCGCCGGAGCGGCCATGCCCCCGGAAGTCGAGACACACCACACCGGCGGTACCCGCCAGTACGCCCGCGATCCGCCGCTGCCGGGGCTGCCGCCACGATCCGGAGAACCCGTGTGCGACCACGATGCCGAGCTCCGTGGCGCCATCGGCGGGCGGCTGGTGGCACGCATCGATCCGTACCCCGTCTTCGGTACGGAGCCGCAGCGGTTCGGTGTGTCGCACCCGTACAGTCTGGCCGTGCGGGCCCCTGGGGTGGCGCCGGTTCCGGGACGCGAGAGACTGGAGGCGTGAAGGCTCTCGTCAAGGCCGACTCGGAGCCTGGTCTGCGGCTGCTCGACAGACCGGAGCCGGAGGTCGGCGACACGGACGTACTGATCCGGGTGCTGCGTACCGGGATCTGCGGTACGGATCTGCACATCGACGCCTGGGACGATTGGGCGGCGGGCGTGATCGTCCCGCCGCGGGTGATCGGGCACGAGTTCGTCGGCGAGGTCGTCAAGGTGGGCGGGGCGGTCGGCTCGGACGAGCGCCCGATCGCCGTCGGTGACCTGGTCAGTGGCGAAGGGCACCTGGTCTGCGGGCGGTGCCGCAACTGCATGGCGGGGCGGCGGCATCTGTGCATCCGTACGATCGGGCTCGGGGTCCACCGCGACGGCGCGTTCGCCGAGTACGTCTCGCTGCCCGCCTCCAACGTCTGGGTGCACACCCGCCCGATCGATCTGGACGTCGCGGCGATCTTCGACCCGTTCGGCAACGCCGTACACACCGCGACCGCGTTCAACTGCTTCGGCGAGGACGTGCTGATCACCGGTGCCGGTCCGATCGGGATCATGGCCGCCGCGGTGGTACGCCACGCCGGCGCCCGGCATGTGGTGATCACCGACGTCAGCGACTACCGGCTGCGGCTCGCCGAGAAGGTCGGGGTGTCCCTCGCGTTGGACGTTTCCGGTCACAGCATCGCCGAGGCGCAGCAGCGGCTCGGGATGAGGGAGGGCTTCGATGTCGGACTGGAGATGTCGGGGCAGCCGTCCGCGCTGCGCGACATGATCACGAACATGACCCACGGCGGCCGGATCGCGATGCTGGGGCTGCCGAGCCAGGAGATCGCGGTGGACTGGAGCAAGGTGGTCACCCACATGCTCACCATCAAGGGGATCTACGGCCGGGAGATGTTCGAGACCTGGTACGCGATGAGCGTACTGCTGCAGGGTGGTCTTGATCTTTCCCCCGTGATCACCGGGCGGTACGGCTACGAGCAGTACGCCGAGGCGTTTGCCGAGGCCCGGTCGGGCCGCTGCGGCAAGGTCGTCCTGGACTGGACCAACCCGACTCTCCCGGCCTGAAGGAGCACGAACCTTGTTCACCAGCATGCGAGACGACCTGCGCGCCGAGCTGTCCTCGATCCGCGAGGCGGGCCTCTACAAGGCCGAGCGGGTGATCGCCAGCCCGCAGCAGGCCGGGATCACGGTCAACGAGCAGCAGGTGCTCAACTTCTGCGCCAACAACTACCTCGGGCTCGCCGACCACCCCGATGTGATCGCCACCGCCAAGCAGGCGCTGGACGAACGCGGCTTCGGGATGGCGTCGGTGCGGTTCATCTGCGGCACCCAGGACCTGCACAAGCAGCTGGAGCGCAAGCTGGCGGACTGGCTCGGCACCGACGACGCGATCCTCTACAGCTCCTGCTTCGACGCCAACGGCGGCATCTTCGAGGCGCTGCTGAGCGACCAGGACGCCGTGATCTCCGACGCGCTCAACCACGCCAGCATCATCGACGGCGTACGGCTCTGCAAAGCCAAGCGCTACCGGTACGCCAACCGCGACATGGCCGAGCTGGAGGCCCGGCTCAAGGAGTCCGCCGACGCCCGGTACCGGCTCATCGTCACGGACGGCGTGTTCTCCATGGACGGCTACCTCGCCCCGCTCGACGAGATCTGCGAGCTGGCCGAACGGTACGACGCCCTGGTGATGGTCGACGACTCGCACGCGGTCGGCTTCGTCGGCCCGGGTGGGCGCGGCACACCGGAGCTGCACGGTGTTATGGACAAAGTGGACATCGTGACCGGTACGCTCGGCAAGGCGCTCGGCGGCGCGTCCGGTGGGTACGTCGCGGCCCGCGCCGAGATCGTGGAGCTGCTGCGGCAGCGCTCCCGGCCGTACCTGTTCTCCAACTCGGTGGCCCCGGCGATCGTGGCGGCCTCGCTCACGGTGCTCGACCTGCTGTTGGGCTCCGGCGAGCTGCGGGACCGGCTGCGGGCCAACACGGCATTGTTCCGGACTCGCATGGTGGCCGCCGGCTTCGACATCCTGCCCGGTGACCATCCGATCACCCCGGTGATGATCGGTGACGCGGCGCGGGCCGCCGCCCTGGCCGACAAGCTGCTCACCAAGGGCATCTACGTGATCGGCTTCTCGTACCCGGTGGTGCCCAAGGGACAGGCGAGGATCCGGGTCCAGCTCTCCGCCGCCCACTCGCAGGCCGACGTGGAACGGTGCGTGGCCGCCTTCATCGACGCCCGCGACGAGCTGGCCGGCTGAGCCCGCGATCAGAGTCTGACCTGCGGATATCCACCTAACGGGCAGCACTGACAGTACGTTTCGATCTGCCCCGGCTACCGAAACCGGCGCAGCCTTCAGGTATGACAGCAGAGGCCACGCTCAGCCCGGACGAGTCTGCAGTCGCCGAACTCCAGGGCGGATTCCGGGGCGAGCTGATCCGGCCGGCGGACCCCACGTACGACGAACACCGCCGGATCTGGAACGGCTCCATCGACCGGCGGCCCGCGCTGATCGCACGGTGCAGCGGAGTCGCTGACGTGACGGCCGCGATCCGCTTCGCGGGCCGGTCGGGGCTGCCGGTCGCGGTACGCGGCGGCGGCCACAGCTTCCCGGGCCACTCCACCTGCGACGGCGGGATCGTGATCGACCTGTCCCCGATGCGCGGCATCCGGGTCGACCCCCACGCCCGTACCGTACGGGCGCAGCCGGCGTACTGCTCGGCGAGCTCGACCACGAGACCCAGGCGTTCGGGCTGGCCGTACCGTCCGGGATCGTGACCCACACCGGGATGGCGGGGCTGACCCTGGGCGGCGGCATTGGCTGGCTGATGCGCAAGTACGGCCTCACCATCGACCAGCTGATCTCCGTCGACATGGTGACCGCCACCGGCGAGTGGATCCAGGCCAGCGAGCGGCTCAACCCGGAGCTGTTCTGGGGGGTACGTGGCGGCGGGGGCAACTTCGGAATCGTCACCGAGTTCGAGTTTCGGCTGCATCCGGTGGGGCCGCTGGTGATGGCGGGACCGATCCTCTGGGCGATGGAGGACTCGCCGGAGGTGATGCGTCGTTACCGCGACTGGGTCGCCGACGTACCGGACGAGCTGACCACCATCGTGGCGCACCGCTGGGCGCCGCCGCTGCCGACGGTGCCGACCGAGCTGCACGGCCGCCCGGTGGTGATGGGGATCTGCTGCTACGCCGGGCCGGTGGAGGACGGCGACCGGGTGATCAAGCCGATGCGCACCTTCGGTAGGCCGCTGCTGGACCTGTGCGCGCCGAAGCCCTACCTCGCCCACCAGGCGATGTTCGATCCCGGCTTCCCACACGGGCGTTGGTACTACTTCCGCTCCTGCGACGTGGCCGAACTCAGCGACGAGGTCGTCGACATCACGACCGCGCGAGCGATGGCGATCAACTCGCCGTACACCCTGTTTCCGATCTTCCAGCTGGGTGGCGCGGTGGCGCGCGGGCCGGACACGGCGTTCGGCGGCCGATCGTCCGGATTCACCTTCAACTTCAACGGCACTTCGCTCACCGAGGACGGCTTCGCCGAGCAGCGCACGTGGGCGCGGGACTCGTACGAGGCACTGCGGCCGTACCACAGCGGCTACTACGTCAACTTCATCGCGGATGAAGGCGGCCCGAGCGTGGCGGACGTCTACGGTGCCGGGCGGTACGAACGGCTGGTCGCACTGAAGCGTCGCTACGATCCGGACAATCTGTTCCGGCTCAACCAGAACATCCCACCCGACTGACCGGTCGGTAGCCCTAGGGTTTGGGGCGTGACTGATCCGGTTCTGGTGGTCGACGGCGCCAATGTGGTCGGTTCGGTGCCGGACGGCTGGTGGCGGGATCGGCACGGCGCCGCCGAGCGGCTGCGGGACTCGCTGGTCCGGGTGGCCGAGACCGGTCTGCCGGACGCTGGGCGTGCGGATCTGGCCGGGCCCGTCGAGGTAATCCTGGTCGTGGAGGGTGCGGCCCGCGGCGTCACGAGCATTCCGGGGGTACGCGTGGTCGCCGCGCCCGGCAGTGGAGACGACACGATTGTCGACCTGGTGCGCGATGCGGGCGGGAAGGCGACCGTGGTGACCGCCGACCGTGGCCTGCGGCAGCGGGTGACCGCGATCGGCGCCGCGGTGATCGGCCCCAGCGCGGTGCGCTCCTCGCGATGATCAGCCGGGCTTGTCGAAGACGCTGACCCGTACCCGGAAGGTCTGCCGGCGTGGCCGGTGCGGCTCCGGGAGCGCCCGCAGCGCGGCGATCACCGGCTCCACCTCGCGGTGCCAGGTCGCGTCGTCCACCCGCCACATCCACGAGAAGATCCGGTCCGCGTACTTGTCGGCCAGCCGCGCCGGAGTCTCCTCCGTCACCACCGGCGCGCTCCAGTCGCCGTACACCGGGGCCAGCCCCGCGGCGGTGGCCGCGTCGCGTACCGCCTGGTAGGAGTCGGGGCGGGCGAACCGCAACCGGTCCACCGGCGCGGTGGCGCGGGTCAGCTCGTCCGGGTCGGCGTCCCGGATGCCGTGCAGCGCCAACAGCCGGCCACCCGGCCGCAGCACCCGCGCCGCCTCCACGACCGCCGCCGCCAGGTCGCCGACCAGGTGCAGTACGTGGACGAACACCGCGTTCGAGGCGGTCGTGTCCCCGAACGGCAGCCGCAGCGCGTCGCCCACCACCACCCGCGGCCCGATCCGCTGGTACGCCTGCGCCAGCATCGCCGGTGAGATGTCCACCCCGACCACGTGGTGCCCGAGTGCGGTGAGCCCGGAGGCGACCGACCCGGTGCCGACCCCGATCTCGCAGACCGTCCCCGGCACCAGCCACTCCGCGATGTCCCGTGCCATCCGGCGGCCGCGCGCCAGCCCACCGCGGCTCTCGTCGTACACCTCGGCAACCCGATCGAACGACACCGACTCAGCCATGCCGGAAACCCTAACGCTGTGTGAGGACGGTCATCGCGGGCAACGGGCCGGGCAGGCAGGCTGGCGTACGTGTCTACAGCGGAGTGGTACACCCGGTTCGCCACGCAGGAGGTACGCGGGCACTCGCCGACGTACCAGCGGCTGGCTTCCGGGGTGGCCGTCGATCCGGTGCTGCTGGCTCGGCTCGACGCGCTGCCGGAGCCGAAGCGGCAGCCGAACCTGCTCTTCGGCGCCGTCCGCTACCTGGATGGACCGCTGGGGGACTACGCCGACCCCGACACGCTGCGCTGGCTGACCGCCCTGGTCTGGCCCGAACAGCGGCACCGGGCCGCACGGCTGACCGCCGCCGCGTCAATGGTCTCCGCCGACCCGCCCTGGCTGGTACGCGGCGACCTGCTCACCGACCTGCCCGCACTGGCCGCCGAGGCACCGCCCGAGGCGACGCTGGTGGTCTACCACACCGCGGTGATGGCGTACCTGACGCAGGAACAGCGTGACGCCTTCCGGGCGGTGGTCACCGACCTGCCCGGGCACTGGCTCTCCAATGAGGGCCGGTACGCCTTCGCCGACCTCGCCGCGCAGGTGCCACCGGCCGACGACGGGCGCGCCAGTGGCGTACTCGCCCTGGACGGCACCCCGCTGGCCCGCTCCGCCCCCCACGGCCAATGGCTGCACTGGCTGGCGTGAATGCCGCGCTGGGGCCGGTGCTCGCGGGGTTCCTCACCGTCTGGGTGATGGTCGGCCTCGGGTACGGCGCCGCCCGGCTGCGGCTGCGGGGCGAGACCGCGGAGCGGGTGCTCAACGGGTTCGTCTTCACGTACGCGATGCCGGCGCTGGTGTTCTCCGTGCTGTCCCGCGCCAGCTGGCGGGCGCTGGCCAGCCCGGCGCTGGTGCCGGTACTGGTGGGCGCCGGTGTGGTGGCGGCGGTCGCGGTCGCGGTGCACTGGTGGTGGGGCGCGCGGGGCGGTGCCCGGCTGGCGATAACCGCGATGGCGGCCGGCTACCTCAACGCCGGCAACCTGGGCATCCCGATCGCCGCCCAGGTGCTCGGCGACGGCGCGCTGGTAGTGCCGTTCATGCTGGTCCAACTCACCGTGATGACGCCCGCGGTGTTGCTTGCCCTGGACCTCGGCACCGCCTCGGCGGCGCGGGGATCGGAGGCCGGCTCCGGCCGGACCCTGCGCCGGCTGGGCCGGACCCTCGCGCTGCCGTTGCGCAATCCGGTGCTGATCGCCTCGCTGCTCGGTGGGCTGTGCGCGGCGAGCGGCTGGCGGCCGCCTCAGGTGGTACTCGCCCCGGTGGATCTGCTGGCCGGGGCGGCGGTGCCGCTGGCGCTGTTCACACTGGGGCTGGCGTTGGCACCGGACACGGCGCGCGGCGGCGTGGTGACCCACGGCCCGCCGGAGCCCGGGTGGTTCAGCTGGCTGGTCGCCGTGCTCAAGGTGGTGGTGCATCCGCTGCTGGCGTACCTGGTCGGGCGGCTGCTGGGGCTGGAGCCGGCGATGCTGCAGGTGGCGGTGGTGCTCGCCGGCCTGCCCAGCGCGCAGAACATGTTCCTGTACGCCTCCCGCTACCAGGCAGGCGAACGGCTCGCCCGCGACGTGGTGGTGCGCTCCACGCTGCTGTCGATGCTGACCCTGGTGCTGATCGCCGTGCTGACCCGCCCGTAGCCCCACGTACCACCGGGAAAATCGCTGGCGGGGCGACGGTGCGGGAGTCACGATCCGGCAGTGACCAGCACCGACGAGCATCCCGCCGGGCATCCGACCGGGTTACCGGAGCCGGTGCCGGTATGGCGGCGGCTGCGGATGGACCTCTCGCCACTGCGGGCCAGCCGGGACTTCCGGCTGCTGCTCGGCTCCGGCGCGATCACGATGCTGGGCAGTTTCGTCACGTACGTCGCGGTGCCGGTGCAGATCAAGCAGATGACCGGGTCGTACGTCGCGGTCGGGCTGGTGGCGGCCGTCGAGTTCGTACCCATGATCATTTTTGGGTTGTACGGCGGCGCGCTGGCCGACGCGGTGGACCGCAAGAGGATGGTGGTCTGGTGCGAGATCGGGATGCTGCTCGCCTCGGTCGGGCTGCTGGTCAACGCGCTGCTGCCACGCCCCGCACTCTGGCCGCTGTACCTGATCGCGGCGACCGTCGCCTCGCTGGACAGCCTGCAGCGGCCCTCGCTGGACGGGCTGACCCCGCGGTACGTGCCGCACCGGCTGCTGCCGGCGGCCGCCGCGCTGTCGGCGTTCCGGTGGAACATCGGCGCCATCCTCGGCCCGGCCCTCGGCGGGTTCGTGGTGGTCGCCGCGGGCCCGGCCGGGGCGTACGCCTTCGACGTGGTCACCTTCGGGCTCTCGCTGCTGCTCCTGGTACGGATGCGTCGCTCCCCGGCGCCGCCGGACGCCGAACGGGCCAGTCTCAGCTCGATCGCCGAGGGGGTCCGGTACGCGCTGCGCCGCCGCGACCTGCTCGGTACGTACCTGGTGGACATCGTCGCGATGCTGTTCGCGATGCCCACCGCGCTCTACCCGTTCCTGGCCGACGAGCTGCACGCGCCGTGGGCGCTCGGCCTGATCTACTCGGCGGGCGCGGTGGGTTCGCTGGTCGCCTCGGCCACCTCGGGCTGGACCGGGTACGTGCACCGGCACGGGCTGGCGATCGTGCTCGCGGCGGCGGGCTGGGGCGTGGCGATCGCAGCGGCGGGGCTGCTGATGGCCACCGGCGCCGCGGCGCTGCCACTGGTGCTGCTCTGCTTCGTGGTGGCCGGTGCCGCGGACATGATCAGCGGACTGTTCCGCAGTACGGTGTGGAACCAGTCGATCCCGGACACGTTGCGCGGCCGGCTCGCCGGGATCGAGCTGCTGTCGTACTCCACCGGGCCGATGCTGGGCAACGTCCGGGCCGGGCTGATGGCGCAGCTGGGCGGGGTGCGGTTCTCGATCGGGGTGGGCGGGGCGCTCTGCGTCGCGGGGGTCCTGCTGACCGCCGCCCTGCTGCCCTCCTTCCGCCGGTACGACGCCCGCACCGACGAACACGTCCTGGCCGAGCAGACCCGCCGCGCCGCGGCTCCGGCGTGACCCTGCGGCCTTGACGTGGCCGTCCGCGCCCGACACAGTCAGGCCCGGCGGAGGGAGCGGTGATGCTACGTCGGAATCTGATGGCGATCGGGGTGCTCGGACTGCTGGCGCTGCCGGCCGCCGTGCCGGCTCAAGCCGTGACGGTGCAGGCGGGCGCGGTGCCGGCTCAAGCCGTAACGGTGCAGGCGGGCGCGGCCGGCAGCAATCCGTGGCTGGCGATGCGGGTGATGAACATGGCGCACGCCGGCGGCGAGAACGAGGCCCCGCTCAACACCCTGTACGCCTTCAAGCGCGCCGCGAGGCTCGGCGCCGACATGATCGAGCTGGACGTCCACGCCACCCGGGACAACCAGCTCGTGGTGATCCACAACGCGACGGTCGACCAGACCACCAACGGCACCGGCCGGGTACGCGACTACGACCTCAAGCAGCTGCGCAAGCTCGACGCGGCCTATAACTTCGTCCCGGGGCGCAGCGCGGTGCCGGGGTTGCCGGACGAGTCGTATCCGCTGCGGGGGATCCGCACCGAGCACCGCCCGCCGCCGGACGGATACCAGGCCGACGACTTCGCGATCCCGACGCTGCGGGACGTGCTGGCGGCGTTCCCAGACATACCGGTGAACATCGAGATCAAGGGCACCAGCGACACCGACATCGAGTCGTTCCTGCACCACGCGCGGCTGCTCGCCGAGCTGCTCAACCGGCTGGGGCGGACCGACGTGATCGTGACCTCGTTCAATGATCTGGCGGTGGCGACGTTCCACCAGCTGGCGCCGCAGATCTCGCTGGCGCCGGGGCTGACCGGGATCGCGAACTACTGGCTCGCCGGCGTACGGCCGATCGAGGGCACGGTGGCGCTGCAGATCCCGGTGCGGTTCAACGGGGTGCAGATCGCCACGCCGGAGTTCATCGCGCGCGCCCACCGCGACGGGTACGCCGTACACGTCTGGTTCAGCGGCAGCGCCGTGGAGGACGCCGCCCTCTACAACGAGCTGGTCGACATGTGCGCCGACGCGCTGATGCCGGCATGGCCCACCCTCTTCGAGTCCATCCTCGACGAACGCGGCATCGTCCGCCCCGGCCAACCCGGCACCGACCCCTGCGCACCGGACCACAAGACGCGAGTTGATGGAGCGATGGGCGCTGTGCCGCTGATCAGGGCCCGAATGCGCGGCTCAGCGCCCATTGGCTGATCAACATCGGGGCGCTGCGACGCAGGGTTCGTGGGGTGTGCAGGTGTCTCTTCCACTTGGTGCGCTGGCGGTGCAGCGACACGCCGATGCGTCCGGCGTGTCGCGGCACCTTCAACGCACCAAGTGCGGTGGTACCGCGAGTGGGGCGTGCGCGCTGTTCGCGGGGTGGTGCGTACGATCGGCGGGTACGGCGAGGTGGAGGAACCCGGTGTGAATCCGGGGCGGTCCCGCCACTGTGACCGGGGAGCGACCCTTCATCGTGGGCCACGGCAGCAGCCGGAAGGCCGAGGGGGAGCAGCGATCCGGGAGCCAGGAGACTCCGGCGCCGGCTGATGACCCTGCTACCCGGGGCGCGGACCCCGAGGGAGGCCACACGATGGCGCGCATTCTCCTGTTCTCCACCGCCGACACCGAGCTGCTCGCCGCGAAGGCGAGCAGCGCCGACTGGGCGATCGGCAACCCCGCCCGGCTGTCACCTGACGAGGTCGCGCTCGACGGCGTGGACGTCGCTGTGATCCGGCTGCTCGGGGGGCGGCGTACCTGGCCGGAGGGGCTGGAGACGGTGCTGGCCAGCGGAATTCCCACCGTGGTGCTGGGTGGTGAGGTGACGCCGGACGCGGAGTTGATGGCGCTCTCCACGGTGCCGGCGGGGGTCGCCTCCGACGCGCTGAACTATCTGGTGGAAGGCGGCGCGGACAACCTGCGCGAGCTGCACCGTTTCCTCTCCGACACGGTGCTGCTGACCGGCGAGGGGTTCGAGCCGCCGGTACGGCTGCCCGCCCACGGCGTACACCGGGAGGCGGCCGACGACGGCCGCCCGGTGGTCGGCGTGGTGTTCTACCGGGCGCACGCGCTCGCCGGCAACACCGGCTTCGTCGACACGCTCTGCGACGCGATCGCCGTCGCCGGGGGAGATCCCCTGGCCGTCTACTGCGCCTCGCTGCGCGGCGCCGATCCAGAACTTTTCGGTCTGCTGGAACGTTGCGACACGCTCGTGGTCACGGTCCTCGCATCCGGGGGTACGCGTGCCGCGGACGCCTCCGCAGGCGGGGACGACGAGGCGTGGGACATCGGGGAACTGCGGCGGCTCGACGTACCACTGCTGCAGGGTCTGTGTCTGACGTCGACCCGGCAGGCGTGGCAGGACAGTGACGCGGCACTGTCTCCGATGGACGCGGCGATGCAGGTGGCGATCCCGGAGTTCGACGGCCGGCTGATCACGGTGCCGTTCTCGTTCAAGGAGCCCGGCCCCGACGGGCTGCCGCGCTACGTCGCCGACGACGAACGTGCCCGGCGGGTCGCCGGGATCGCCGTACGCCACGCACGGCTGCGTCACGTGCCGCCCGCGGAGCGCAGGCTCGCGATCGTGCTCTCGTCGTACCCGACGAAACATGCCCGGGTCGGCAACGCCGTGGGGCTCGACACCCCGGCGAGCGCCGTGCTGCTGCTGCGGGCGCTGCGGTCGGCGGGCTACCAGGTCGACGGGTTCCCGGAGGACGGCGACGCGCTGATCCACGGGCTGATCGAGGCCGGCGGGCACGACGTGGAGTGGCTCACCGAGGAGCAGCTCGCCGCCGCCGAGATCAGGGTCCCGGTCGCCGACAACCGGGCCTGGCTCTCCGCGCTGCCCGCGGCTTTCCGCGACAGCGTGGTCGAAGCCTGGGGCGAGCCGCCGGGTGAGCTGTACGTCGACGCCGACCACATCGTCGTCGCAGGTCAGCGCTTCGGGAACGTCGTCCTGATGATCCAGCCGCCGCGTGGCTTCGGGGAGAACCCGATCGCGATCTACCACGATCCGGAGCTGGCGCCCTCGCATCACTACCTGGCGGCGTACCGGTGGCTCGACCAGACCTTCGGCGCCGACGCGGTGATCCACCTGGGCAAGCACGGCACCCTGGAGTGGCTGCCCGGCAAGGGGCTGGGGCTGAGTGAAGACTGCGCGCCGGACGCGGTGCTCGGCGACCTGCCGTTCGTCTACCCGTTCATCGTCAACGACCCCGGGGAGGGTACGCAGGCCAAGCGCCGCGCCCACGCCACCGTGGTCGACCACCTGGTGCCGCCGATGGCCCGCGCCGACACGTACGGCGACCTGGCGAAACTGGAACAGCTACTCGACGAGTACGCCACCGTGCAGGCGCTCGACCCGGAGAAGGTGCCGACCGTACGGGCCCAGATCTGGACACTGATCAAGGCGGCGCAGCTGCACCACGACCTGCACGTGACCGATCAGCCGGGCGACGACGACTTCGACGATTTCGTGCTGCACGTGGACGGATACCTGTGCGAGATCAAGGACTCCCAGATCCGCGACGGCCTGCACATCCTCGGCAACGCGCCCACCGGCGAAGCGCGGGTGAACCTGGTACTCGCGGTGCTGCGCGCCAACCAGGTCTTCGGCGGGGTCACCGGCGCGGTGCCGGGTCTTCGCGCCTCGCTGGCGCGGCACGTCGGGCTCGACGAGCAGGTGCTGCTCGCTGAACCGGGCATCCGTATCGACGTACCGGAGGCGCTCGTGCGGCTGGTGGCGGGCCCGGCCGTGAGCGACGGCCCCGCACCGGCTGACGGCGACGGCCCGGCTGGCGGCGACGGTCCGGCTGACGGCGGTGAGCTGCGGGTGTTCGGGGACGCGGCGGTGCCGGCCGCGCGCACCGCCAGTGACGCCGTCGAGTTGCTGGAAGCTGTGGCGCGGAAGCTGGTGTTGGGGTGCGAGACGCTGGGGTGGGACGCCGGCGCTATGCCGTCCGTGGTCGCGGAGGTGCTCGGAGAGACGCCGGAGGCGGTGGTCGAGGTGCTGCGGTTCGCCGCCACTGAGGTGGTGCCCCGGCTCGACGCCACCACGGACGAGGTCGACGCCGTGCTGCACGCGCTCGGCGGCGGGTACGTCCCCGCCGGGCCATCCGGCTCCCCGACCCGCGGGCTGGTCAACGTACTGCCGACGGGGCGCAACTTCTACTCGGTGGACCCGAAGGCGATCCCGTCCCGCAACGCCTGGGACACCGGCTGCGCGCTCGCCGACTCGCTACTGCGCCGGCACCGCGACGACACCGGCGACTGGCCCCGCAACGTCGGGCTCACCGTGTGGGGCACCAGTGCGATGCGTACCCAGGGCGACGACATCGCCGAGATCCTGGCGCTGCTCGGCTGCCGCCCCACCTGGGACGAGGCGTCGCGGCGGGTCACCGGCTTCGAGGTGCTCTCGCTCGCCGAGCTGGGCCGGCCGAGAATCGACGTGACGGTACGCATCTCAGGCTTCTTCCGGGACGCGTTCCCGCATGTCATCGGCCTGATCGACGACGCCGTGGCTGCCGTCGCCGCGCTGGACGAGCCCGCCGACAGCAACTTCGTCCGCGCCCACGCCCTGGCCGACGCCGAGGAGCACGGGGACTGGCGGCGCGCCACCACCCGGATCTTCGGCTCCAAGCCCGGGGCGTACGGCGCCGGGCTGCTGCCGCTGATCGACGCCCGCAACTGGCGCGACGACGCCGACCTCGCCGAGGTGTACGCGGTGTGGGGCGGCTACGCGTACGGGCGCGGCCTCGACGGACGCGAGGCGCGGCAGGACATGGAGCGCACGTACCGCAGAATCCAGGTGGCGGCGAAGAACGTCGACACCACCGAACACGACATCGTCGACTCCGACGACTACTTCCAGTACCACGGCGGGATGGTCGCCATGGTCCGCTCGCTCACCGGGGCCGACCCGGCGGCGTACCTCGGGGACTCGCACCTGCCGGACGCGGTGAAGACCCGGACCCTGGCCGAGGAGACCAAGCGGGTGTTCCGGGCCCGGGTGGTCAACCCGCGCTGGATCGCCGCGATGCGCCGGCACGGCTACAAGGGCGCGTTCGAGCTGGCCGCCACCGTCGACTACCTCTTCGGGTATGACGCCACCGCCGGCGTGGTCGATGACTGGATGTACCAGCAGCTCGCCGACAGCTACGTCTTCGACCCCGCTGTGCGCGACTTTCTGGAGCAGTCGAACCCGTGGGCGCTGCGCGGCATCACCGAACGCCTCCTGGAAGCCGCCGACCGTAAACTCTGGGCCTCCCCGGACCCCGAGACCCTGGACCGGCTCCGCGCGGCGTACCTCCAGACCGAAGGCGACCTGGAGGCGTGACGCGTCTCGGCTTCCGTTGATCGCTGTTCTGGGAACGAACCCCACGGTGTGCGCGCAGGCTCGTACCCGAGATAGCGATCATGGGGAGGTCGAGTGCTTGCGGCCGGGGAGGGGAGAAGTTCGCCACACCGGCGGTCTTTGACGAGGTGGGGGCCGGTACGCGAGCATGTGGCTCCGAGCGGTTTCGGGCCTTGCCATCCGGTGAGGCCCGGCGGAGGAACCCGGTGCGAGTCCGGGGCGGTCCCGCCACTGTGACCGGTGAGCAACCCCTCATCGATGGCCACGGCCGAAAGGCTGGAAGGCCGAGGGCGAGCGATGACCCGGGAGCCAGGACACTCCCTCCGCTCGGCTTGAGCCACTGCGGGCGTGGATACCCGCGGAAAGGACCGTGAGGCGATGATCCCGGCGTACCCGTTCTCGGCCGTGGTGGGGATGCCCGACCTGCGGATGGCGCTGCTGCTCAACGCCGTCTCACCCGCCGTCGGCGGCGTACTGGTCCGCGGCGAGAAGGGCACGGCGAAATCCACGGTGGTACGTGCGCTCGCCGCGCTGCTGCCCGCCGTGGACACCGTCGCGGGGTGCCGGTTCTCCTGTGATCCGGCTTCGCCCGACGCCGGCTGTCCGGACGGGCCCCACGAGGGGGGCGGCCCGTCCGCACATCGGCCGGCGCGGTTGGTGGAGCTGCCGGTCGGCGCCACCGAGGACCGGCTCGTCGGCTCGCTGGACCTGCAGCGGGCGCTCACCGAGGGCGTCAAGGCGTACGAGCCGGGGCTGCTCGCCGCCGCCCACCGTGGCGTGCTGTACGTCGACGAGGTGAACCTGCTGCACGACCACCTGGTCGACCTGCTGCTCGACGCCGCCGCGATGGGCCAGGCGTACGTGGAGCGGGAAGGTGTCTCCGTACGGCACGCCGCCCGGTTCCTGCTGGTCGGCACCATGAACCCGGAGGAGGGCGAGCTGCGCCCGCAGTTGCTCGACCGGTTCGGCCTCACCGTCGAGGTACGCGCCAGTCGGGAGCCTTCCGAGCGCGCCGAGGTGGTGCGGCGGCGGCTCGCGTACGAGTCCGACCCGTCCGCATTTGCGACGCACTGGGCTGACGCCGACGCCGCGCTCGCCGCTCAGATCGCCGAGGCGCGGGGCCGGCTGGCGGGTGTGGGCCTGCCGGACTCCGAGCTGCTGCGGATCGCTCGGGTGTGCGCCGCGTTCGAGGTGGACGGGCTGCGCGCCGACCTGGTGGTGGCCCGCGCCGCGGTGGCGCTCGCCGCCTGGCGCGGCCGTACCGAGGTGGGGCCCGACGAGGTACGGGAAGCCGCCCGGCTCGCGCTGCCGCACCGCCGCCGCCGCGACCCGTTCGACTCGCCCGGCCTCGACCAGCGGGCCCTTGACGACGCACTCCGCGACGACGACCTGCCCGAACCGCCGCCCGATCCGAGCGATTCCGACGACGACCGCGACCCGGACCCGGACCGCGACCCCGACGGCGGTCCCGACAACGGCCCGCCCGCCGGTCCGGACGGGGGCGGCGCCCCGCCGCGCAACGACCAGCAGGGCGGCGACCAACGGGGCGACGACCAGCCGGGTACCGGCGACCCGGACGGGTCCAGCGCTGACGCACCCGCCGACCCGGACCGCGACAAGTCACCCGCACCCGCCGCCGCGCCGGCCGGTGCCGCGACCCCACCCGGGGAGCCGTACCGGACCCGGCTGCTGGCGGTACGCGGCACCGGCTCCGGTGACGTCGGACGGCGCTCGCCGGCCCGCAACGGCACCGGCCGTACGGTGGCCGCGACACCGCCGCGGGGACGGCTCTCCGCGCTGCACCTGTCCGCCACGCTGCACGCCGCCGCGCCGCACCAGCACCGCCGGGGCCGTACCACCGGCGCGCTGCGGCTGCACCCGGCCGACCTGCGCCAGGCGGTACGCGAAGGCCGGGAATCCAATCTCGTGCTGTTCGCCGTGGACGCCTCCGGCTCGATGGCGGCGCGGCAGCGGATGCGGGCGGTGAAGGGCGCGGTGCTCTCGCTGCTGCTCGACGCGTACCAGCGGCGGGACAAGGTCGGTGTGATCACGTTCCGCGGCACCGACGCGGAGCTGACGCTGCCGCCCACCTCCAGCGTCGAGGCCGGCGCCGCGCGGCTGCGCGAACTGCGTACCGGAGGGAAGACCCCGCTCGCGGCCGGGCTGCTGCGCGCGGCCGATGTGCTGCGTACCGAGCGGCTGCGCGACCCCCGCCGCCGGGCCCTGCTGGTGCTGGTAACCGACGGGCGGGCCACCGCCGGGCGGCGCGACCCGCTCGCCGAGGCGCTGTACGCGGCGAACCTGGTGGAAGCCGCCGGGAGCGTCGTCGTCGACTGTGAGACTGGCCCGGTACGCCTCGGCCTGGCGGCACGGTTCGCCACCGCGCTCGGCGGCGACTGCGTACACCTGGAAGAGCTGTCGGCGGACGGGCTGGCGCAGGTCGCGCGCACGAGGCGGGCGGCCTGATGGCGCGGGTCGCACGGAGTAGGAGGGCCGCGTAATGCCGCAGGGGAAGCCGAGCCACGTACCCGACGACGGGCTCACCACCCGGCAACGGCGGCGGCAGCCGGTGCTCGCCGTACACACCGGGGCGGGCAAGGGGAAGTCGACCGCGGCGTTCGGGATGGCGCTGCGGGCCTGGAACGCCGGCTGGCCGCTGGCCGTGTTCCAGTTCGTCAAGTCCGAGAAGTGGAAGGTCGGGGAGGAGTCCGCGCTGAAGGCGCTGGGCCACCACCACGAGCAGACCGGCGAGGGTGCCCCGGTCACCTGGCACAAGATGGGCGAAGGCTGGTCCTGGATCCAGCGTTCCGGGACGGAGCGGGATCACGCCGCTGAGGCCGCCGAGGGCTGGGCGCAGATCAGACGGGACCTCGCCGCCGAGCGTTACCGGTTCTACGTGCTGGACGAGCTCACGTACCCGATGAAGTGGGGTTGGGTCGACCCGGACGAGGTGGTGACGACGCTCGCCGGCCGTCCCGGTACCCAGCACGTCGTGATCACCGGCCGGTACGCACCCGACCAGCTGCTCGCCGCGGCCGACCTGGTCACCGAGATGACCAAGGTCAAGCACCCGATGGACGCCGGCCGCAAGGGCCAGCAAGGGATCGAATGGTAGACACCCCACGCGTCGTGATCGCCGCTGCCGGCTCTGGGCACGGCAAGACGACGCTGGCCACCGGGCTGCTCGCCGCGCTGGCGCGGCGTGGCGCCGACCCGGTCGGCTTCAAGGTGGGGCCGGACTACATCGACCCCAGCTACCACGCGCTCGCCACCGGCCGTCCCAGCCGCAATCTCGACCCCATCCTGATCGGCGAGGAGCTGATCGCGCCGCTGTTCGCGTACGGTGCCGCCGGCGCCGGCATCGCCGTGGTCGAGGGCGTGATGGGGCTGTACGACGGCCGCGCCCACGCCGGGGACCACGGCTCCACCGCGCAGGTCGCGGCGCTGCTGTCCGCCCCGGTGATCCTGATCGTCGACGCGTCCTCCCAGGGCCGGTCCGTGGCGGCGCTGGTGCTGGGGTTCACGGCGTTCGGGCCGACACGGATCGGTGGCGTGGTGCTCAACCGGGTCGGCTCCGACCGGCACGAGGCGATCCTCCGCGAGGCCCTCGAAGAGACCGGCGTCCCGGTGCTGGGGGTGCTGCGGCGCCGACCCGACGTGGCGGTGCCCTCGCGGCACCTCGGGCTGGTGCCGGCCGCGGAGCGTACCGCCGAGGCGCTCGCCGCGGTCGACGCACAGGCCGCGCTGGTCGCCGAGGGCGTCGACCTCGACGCGGTGGTCGCGCTCGCCCGCAGCGCACCGCCGCTGCCGGTCACACCGTGGACACCACAGGACGCGCTGGCAAGCGTGGCGGAGCCGCTCGCGGCCCCGCCGGTGGTCTCGGGCCGCCCCGTGGTCACGGCCCCGCCGGTGGTCCCGGGCCGTCCTGTGGTCGCGGGCCGCCCTGTGGTCGCGGTGGCCGGGGGAGCGGCGTTCACCTTCGGCTACCCGGAGCACGCCGAACTGCTGCGCGCCGCCGGCGCCGAGGTGGTCACCGTCGACCCGCTGCGCGACGAGTCGCTGCCCGAGGGCACCCGCGGCCTGGTCGTCGGCGGTGGCTTCCCCGAGGTGTACGCCGCGGAGCTGTCCGCGAATGCCGGGCTGCGCGGGCAGGTGGCGGGGTTGGCGTCGAGCGGCGCGCCGGTCGTGGCCGAGTGCGCGGGGCTGCTGTGGCTGGCGCTGGAGCTGGACGGGCACCCGATGTGCCGGGTGCTGAACGCGAAGGCGGAGATGACCGGGAGGCTCACCCTCGGGTACCGGGACGGGGTCGCGCTGTCCGACAGCGTGCTCGGGCCGGCGGGGCAGCGGATCACCGGCCACGAGTTCCACCGCACCGCTCTGCGGCCGGGGGCCGGGCCCGCGCCGGCATGGCAGTGGGGTCCCGAGCCGGAGGGCTTCGTGCAGGGCCGGGTGCACGCCTCCTACCTGCACCTGCACTGGGCGGCGCGGCCGGAGTTCGCGCGGAGGGTGGTGGCGGCATGCGGCTGATCGGTGTCGGGATGGGCCCCGGTGACCCCGAGCTGGTGACGATGAAGGCGGCGCGGCTGCTGCGCGAGGCCGACCGGGTGTTCGTACCGGTGCTCGACCCCTCCGAGGAGGGGCGGGCGGAGACCACCGCGCGCGCCCACCTCGACCACGACCGGGTCGAACGGCTGGTGTTCGCGCTCAACGAGCGGCACGACGCCGCCCGCCGGGAACGCCACTGGGACGCCGCCGGCCACCGCGTCGCGGAGTGGCTGGCCGGGCACGGCGGCACCGCCGTCTTCGCCACCATCGGCGACCCGAACCTGTACTCCACCTTCGGCTACCTGGCCTCGACGGTGGCTGACCTGCTGCCCGGGGTGGTGGTCGAGACCGTACCGGGGATCACCGCGATGCAGGCGCTCGCCGCCGCCTCCGGAGTGCCGCTGACCGAGGGCGCCGAGCCGCTGCTGCTGGTCCCGCTCGCCGCCGGCGCTTCGGGGCTGGCCGGGGCGCTCGACCATGCGAAGGACGGGTCGGTGGTGGCGTACAAGGCGGGTCGGCATCTGGCGGAGGTCACGAAGCTCGCCGCGGAGGCGGGCCGGCTCGACGGCGCGGTGTACGGCGCACACCTCGGCATGCCCGGTGAGACGGTCGGGCCGCTGACCGACACCGACGGCGTGGCGCCGTACCTGTCGACCGTGCTGTTCCCCGGACGACGCGAGCGACGCGGAGGCAAGCTGTGACCAGCGGCAAGGTGACCTTCGTGGGTGCCGGCCCGGGTGCGGCCGACCTGATCACGCTGCGCGGCGCGCGGGCGCTGGCCGCCGCCGACGTGGTGATCTGGGCGGCGAGCCTGGTGCACCCCGATGTCCTGGAAAACGCCCGCGCCGGCGCCCGGATCGTCGATTCCGCGCAGCTCACCCTGGAGCAGACCGTCGCGCTCTACCGCCAGGCGGCCTCCGAAGGACTTCACGTGGTACGTCTGCACTCCGGCGACCCGGGACTGTGGGGTGCCGTCGCCGAGCAGTTGGAGCGGTGCGAGGAGCTGGGGCTCGACACCGAGATCGTGCCCGGGGTGTCGGCGTTCAGCGCCGTGGCGGCGGCGGTGAAGCGGGAGCTGACCGTACCGGAGGTGGCGCAGTCGGTGATCCTGACCCGGCTCGGCGGCGGCAAGACCCCGATGCCGTCCGGCGAGAGCGTGTCTGAGTTCGCCCGGCACGGCACCACGATGGCGATCTTCCTCGCGGCGGCCCGCTCGGGACAGCTGCAGACCGAGCTGCGCGACGGCGGATACGCCGACGAGACGCCGGTGGTGGTGGCGTACCAGGCGAGCTGGCCGGACGAGCTGATCGTCTGGTGCACCGTGGGCACCCTCGCCGAGACGGTCAAGGCGCACAAGCTCTGGAAGCACACGTTGTTCCTGGTCGGGCCCGGGTTGGGGGCCAGCGGTACCCGCAGTCACCTCTACCACCCGGGTCACTTCCACGGCTTCCGTCGCGCCGACAAGACCGCTCGGGCGGAGCTACGGAGACGCCCGTGACGCCGCCCGACGGCGTGCAGCCACGCGGCCCGGCCGGTGCCGCCGGGCCGGGCGGCAGTGAGCCAGGTGTCGCCGGGCCGGGCGGCGGTGAGC
>JBOGDE010000013.1:0-29953 GCA_050701695.1 Micromonosporaceae bacterium
GTGATACCTCGGGTCGAGCGAGGCGGAGTCCAGGCGGCGATCCGGCAAGGCGGAGGTTTGCCCGGATACCGGTGTTGTATCCGGGTGAACCGACAACGCCGCCGGGCGTCGCCTGGGCCCGCCGCAGCCGGCGCGAGGTATCACGACAGCCTCTTAGCCGCCGTCGCGTACCCTGGTCCGGTGGTTCGTATGCGAGAGGTCAGCCCTGTCATGCGCGACCGGAGCCTGGCGAACAACGTCGCGTCCCTCCTGATCTGTGGCCTGCTCGCCGGGCTGGTGGTCGCCGCCGCCGCGTTCCCCGCGCTGGCGGTCACCGGTCTCGCCGCCAAGGCGGGCGCCGACAACTTCCAGGAGCTGCCGAACGATCTGGAGGTGGTCCCGCCGCCGGAGACCAGCTACCTGTACGCCGCCGACGGCAAGACCCGCATCACCGGCTTCTACGAGGAGAACCGGCAGAACATCACGCTCAAGGAGATGTCGCCGCTGATGCAGAAGGCGATCGTCTCCGCCGAGGACACCCGGTTCTACGACCACCACGGCGTCGACCTCAAAGGCATCATGCGAGCCCTGGTCGCCAACAGCAAGGCCGGCGAGACCCGGCAGGGCGCCTCGACACTGACCATGCAGTACGTCCGGCAGGCGCTGACGTACTCCGCGCGCACCGCGGCGGAGCGCACAGCCGCCAAGGAGCAGACCAACACCCGCAAGATCCGCGAGATCCGGTACGCCATCGCGCTGGAGAAGCGGCTCTCCAAGGACCAGATCCTGGAGAACTACCTCAACATCGCGTACTTCGGCCACAACGCCTACGGGGTGTACGCCGCCAGCTACGCCTACTTCAGCAAGCACCCCAAGGACCTGAAGCTGGAAGAGGCCGCGATGCTGGCGTCGATGGTCCAGGCGCCCAGCGTGTACAACCCGGCCTCCAAGGACCCGAAGGTACGCGATGCCACCCTGGCCCGGCGTAACTGGGTGATCAGCCGGATGGTCGACATGGGGTACGTCGACGCCAAGGCCGCCGAAGCCGCCCATAAGGCCAAGCTGGTGCTCAAGCGCAAGGCCCCGCCGAACACCTGCGTCGACATCCCACCCAACCACAAGGACTGGGGCTTCTTCTGCGACTACTTCGTCACCTGGTGGCGGAGCCAGAAGGCGTTCGGCGCCAATACCGCCGAGCGGGAGGCCAACCTGAAGGGCGGCGGCTACAAGATCATCACGTCGCTCGACCCGAAGCTGCAGAGCGCCGCGATGAAGAACATCCTCGCCAAGAAGGACGTCCACAACAAGTACGCGCTGGGTGGGGTGTTCATCGAGCCGGGCACCGGCCGGATCAAGGCGATGGCGATCAACCGGTTGTACAGCAACATCAACGCGAAGAACCACGCGCACTCCGACCCGCGGGTCCTGAAGAAGAACCCGAAGGCCAAGGGCAACTACCCGAACACCACCAACAGGCTGTTCGGCGGTGACGGCGGCCTCGGCTACCAGGCGGGGTCGGTGTTCAAGATGTTCACCATGCTGGCGGCGCTGGAAGAGGGCATGCCGCTGGCCACCGGGTTCCAGTCGCCACACCAGTACAAGTCGCAGTACGCCGGCGACTCGACCTCCAAGTCGACCTGCAAGGTCAACGATGAGGACCGATGGTGCCCGAAGAACGCCAGCAAGCACATGGCCGGGATGCGCAACATGTGGTCGGGCTTCGGGATGTCGGTCAACACGTACTTCGTACAGCTGATCGAGACCGTGGGTACGGAGAAGGTCGTCAGGATGGCCGAGCGGCTCGGCCTCACCTGGCACGGCAACGACATCAAGCAGGCCACCGACCCGGCGCAGACCAAGGAATGGGGCTCCTTCACCCTGGGCGTGGCCAACACCACGCCACTGGAGCTGGCCAACGCGTACGCGGCCATCGCCGCCGACGGCAAGCTGTGCGACCCGCTGCCGGTCAACAAGGTGCTCGACCGTACCGGCAAGGAGATGCCGGTCGCGCCCAGCTGCAAGCAGGTGCTCTCCCCGGACGTGGCCCGCGCCGCCACCGACGCCGCCCGCTGTCCCGTCGGCGACCAGGCGCAGGGCGGCAACTGCGGCGGCGGCCCCACCGGCGGCTCGGTGGGTCGCAACATCAAGCAGCCGGTCGCCGGTAAGACCGGTACCACCGACGACAACAAGGCGTCGTGGTTCGCCGGGTACACCCCGAAGCTCGCCGGCGCGACGTTCGAAGTCGACCCGGACTACTTCGACCGCTCCGTCTACTCACTCACCGACGCCACGTACCTCTTCGGTGAGACGCTGCGCGACTACTACGGCGACGCGAAGATGAAGAACTTCCCGAAGCCGCCGGCCAGCCTCGCCAAGGGCAACATGGTGCCGATCCCCTCGGTCACCTGCCGCAGCCCGGGGGAGGCCAAGCGCATCCTCGAGGAGGCCGGCTTCAAGGTACGGGAGTACCCCGACCGGGTGCCGTCGAACTGCGGCGAAGGCTCCGTAGCGTACGTCAGGCCCACCGGCCAAGCGCCCAAGGGTGGGTACGTGACGATCGTGCTGAGCAACGGCGAGAAGCCGAAGCCGGACCCGTCCAAGTCGCCACCGAAGAAGCCCGGTGATCCCACCGAGCCACCCGGCGGCGACCCGACCTGCCGCCCATCACCGCGCGACCCGTGCTGGCCACCACCGGACAACGGCGACTGACACCCGAAGCGGCCCCCGCCTCACCGGCGAGGGCCGCTTCGCTGTATGTGGGCTCAGCCGGAGAGCTGGCGGCGTACCTCCGCGGACAGCGCACGACCGTCGGCGCGTCCGGCGGCCTTCGCCTGCACCGCCTTCATCGCCGCGCCTATCTGCGACATCCCCGACAGTCCCTGCTCGGCCAGGGTCTCACGTACCAGCTCGGTGATCTCTTCGTCGGTGAGCTGCTTGGGCAGGTACCCGGCCAACGCCTGCTCCTCGGCCCGCTCCTTGGCCGCCAACTCGGCACGGCCCGCCCCGTCGAACGCCTCCGCGGCCTCGCGCCGCTTCTTGGACTCCTTGGTCAGCACCGCCAGCACCTCGCTGTCGGACAGCTCGCGGGCCTCCTTGCCGGAGACCTCGGCGTTGCGTACCGAGGTAAGGGCCATCCGCAGCGTCGAGGTCAGCACCTCGTCGCGCGCCTTCATGGCGTCGCGCAGGTCGCTCTCCAGCTGCTCTTTCAGTGGGCGGGTGAGTCGGCTCATGGCCGAAAAACTACCCTGGTCGACATGCGCAGAGGTACTGCTTTGACCGCCCTTGCCCTGACCGGTGCCGGCCTACTCGGCTACGCCGCCCTGGTGGAGCGGGTGCGCTACACCCTGCGCCGGCACGACGTACCGGTGCTGGAGCCCGACACCGAGCCGCTGCGGTTGCTGCAGATCTCCGACCTGCACATGACGCCCGGCCAGCGCGGCAAACAGGAGTGGGTGGCCGGGCTGGCCGCGCTCGACCCCGACCTGGTGCTGCTCACCGGCGACAACCTGGCGCACGCGGCGGCGGTCCCCGCGGTGGTGGCCGCGCTTTCGCCGCTGCTCGACCGGCCAGGAGCCTTCGTCTTCGGCTCCAACGACTACTACGGGCCGGTGCTGAAGAACCCGTTCACGTACTTCAACCCGAACCGGGAGAAGCTGCTCGGCGAAGAGCTGCCCTGGCAGGACCTGCGCGACGTACTCCTCGGCGCCGGCTGGGCCGACCTGACCAACGCCCGTACCACCGTGAAGACCGCCGGCCGGCTGGTGGAGCTGGTCGGCGTGGACGATCCGCACCTGGACCGGGACCGCTACCCCTCTGGTACGGCATCCCGCGACGCCGAGGTGCACATCGGCCTCACCCACTCCCCCGAGCCAAGGGTGCTCGACGAGATGGCCGCCGACGGATACTCCCTGCTGGTCGCCGGCCACACCCACGGCGGCCAGGTCTGCGTGCCCGGGTACGGCGCCCTGGTCACCAACTGCGACCTGGACCGCCGGATGGCGCGCGGCCTGCACCGCTACGGCCCCGCCTGGCTGCACGTCTCGGCCGGCCTCGGCACCAGCCCGTACGCCCCCGTACGTTTCGCCTGCCCACCCGAGGCGAGCCTGCTCACCCTGGTCCCCCGCAGCTGACCGAATACCCGCGCGCGGGCCCACTGGTGGGTCGGCTACTATTGGCCGTCGGCAACACCGGGGTGTGGCGCAGCTTGGCAGCGCGCTTCGTTCGGGACGAAGAGGCCGTGGGTTCAAATCCCGCCACCCCGACCAGATCATGGCCCTGACCAGCGGAAACGCCGGTCAGGGCTAGATCATTTGGGCGGTTGAACCTGTCCACTTCCCATAAACTTCCTGTTTTCACGTCAACTGTCGGCTGCGGGTGGGCACCACGTGGCTCAGTGGGTCTTGCGCCGTATCAACGATCAGCCAGGCGACAACACGGCGGTCTCGCACGCTGCTCTCGGCCTTCTCGATGGGCGAGTTCCACATCGGTGCGCGCCGTGGCGGTGACTGTCGCCTGCCAGCTTGATGGGACCGCTGGTTTGCCATGAGCATGGGACCGGGTTGCGTCCCGGTCGCGGGCCGTGTGCTGATGGTGGCTGACGACCGGGCTGCGGGTCAATCTGAGTGGGCTGGTTTGCCGATCTGTGGTTTTTGCCGCTGCCGGTAGGACTCGCCCTCGACGACGAGTTCGTAGGCGGCCGATTGCAGCCGGTCCATCGCTGACTGTGCCAGCAGCGGGTCGGCCATCATGGTCAGGATCTCCGGCGGTTCCCGGTTGCTGGTGATGACTGTGGAGGCCGTGCGGTGCCGTTCGACGATCAGCTCGTAGAAGTCGTTGGTCTCGGTGGTCTCCAGTCGGTGCAGCGCCAGGTCGTCGAGGATCAGTAGGTCGACGCGGTGCAGTTTGCGCATCTCGTCTTCGTAGCTACCGTCGAGCCGGGAGCCGCGCAGCCCGTTTGAACAGTTTGTCGGCGCGTTCGGTGTGGACGGTGTGGTGGCGGCGGACGGCGATGTGTCCTAATGCGTTGGCCAGGAACGTCTTTCCGACCCCGACGGGTCCCATGATGAGGATGTTGTAGGCGTCGGCGAGGAATCGCAGCGAGGTGAGTTCGGCCCACAATTCGGAGTCGAAGGTGACCGTGGCCGAGTCGTCCCAAGCCTGTAGTTGCATCTGCGGATCCAGATGCGATGCCTTGGCGCGGCGTTGCGCGGATTGCCGGTCGCGGCGGGTGACCTCGTCGGAGAACAGCATCTCCAGGAAGTCGTGGTGCGGCAACCGGTTCGACCGCGCCAAAGCGAGTCGTTCGGGCAGGGTGTCGAGCAGCTGGCCGAGCTTGAGCCGGCGCATGAGCGACTTGAGTTCGGGTGAGACCTCGATGGGTTTGACCGCCGGTGTCGCGGCGGGGCGGCGGGTGTTGCTCATGACGGCCTCCGGACGGCGAAATCGGTGGTGGCGCGGACGAACCGGGACGGAGCCGGTGGTGGCGCGAGCAGGGCCAGCTGTTGACCGGTCGTGCCGCGGGTGAGCATGCGGTCGATGACGCCGACGTTGACGACCTCAGCGTCCAGGGCGCGGCGGCAGGCGTCGTCGACGGCGTCGGCGCCGTGGCGGCGGGCCAGACCGAGCAGCCGGTAGACCTGCCGCATCTTCGTCCAGGGCAGCGGATGCTCCAGCACCGCCGCCGCGTAGGCGCCGACATGGCTGCCGTGGGCTTCGGCCTTGCGCTGCAACGTAGTCAGATCCCGCATCGCATAAGCGGTCAGCTCGCTGGGCAGGTCTGCGGGATCGGTGTGCCGGCGGCCGGGCTCGACGACGGGGTGGACCTTGATCAGCTCGCCGCGCCAGTAGAGCTTCACCGTGGTCGCGTCGACCCGAGCATCCAGCCGCTGCCCGACCAGATCGCCGGGAACGCTGTAGAGCGCCTTGGCGATCTGCACGTGCCGGTCCGGTGCGACCTTGGGGTGGGCCCAGGTCGGGACGTCGAACACGGTGTCCGGCAACGGTTTCAGCTTCGGATGCTCGTCGGTGGCGAACACTTCGGCCGGGCGTAGTCGGGTGGTGCCGTGCACCCGCATCCCCGCGATGTCCCGGCACCACCGCGCCGCCCGTTCACGGCAATCATCGAGATCCCGGAATTGTTCTCCGGCAAAGAAATTCGACCTCGCGTAAGGAACACATCGCTCGACCCTCGGCTTGTCCTGCGGGCTGCGGACCCTCGCGGGGTCCACCACGAACCCGCGAGACTCGGCATACTCGCGGAACGAGCCGTTCAACCGGGGATCGGTCGCATTCGCGACCTCGACGATGGCCTTCATGTTGTCCGGAATCACCACGGCGAACACGCCGTCGAAGAACGCCCACGCGGCCTCGAAGCCGGCGATCACCTCGCCCAGCGTCTCCCGGTAGGTCGGATAGACGAACATGTGCCGCGAGTACACCGCGGTGAAGATCAGCCCCTTCACCACCCGACGCCGCCCCTCGGCGTCGGTGAGCAGGCCGAGCCGGCCGAAGTCGACCTGCACCTCGCTGCCGGGCTCGCAGTCGGCCACCCGCACCGTCGTGCGCCGCTGACCGAACCCCAATTCCGTTGTCGCGTAACGGTTCAACGTCCGATACGACACCACCACACCACGGAGGCCGAGCAGGATGTGGACCTTCGTCAGGGTCAACCCCTGATCCAGCCACGCCTTGATCTGCTCGGCCAGGGCGGCGACGGTCTCCCACGCCTCGCTCTTGCCGTTCGGGCGCTTCCTGCGGACGCCGGCGATCACCGCCGTCAGCAGCTCATCGGTCAGCTGGCAGACACCACCGTCGCGGTCCACACCGCACGACTGCGCCATCTCCACATACCGGCGCACGGTCTTGCGGTCGGTGCCCGACAACCGGGCCACCACCCGCAACCCCCGACCCTCCAGCCACAGCCGCAGGATCTCCCTGATCTCGATCACCGAAACCTCCCGGTAGCTCATTCCGCCAATACAGCGGCCGAGCGACCGGAAGCCCCGCAGCCACGCCGGGTGCTCCCATACCTGGCAAAACCGCTAGCCAGGTGGTGGTCCCATCAGTGGCAAACAGGTGGTCCCATGCTCCTGGCAAAACCAGCTCCGAAGTGGTCCCTTCTACCTGGCAGCCGACAACGGCTGTGAACCGCGGGACCTGTTGCGTTGGCATCGGCGCCAACGTGATCGGAACTTTGTGGCATCCCTGCCAATGCGAGCTGTCAATGTGGTGGCTCGATGCATTGAAGGGCGCGCGTGGCTTTGGAGGTCTCCACCAGCACCGTTTGTAGGTCAGTGCTGACACCACCCGGACCAGGAGGGCACCCTAGTGTTGGTGGGAGTTGACACCACCCTGGCGGGCGCGCAAGCGGAGCGAGTCCGAGCAGATTGAGCGGAGGTGGGCGCATGTCGGCGACGAAGCTCCTGGTACTCGGTATCGTGCACCTCTCCGGCGGCGCGCATGGCTACCAGGTGCGGTCCGAACTGCAGAGCTGGCGTGCGGAGATTTGGGCCAAGATCAAGCCCGGCTCGATTTATCACGCGCTGAAGAAGGCGGCGGCTGATGGCCTCCTCACCGAACACGCCGAGCCGGGCAACTCCGGGCCGGAGCGCGTTCTGTACCGCGCGACAGCTCGGGGACGTGACGAGATAGTCGAACTGGTCCGCGACGGTCTGCGGCGCACCCACGACCCGGCCATGCTCAACGCGTCCATCGCCATGTTGCCCATGCTGACCAGGACAGATGCCATCGCGCACGTTAACGAGCGGGTCGCGCGCCTGGAAGCGGAGCTCGTAGAGCAGGCCAAGTGGCGGGAGCACCCCAATCGGGACACCCCCGAGCACGTCCGCGATCAGGCCGAACTGTGGGCGGGACACGCACGCACCGAACTGGAGTGGGCGAAGAGCCTGAGCAAACGACTGTCTGAGGGCGCCTACACCATGGCCGATGATCCGGATTCGTGGCATACGGTCTCCGATCACCTCAAGATACGCTTCTAATCAAACTTGACTAGACGTTTCCTCCTCGCGTACTCTGGCCAAGTAATCAAACTTGACTAGCGCACCAATCCGTTCGCACCACCGAGAGAAGGACTCGAACCCATGGGAAAGCTCGCGATCGAGACGAGAGGGTTGAAGAAGAGCTTCGGCAAGACCCACGCGGTCGCCGGTGTGGACCTGGCCGTGAGCGCCGGGGGCGTGTACGGCGTGCTCGGCCCGAACGGGGCGGGCAAGACCACCACGATCCGCATGCTCGCCACGCTCCTGCGCCCCGACGCCGGAGAGGCGCAAGTGCTCGGCTACGACGTCGTGCGTGATGCGCGTTCGGTACGGAGCCGGGTGAGCCTTACCGGGCAGTTCGCGTCGGTCGATGAGGACCTCACCGGGGTGGAGAACCTTTGGCTGCTCGCCAGGCTGCTCGGCTACTCGCGCCCGCGGGCCAGGCGGCGAGCGGCCGACCTGCTCGACGCGTTTGGCCTCGCCGATGCCGCCGACCGGCAGGTGAAGAAGTACTCCGGCGGGATGCGCCGGCGCATCGACATCGCAGCGAGCCTGGTCGTCCCCCCGGAACTGATCTTCCTCGACGAGCCGACCACCGGGCTCGACCCGCGCAGTAGGAACCAGGTGTGGGAGATCGTCAGGGGTTTGGTCGCCGAAGGCACGACCGTGTTGCTGACCACGCAGTACCTCGACGAGGCCGACCAGCTGGCCGACCGCATCGCGGTGATCGACCACGGCAAGGTCATCGCCGAGGGCTCCAGCGGCCAGCTCAAGGCATCGGTCGGCGCCGGCTCGCTGCACGTACGCCTCCGTGGCCCCGAGCAGCGGGCCGAGGCCGAGCGGGTCCTCGCCGCCGCTCTCGACGTGCCGATCGAGCTCTCCGCCGACCCGGTCGCGCTGTCCGCGGGGATCTCCGACCCCGAGCGGGTCGCCCGCGCCCTGGCCGAGCTATCCCGCGGCGGCATAGACGTCACCGAGTTCGCGCTCGGCCAGCCGAGCCTGGACGAGGTGTTTCTCGCCCTGACCGGTCACCCGTCCGAGGAGACACCCAAGGAGGATGCCGCATGAATGCCACGTCCGCGGAGCAGGCGTCGGCGCCGGTCACCGAGGACGCGCTGCGCGGTGTGCTCTTGGCCGGTGAGCGCCCGCCCCGACCCGGTCCGGTGAGCACCTCGTTGACATTCGGCTGGCGCGCCCTCCTGAAGATCAAGCACGTGCCCGAGCAGCTCGTCGACGTGACCATGTTCCCGATCATGTTCACGTTGATGTTCACCTACCTGTTCGGTGGCGCGCTCGCCGGGTCGACGCAGGAATACCTGCAGTTCCTGCTGCCGGGCATCCTGGTGCAGGCGAACGTCATGATCACCATGAACACTGGTATTACGCTGAACACCGACATTCAAAAGGGCGTGTTCGACAGGTTCAGGTCGCTCCCGGTGTGGCGACCGTCCCCGCTGGTCGGCGCCCTGCTCGGCGATCTGGTGCGCTACTCGATCGGGTCGGCGATCGTCATCATGCTCGGCCTGGTCCTAGGGTTCCGGCCGGAGGGTGGCGCCGTCGGCGTGGTGCTCTCGGTGGTGCTGCTGCTGGTGTTCTCGTTCTGCCTGTCGTGGCTGTGGACGATGCTCAGCCTGATCCTGCGCACGCCGAACTCGGTGGCGGGAGTCAGCATGATGCTGATGTTCCCGCTGACGTTCGTGAGCAACATCTTCGTGGACCCGAAGACGATGCCCGGATGGCTTCAGGCGGTCGTCGAGGTCAACCCGATCACCCACCTGGCGACCGTGGTACGCGGCCTGATGGACGGCTCGGTGCCCGCCGGGGAAATCGGCTGGGTGCTCGTCTCGTCCGTACTTCTCGTCGCGGTCTTCGGTCCCATCACCATGGTCCTCTACCGCAACAAGAAGTAGATGCCGCTACCGCGAGCACTTGGTCGAAATCAACTCCGACAACCCGGCCCACTCGGCCAACGCCATCACCGGTACCAGGCCCGGACACGACAAGGAGAGCCGAATGAGCACCATCCCCAAGAACAACTCGGAAACCGTTGCGCACACGCCCGGGCGGGCGAGCAGCATCGGGGTCTGGATTCTGCAAGTCGTGCTGGCGGCGATAATCGCCGGCGGCGGAATCTCGAAGCTCGCCGGCGACCCGGTCATGGTGGACATGTTCGCCGACATCGGGGCTGGCCAGTGGCTCCGGTACCTGGTCGGAGCGCTGGAGGTCGCGGGAGGGGTTGGACTTCTGATCCCGGCTCTGGCGGGCCTGGCCAGTCTCGGGTTGGCGGCATTGCTGACCGGTGCTGTCATCACCGATCAGTTCGTGCTCGAGCAGAGCCCTTGGCTGCCGCTCGCCTTTCTCGTCGTGGCGGCCGTGATCGCAAGGGCGCGGTGGTCGCGCACCGAGGCCGTCGTCGGCACGCTGCTCAGGCGCTGAGACAAACCTCTCGAACGGAGATGTGAGATGAACGAGATGGCCTTTCGCGTGACATCAAACGATGGCACCACCATCGCCTACGACCGGAAGGGAAGCGGCCCGGCTGTCGTCCTGGTAGGCGGCGGACTGGACGACGGAGCCGAGAACGCTCCCTTGGTACCTGCTCTCGCCGAGCACTTCACGGTTTACAACTATGCCCGTCGGGGACGCGGCGCGAGCGGCTTCACCGAGCCCTACGCCGTGGAAAGGGAGATCGAGGACCTGGATGCGTTGATCGCGGAGGCGGGCGGCTCGGCACACCTGTTCGGGGCGTCCTCTGGTGGCGCGCTGGCGCTGGAAGCCGCCGCGGCCGGGTCAGCCATCGACACGATCGCCGTGTGGGAGGTGCCCTACGTGGTCGGGGACGACATACGCCCGCGATTCGAGGAGTACATCGCGGACACCCGACGCGCCTTCGACGCCGGGCGAGACGAGGAGGTTCTCGAACTGTTCATGCGCGTGACCGGCGCCTCCGACGACAACATCGCGGCCAGGAAAGCGGCAGGCAAGCAGACGGCGCATTGGGCGCATTCGGTCGCCCTCGCGCCCACGCTGGTCCACGACAGCGTCTTCCTCAACCGCTACCAATTGCCGGCCGATCGACTGGCAACGGTCACCCAACCGGTCCTGGTCACCACCGGAGGACCGATCACGGCCCCCTACATGGCAGGCCTGCCCTCGGACTTCTTCGACCGCGCAGCCGACGAGCTTGCAGACCTACTACCCCACGCTCAACGGGAGACCCTCGAGGGGCCGGATCACGTCGTCGACCCACAGACCGTCGGCCCGCTGTTGCTACGGTTCTTCAGCAGCGAACACTGAGGGGCCCGCGAGGTTGGCTTTGGAGGTCCTGGTCGGAGCTGATGGGGCTGTGCCCGCTGTCGTGCGTGTGGGCGTACGTGCGGTGGTCGCTGTCGAGGATGGCGCGAAGGGTCGGCGCGGCTGCGGCTGCCGGGCGGCCGAGTCGACCGAGGTACCGCACGGCTGCGTACTGCGCTGGGGAAATCCTGACTGGGTCGGTCAGGCCGGTGATTTCGTCGAGCAGGGCCGGCAGCGCCAGTGAGTCGTCCCCGGTGAGCCGCCAGTGTGCGTGGGCGGCCTCGATGCGCACCCAGTCCCACTTGTCGCCGAGGTGGCGTCGCGCGGTGGTGGCGTGATGCCGGGCGGCTGGACCGAGGTCGCCGAGGTGGCGCAGCGCTTGCGGGCGCCCGGCACCGGCCAGGCGCCCGAGGATGCTCAAGGACGGGTGGGAGCTGCCCGTGATGCGCCAGAGCGCCCATGCGGCCTCGGAGGCCACCGACTCGGCGTCGTCGCTTCGGTCGCCTGCCAACTGCTCGAGCAGCGATGCGGCAGAACGGGCGGCCGGGCCGATCCGCCCCAGCGCGGTGACGATGGTGGCCGGGTTCAGTTCCCGTCGGATCAGCTGGATGAGCAGCCACGGCACCGCGGGCGCAGCGTCGCGCCCCCAGGTGCCAAGACCGCGGATGAGGTCGTGCGCGACGACGCGCCACGCCGACTCGCCCCATTCGCGTTGGTCGATCCTGTCCCGGATGGCGGGTAGCAGCTGGGCGGCGTGAGGTCGAAGGTTGTCCAGGAGCCTCGAGGGTGCGTCCCAGTGCGTCCATGGGCACTCCTCCAGCCCGAGAAGCCGTACCAGGGGGGCGATAGCTCTGGGGTCGCCGCAGTGGGCCAGCGCCACGCTCGCCCAGGTCGCGGCGACACCGTCGTCTCGTTCTAGGGTGCGGTGAAGGTGGTCGCTGACGGTCGCAGCGGCATGACCACACCTGGCAAGGGCTCGGGCCGCCGAGCACGCGACCGAGCCGTCGGGGTCGTTGAGGAGCCCGGCGAATGTCGCGACGGTTTCCGGAGTTGCTGAGCGCCAGGTCTGCGCAGCATACGTACCGACCCGGACTGCCTCGGCGCGCACCGCCGGTTCGGTCGATGCGGCGAGCCGACGCGTCAGGTCGACACACGCGGCTGGTGCGTCGCCGAGAAGACGACCAAGCCACACCGCGAACCCGCCCGAGTCGCTCAGGTCCTCTGTCCCCGGAACCCGTTCGTACACTTCGATGACACTGCTCGTCGTCGCGGCGGCGAACGCGCCCGCGAGTTCCTTGGGCGAGTCGGGGGCGGCACCGTCGCCCAGACCGGCTACGGCCGCGGCCAGGTGAACGGCGGGGTGCTGCCCGGCCCGATCACGGATGTCGCCGAACCAGTCTCTGGTCGATTCCAAGGCAACGCCAGCCGCCTCCGACAGCCGCGCGGCGGCGAACACCAACGACACCTTCACCGCGGGATCGGCTTCGGCATCGAACCTGGCACGCAACTCGGTTAGCAGGGCCGAGGCACGGTCGGTACAGCCGGCCAGCGTGTACGCAGCGACCGCCCGCACCGCCGGATCCTCGTCCGCGAGAAGCTTGATGACCGTGGGGACAGCGGCCGTGACCGCCGCCTGGGCGTCACGTACCCACTGCATCTCGTCTTGAAGATGCTCGACCATGTCGGCGGGCATCGCCTCGCCCCAAGTGATCAGCTCGCCATGGACGTCCAGGTAGGACGAGCCGTTGCCGATCTCGGCGACCAGCCTGAGCAGCCCCGACCGCCAACGTCGACCGCCACCCGGGTCGCGAGCTCGGTCAGGAACGGCACCACCGCAGCAGACGCCGAGTAGACGGTGCCTTGGTGACACACCCTGCTCCACAGGTCATCCAACGCTTTCTCGGCGCTGCCCTCGTCGTGACCGGCCACTGCGCGCAGCAGGCCAGGCAGGTCGTCGGCCTTACCGTAAGCGTGGCCCAGTTGCGGCCAGTTCACGCCGTCGATGCCTGGCAGCGCTGCCACCGGTTCGGTCATCCTCTGACTCCCCTGTCCATTCGTATCGGCTGCTCAACCCGCCTCCCACTTCACCGCTGGTCGAGGTGGACCAGTTTCGTTGCGCGCGGGCCTTCCATGCCGGGCCCTCTGCAGGGCGAAACGCACGCCAAGCTGTTCGTCCTGGTGCACCCGGGCAGTTTCCGGGCCGACCGCTTCGGTGAAGCTGACGGCCAGAACCTCCTCGCTGATGGCTTGCTGCGGTACCACACCCAGTGGGCGTTCCGTGCCGCTCGCCGGCAGGAACGCGTTGACGACGAGCACTCATACCGTGCGGTCCGCGGTCTCATACGACGCGAACGCCGTTGGAGCACCCGTGCGTGGGCGCACCAAAGATCACCACAGTGGCCCGACCACCGGCCGGGTATCCCGCTGACGGACCCCTGTTCCGATCCGCAGCGGCGTTCGCCTCCTTCTGCGACGTCGCCTCGATCGAAGTTGGCATGAAGGTGACTTTCAGGGCTTGCTGGGGTGCCCCGCGAGCAGCGCCCCTGCGGCGGCTTCGGCGATTGCGAGCGCGTCAGGAAGGCGTTCGGTTTGGCGTCCTCCTGCGTCGGCGAGGTTGCCGGTGCCGCCGGCACCTCCACCGATGACTTTCGCTGCGTCGGTAAGGATGTCGCGGGCCTTTACACCCTGGTCGGTTAGGGCCCGGCTGGTGGCGGCGGTCAGTTGTGCCTTGCCGTCGGTGATGGTGGTGAGGATGACGATTCCGGGTCGGTCCCCGGGGCAGTGCGACAGGACGGCGGCGGCGAGTGAGCGTCTCTCGGCTGCGGTGATCTCATCGAGGTGTGCGGTGATGATCCATCCGTCGCCGATGTGGCGGCGTCGTTGGGCGAGCTCGGCGGCGATGGTGTCGAGTTCGCGTTGCCGGTGCTGGCGTAGCGATTCTTCGGCTTCGGCGAGCGCGGCGAGCTTCTTGCGGAGCGTCGCTAGGAGGTCGTCGGGCCGGGTGCCGACGAGGTGGCTGATCTCGGAGAGGATGCGTCGTTCGTGGTCGGCGTGGGTGATGGCGTCGCGGCCGGTGAGGGCTTCGATGCGGCGTAGCCCGGAGCCGATGGAGGATTCACCGAGGATACGGACGGGGCCGGCTTGGGTGCCGTGGCCGACGTGGGTGCCGCCGCACAGTTCACGGGATGCGTCGCCGATGTCGACGATGCGGACTTCCTCGCCGTACTTGTCGCCGAAGAACGCGGTGGCGCCGGCTGCTTCAGCTTCGGCGCGGGTGGTGTGCCAGACGCGTACGTCTGGGTCGTCGAGGAGGTAGTCGTTGACCAGTGCACCAAGGGCGGTGAGTTGGGTGTCATCGACGGGTGAGAAGTGGGTGAAGTCGAAACGCAGCCGGCCCGGTGCCACCAGTGAACCTTGTTGGCGGGCGTGGTCGCCGAGTGTTCGGCGCAGCATGGCGTGCAGGATGTGCGTGGCCGAATGGGATCGGGCTACGGCGGCGCGGCGCGCCGTGTCGATGGTGGCCTCGGCGGTCTGGCCGGTGTGGGGTTCGCCGTGGAGGACGCGGCCGGTGTGGATGTGGAAGCCGTCGAGGCCGTACTGGGTGTCGGTGATCTGGATGAGGCCGCCGTCGGCGGTGCGGATGGTGCCGGTGTCGCCGACCTGTCCGCCGGACTCGGCGTAGAACGGGCTGCGCTGCAGCACGACCTCGACGCCTTGGCCTTCGGAGGCGACGTCGACGGATGTCCCGTCGCGTAGCAGCGCCACGAGTTGGGTTTCGGAGCTGGTGGTGGCGTAGCCGACGAAATCGGTGCGGCCGTGGCGGGCGAGGACTTCCCGGTAGCTGTCCATGCGACGCAACGCCGCGGCTGTCTTGCCTTTGCCGGTCGTCTTCGCGCGGCGGCGCTGTTCATCGAGGAGGGCGGCGTAGCGGTCGGCGTCCACGCTCAGTCCGGCGGCCCGGGCCGCTTCGATGGTGAGTTCGACGGGGAAGCCGTAGGTGTCGTGCAGCTCGAATGCGGTGTCTCCGGGCAGGGTTGTGGTGCCTGCGGTGTGGGCGCGGCTGATCGCCGCGTCGAGCAGGCGGGTGCCTTGGCGCAGTGTGGCGGTGAACGTCTCCTCCTCCCGGGCGGTGACGGCTTCGATGAGCGCGCGGTGGGCGACCAGCTCGGGCCACGCGTCGGCGAGGTTGTCGATCACGCTGCCGGTGACGGCGGCGAGGACGGGTTCTTCGATGTGTAGGGATCGGGCGTGGCGGATGGCGCGGCGCATGAGACGGCGCAGGATGTAGCCGCGTCCTTCGTTGGAGGGCAGCACACCGTCGGCGATGAGGAACGCCGTGGATCGGGCGTGTTCGGTGACGACCTGGAAGGACACGGACTCTTCGCTGCCGTCACGGCCCGGGAATGGCCGTCCGGCGAGGCGCTGGACTAGCTCGAGGGTCGGTGAGAGCAGGTCAGTCTGGCAGACCGTCTCGACGTCTTGAAGGATCATGGCGAGCCGGTCAAGGCCGAGCCCGGTGTCGATGTTCTTGTTGGGCAGTTCCCCGAGGATCGGGAAGTCGTCCTTGCCCGTGCCTTCACCGCGTAGGTTCTGCATGAACACGAGGTTCCAGATCTCCAGGTACCGTTCCCCGTTCGCCTGCGGGCCACCCTCAGGACCGAAGGCGGGGCCGCGGTCGTAACAGATCTCCGAGCTGGGGCCGCACGGCCCGGGTACACCCATGGACCAGAAGTTGTCTTCCATGCCAAGACGCTGAATGCGGGCGGCGGGTACGCCCATACGCCTCCACAGGTCGACGGCTTCGTCGTCGTCCTGGTAGACGGTGATCCACAGCTGGTCCGGGTCCAGTCCGTATTGCTCGGTCAGCAGTTCCCACGCGTAGGCGATGGCTTCGGGTTTGAAGTAGTCGCCGAAGGAGAAGTTGCCGAGCATTTCGAAGAACGTCGCGTGGCGGGTGGTCCGCCCAACGTTGTCGATGTCGGAAGTGCGGGCGCACTTCTGCACCGTTGTTGCCCTCGGGTACGGCGGTGGTACTTCGCCGAGGAAGTAGGGCTTGAACTGGTTCATGCCGGCGTTGGCCAGCAGCAGGGTCGCATCGTCGGGGATCAGCGGGCTGGACGGCACCTTGGTATGGCCGCGGGCTGTGAAGTAGTCGAAGAAGATTCGGCGGATATCGGTCGAACGCATGTCATGGCCTCACAGGGCGAAGGCGAACGCGCACCTGGAACCCCAGTCCCGGCACAACCTGTGCGCAGGGCGGGGTCCTCGCCGGTGTCCGTCCAGAGCGGGTTCGCAAGGGACAACGGTGGGAGAGCAGCAGGTCACGCCGAGCCGGGCCGAGGGGATCAGGCGAGGACGCTGTTCTCGCTCCCCAGCTCGGCGCGGCTAGCTCGCCGTCCTACCGTGCTCACCGTGTCGCTCCATGACCGTGTCTGACCGCAGGCGCCGATGGTGAGGGCCGCGTGCGGTGATGCCGTGTGCGCTGCGATCGTAGCGCATCGCAGCGGCGCCGTCGGGCAGAAGGATCCCGGTGATCTGCCCCGGGTCGGACAGGATGGGATCGGCCGACGCTTGCCGCAGCGTCTCGACCGTGCAGTAGCCCCAGGACGCGCCAACGGCGGTGACTCCGGCGGCGCGGCCGGCGGCGATGTCGGTGGGGCTGTCGCCGATGAACCACGCCCGTGCCGGTGGCACACCGAGGCGATCAAGTGCGCCAAGGATGGCGTCCGGGGCGGGTTTGGGGGCGGCGTCCTCGAACGTCATGGTGACGTCGAGCAGGCCGAGAACCTCCTGTAGGGGCAGCATCGCGAGCCGGTGCCGGCGTTGGAGGGTGACCAGGCCCAGCCGTAGACCCGACGCGCGCAGGCGCCGCATGCCCGCCACGACTCCGGGAACCAGACGCGCCCGGTGGGCGTGTACGGCGTACGCGGTCTCGAACCGTTCATCGAATGCCTGGGCGGGGTCAGGCACGCCAAGCGCGGCCAGTGCCTCGACCGGCGGAAGCGACAGGACGGGGGCCACCGCTTCGGCGTCCGGCGCATCGCCCAGGGCGCTGGTTGCGACGCTGGCCAGCGTGGCGGCCACCAGGTCACGGCTGTCGAGGATGACCCCGTCCAGGTCGTAGAGCACCGCCTTAACCATCTACGTCACCACCCGCAGCGACACCGGCTGTGGTTGGTAGGTGTCGGTGAGCAGGCTGTGCAGCGAGATGCCGTGGTCTGCCAGGGTTGCCCGCCCGGTTCCGGGGCGGGCAAGGAGCGTCAGCGCGTGCGCGGCGTGGGCACCGGCCGCGGTTAGTGCCCGGGCCGCGGCCAGCATCTGGGCGCCGGAGCGCACCACGTCATCGACCATGGCGACCCGCGCCCCGGCGATGGAGCGGCCCTCTACCTGTCGCCGCGTGCCGTAGGGCTTGGGGACCTTGCGGACCAGCACCAGCGGTAGGCCAGCAGCGGCGGACGCGGCGAACGCGAAAGGCACGCCGCCCAGCTCCAGGCCGGCGAGGGCGTCCACACCGGCAGGGACAACGCGGGCCAGAGCGGTACCGACCTCGCCTAGGAGGACCGGGTCGGCGGCGATGCGGTACTCGTCGAAGTACTCATCGATGACCGTCCCGTCAGGCAGCTCGTATGGTGCCGCCACCGTGGCGGCGGTTCGTATTTGTAGGCCAAGGCTCGCAGCGGAGGTCATCACGTTCGGCTCCCAACGGCGGTGGCCGGATCGGCGATACCGGCGATGATGGGCTGCAGGTCATCGACGGAGTTGACCTCGTGGAGGAAGTCCAGCGGCCGGGTCGGGGAGGCGTATATCCACCGATGCGTACGCAGGAACCCCAGCAGCCGGCCCGCGGTCGGCCCGGCCACAGCCACAGGTACGGGCCGGATGTTCCCGGCGTACCACAGGGCGGCGGTCAGCTCGTGCAGGGTCCCGACGCCGCCAGCCATTGCCACGACGAGGTCGGCGTCATCGAGGAAGGTGTGTAGACGGGCACCCATGCTCGGCAATTGGATTGCGTCGTTCACGTATGGGTTGAACTCGCCCCAGTCGACGCCTTCGATGGTGACCGCCATGACCTGCCCGCCGGCCTCGGCCGCGCCGCGGGCGGCCTGCTCCATCAACCCGTTATAGCCGCCGTGGAGCAGCGCGAACTGGGCCTGAGCAAGCGCGGTGCCGATGGCGAAGGCAAGGTGCTCCTCCAGCGGTGAGGCCGGCACGCAGCCTCCGAAGAACACCGCCCGCAGGTTGCGAGACTCCGTGGTCGTGTTGCGTCTCATGGCAGGTCCAGGTAGTGCCGGTAGGCGTCGATGGCTGGGCGAAGCGTCGCCACCGCGTCGGGCGCGGCGCGCTCGGCTACGATCAGCGCTCGGCCGATGGCGGCGGACAGGTCGTCGCCGGTGGGCGCGGCCGGACCACGGATCAGGGCCTCGAGGTCCGCCAGGCACGCCCTACCGATCGGGGTGGTGCCGATCTCCTCTGGGAGCTGGTACCAGCCGTAGAAGGTCGATCCGGGCGCGAGCGCCGCTTTGATCAGGTTCTTGACGGCGGTGTTGAGGGCGAACACCTCGGCGTAGGCGATGAACCGCTGCTCCCGCGAGATCCGCTTGCGGATCATCTGGCCCAGCACGAGGATCTCGATCAGCAGGTCGGCCGTGGTGTGGGGTCGTTCTAGGGCGCTGTTGATGAACCAGTCGACGTGGCTGTGCGGGCGGGCTGCCACGTCGTCTGCGAGATAGACAGGCATCGCGGTGGTGCGGGCCAGTACGGTGTCCAGCCGGTTCGCCGGAACAAGGTAGAGGTCGATCTGGTGCAGCTTGCCCTCATGGGCGACCAGGTACACGTAGCCCAGACCGCCCATGCGGGCCACGATCGTGTCGCGCCAGCCAGGCAGGATCGCGCCGAGTTCGGTGGCCATAAGTGCGTCGGTGACCCGTACGAAGCTGGCGAACTGGGGGGCGTCCACGGCGACGATGAAGTCCAAGTCGGAGAGCCGGTCGGCGGTGCCGGTGGCCAGTGAGCCGCGTACGTAGAGGGCATGCACGGCGCGGCTGTGTGAGAGCACGTCAACGGCCTTCTCCAGCAAACCGAACTGGCGGGGACGATTCGCGGCAGCTACGGTCTCCAGCAATGCAGTGCTCACAAGTGATCTCCCTTCCTCGATGTGATCGGGGCGTCAGTCGCGGCCGAGCATGATGTTCTTCTTCACCCGCCAGCGGGTGGCGTCCTCTTCGCGGTGCAGCGAGGCGTACATGCTGACGATCAGGTCGTAGACCTGCCCTTCGGGCATGGCGTAGCGGTAGAACAACTCCAGCAAGCCAGTCTCGGCGGCGCGCTCGTAGCCCAGCTCCGCCAGGCCGCGTGCGGTGGCGACCTTCTCGTCCAGGTCGGTCGGTGACAGGGCCGGCATCGGCTGCGCGTCGCACGGGTCGCCGTCGCCGGGGTTGGCGAGGGCGTGCAGGGCTTCGTCGGCGTAGCAGTCGAGCATCAGATGGATGCGCTGGGGCCCGAACAGGTTGCACACCCCGTGGGGCACGGTCGGTGTCAGCCGCCACACCCGCCCGACGCTCATGTGCACCTTCGTGCCGCCGAGCACCAGGTAGGCCGAGGAGTTCGACACCAACGGCACATGCAGTCGGTGCCGCTCGACGGCAGACAGTTCGCCGTAATCGCGGTGCTCCCACAGGAAGCTGCCCGCGTCGAGCCGGGCCAGGCGCACCCACATGTACGTCAGACCCAAGCCGTCAAGGCACTCCGCTACCGCGGGCATCTGCCGCAGCAGGCTCGTCCCCATCGGCTTCGCGCAGTCGCGAATCGTTACGTCCCGGGGGTCGCCGGTGTCGTTGAGCAGCGACAGCGTGTTCCAGCCACCGTTCTGGTAGTCGCCGTACTCGATCACCCAATCGGTCGGCACGGTCATGACCTCGTGCCGCATCCGTTCGACCAGGGTGGCGGCGATCGGTCGCAGCGCACCGACCTGGGCGGGTAGGGCTGCGGGTGTCGGGTTTGCGGTGATGCTCACGTGTTCCTCTTTCTCGCTGCGGCGCTGATCATCAGATGGCTTTGGTCGCGTGCGGTGATGTCGCCAGCCACGGGGCGACCTCACCGAGGAAATCCCGCACCGTTCGCGGGTAGTCGTAGCGGGCGGCGAGCCGACGGCCCGTCTCGCGCATCCGGTGCCGTCCGGCCTCATCGGTGTTCAGGGCGCGACGCAGCGCGCCGGCCAGCCCAGCCGGGTGGTGCGGGGATGCGACGTAGCCGGTGTGGCCGTCCCGCACCAGCTCCGCCAGCCCGCCCGCAGTCGTCGCTACCAGCGGGGCGGCACCGGCGACGTACGCCTCCAGCGGGATACGCCCGAAGGGCTCCACCCGGGACGGAACGACCACAGCCCGCAGGGCGGGGTGACCGAGCAGGCCGCGCAGGCCGTGGGAGAACCTCGTCCACAACGTCGCGTCGATACCCTCTACGCGGATCCGGTAGGCGAGATGGCGTTGGTAGTCGTTGAGCTCGCCGTCGGTCACGGCCGCGATCACCAGGTGCGGTACAGCCGTGCCGTCCGTGGACAGGAGCCGCACCGCGTCGAGCAGGTCGTCGAACCCCTTGTGTGCCTCAGCGCGGCCCATAGCCAGGACGAATCCGGCCCGCGCCGCAGGCGGTAACGACGGAGCCTCGCACAAAGGTGCGGGTATACGTTCCCGAGCGGTCAGGCCGTTGGGCAAATCCACGACCGCCCCGTCACCGATGGCATACGTGTCGACCAGGCTGCGTCGCATCGCAGCGGATGTTGCGGCGATGCGGGCCCCCGCAGTGACGCTCGCGCGCAACGCCCCACCCTCCCACTCCAGTCTCTGCGTGTCGTTCGGGGCGTGGACGGCTGCGGTGCCCTGCGCGATAACGACAAGCCCACGCGACATGTCTGGCGGCAGGTGAACGCCTACGCCGAAGAACGGAACGTCTACTGCGAGAATCAGACATCGGGCGCCGTCACGTGGACGGTGTTTGAGCAACGCGTCGGCGGCCCTCGCGGAGGCGCGGCGCAGGTGCGCCAGGTTGCCGAACCGGGACTGGCCGTTGCTGCCGTTATCCACCGGCAGGACGTCACCGCCGACTCGATCAACCATCGCCTGCATATCGGAGTGCCACCCGGAATCGTAGCCAGCGTGCGACGGGTCCAGCCAGATAGGCAACACGAGCAGTTTGGTGTGCACCGGAAGCAGCTCGACCAGGACTTCTAACAGCGCCCGATTGCACAGGCCGGCACCAGTTCCGCAGCTATAGAAACCGTCATGCACGGCAAGCGCCATGAATGGAACTCCACCGATGGCCGAGGTGACCAGTCGCGGGCTCGATGCCTCGCCGACGCGGCTGCTTCGACAGGGGGTTTCGGTAGGAGATCGCCCCACTGGTTCGTCCTCCTTTCCTTCGGGTCCGGACCATTGAGGGTCAGTGCAGAGCTTGCAGGCGACAGCGGCGAGGAGTCCCGGGACGGGTGAGCGGGTGGCGTTGTGCGATTCGTGGCGTCCGAGGCGCCGCAAATTGACGGGCACGGAGCAGCAGATCGATCTGGCGACGGGAACCAATTGACACGTGGCTTGGCGTGCGTCCAATCATCGGCACCTACGAGCTGTCGCAGGAACGACGGCGGGCCGTCGTCTCACTGCCTTTAGAGCGACGTCGGTGCCCCCGCATCTGGGCGGAAGCGGCAAGCTCCGTCTACGGTGTCGACATGTCCTCGACACAGGTCAGCGGGCCCGGGGAGGGTTCGGAGGCGACCTCGCGGGAGCGACGCGTAACACGGCTGCAGCTACTCATGGAGCAGCGCCGTCTGACACGTGAGGAGACTCTCGCCGCGCTTCGCAGCCGCGCTGCATCGATCCCCGGCGCGGACTTCACCCTCAGTCTGCGACAGTTGGATCGCTGGCTTGCGAGCGAGCTGGATGGGCTGCCCAGGCCCAGCACTAGCCGTGTAGTGGAGGCGGAGTTCGGCCACCCGATCGAGGAGCTGCTGGCGACTGTCGCCGAATCTCCAGAGTCCGAGCGGTTTGAACCGCAAAGCGTTCAGCTCGTGGAAGTGCGGGGGCTCGTGTCGCAGGCGGCGATCGGCTCCGCGAGATTCAGCGTCTGGGCCGAATCTGGGAACATCAGTGACCTAGCGGTTGATTTGCTACGCGCCCAGGTTGTGCATTTGGCAGAGGAGTATGTCCACGCACCTCTGGTGCGATCTTCGGCGAGCTCGTGATCCTTCGCGATCAGCTGTTCCACGCGCTCCGGGACCAGCGGGATTCGCAGCACCTGCGAGAGCTGTACTTCCTCGCGGGCGCTGTGTGCGCCATGCTCGCGTACGCATCAGGTGATCTCGGCTTCCCGAGACCGGCGATGATGCAGAGCCAGACCGCCATGGTGTGTGCCGGCAAGGCGGGAAGTTCGGCGCTCACGGCGTGGATCTTGGGAAACCGTGCAATGACGTCGGACTGGTTCGGCAATTCCCGTGACGGTGTGCACTTCGTACAACAGGCGCACGAGCACGCGCGACACGCGCGCGTGCAAGGAACACTTCAAGCGCGGTTGGCGAGCCTGGAAGCCAGAGCCCAAGGTCGCCTTGGAAGACCGGATGACGCGCGAAGGGCGCTGGAGCGCGCAGAGGACGCCCGGGCGAAGGTCGCGCATGGGGTCGACGGAAGAGTCGATGAACTCGATGAGATCGGCGGAATCTTGACGTTCACCCTGGCCAAACAGCATTTCTACGAGGGTTCGACCTACCTGCGAATGGGAGAGGCAGAAGCTGCTCAGCGGTCAGCACTCGCAGCAATTGAGGCCTACAGGACCGGTCCAGAGTCCGCACGCTCTTACGGGGATGAGTCACTGGCTTGGATAGACGTCGCTGCGGCGCGCGCCTGCCGGCCTGTAGCCGACCTTGACGGTGTGTTGGAGGCCCTTGGGCCAGTACTGCAGCTTCCCCCAGAGCTACGCTTGGCGGCGCTCTCGGGACCGTTGACTGAACTGCACGCGAAGCTAGGTGCGCCGATGTACGCGCGTGCACCGCTGGCACGGGACATCTCAGATTCCCTCAGTCACTTCGTGGCGACCTGCTCCTCCAACACAAATGTCAGGATCGACGCATGACGGCTGCTGGCCTCTCGCACTCCAGTCCACCCATCGACCTTGATCGAATCGTTGCTACGGCGAGTCGCCACGCCGGGCTGCCGTCTGGGGCGTCCGAGATCCGCCACTTCGCCAACGCCGTGTACCTACTCGACGCAGCACCGGTCGTGGCGCGGGTCGCATACGGCCCGCACGCCGTAACCAAGTCGCAGACCGGCATCGCGGTGACGCGTTGGCTCGTAGGCCAAGGCTTCCCTGCAACTGCACCCGTCGAGATACCAAGCGGACGACCACAGCCCATCATCGTGCGCGACGCGAGGCGAGATGTTGCCGTCACGTTCTGGCGGTACTACCCGCAGCCGACCGACGCCGGGGCACCCGCCAGCGACGAACTCGGACGGATAACGAAGCAGTTGCATCGTTTGGCTCCGCCCGACATTGCCCTGCCTGAGTACAGGCCACTGCGGTCACTGCAGGCAGTCCTGCGCGACCCCATCGCGGACGCCGCTCTTGGCGCCCAAGATCGCGCGTGGCTGGTCGGTCGTGCGACAGACCTGTGCGCCGCCTACGACGAGATGCACTTCCCGCTCGGCACAGGCTTCATCCACGCCGATGTGTACGTCGGAAACCTGCTGTGGGATCTCACCGGCAACGGACATCGTGTTGTGCTCGGCGATTGGGATTCTGCCTGCATCGGTCCTCGCGAGATCGATCTGGTCGCGACCTACCAGGAGCCCCGTTTCGGCGAAGACCCTGCCGAGGTCCAGGCATTCGCGGACGGTTACGGGTATGACCTTGCGAGCTGGCGAGGATATCCGACGCTTATGGACATTCGTGACCTGAGCACGCTGACCGCCCTTATCCGGCTAGCACCGCAACACACAGGGTCGGCGGCTGAGTTGGCGCACCGTCTGCACACGCTCAAGCGTGGTGACCGCGTCACCCATTGGAACGGCCAATAGACACAGTCGCTGGTCAAAGAATCTGCCCTCCTGTCGGCGCGACGGTTTTGCGACGTTAGTGCGACATTTGACTGCCATAACGTGGCTGACGGGTCATGGGGCTAGATCGCTGTCGGCACTGCCGGTTACCTTCTCCTCACGCATGTCGGTCGACAAGGGGGCACGGGTGGCTGAACGGGCAGGCCCACGTACGTTCCTGGAGAAGATGATCCACGGCAGCGACCACACGGTCGAAGAGTGGTGCGCGCAGTTCGACGGCATGGCACGCAAGATGAGGGAGAGTTCGTCGCTGTCTCCGCGTCAGCTTCACCGTTGGATGGCTGGGCAGGTCGACAACGCGCGCCCGTCTGCCAAGCGCGTTGCTTCACGGTTGTGGGAGATGCCCTTCGCGCAGTTGCTCGCGCCGCCGGGATCCCCGGCGCGACTCACTCGGCAGGTCGCGGGGGGCGTGGATACGGTTGTGGCTGAGTCACCCGATGCGCATCTCTTGGAGGCTGTCACGACCATGGCCGCGCACGAGTCGAGCCGACACGCCGCTGAGGTGGGGGGCGGAGTCAGCCAGTCCAGCGTCGAACAGGTGCAGGCGGAAGTGTGGCGACTGGCCAGGCGTTTCGCGGACACGCCGCCCGTGTTGTTGCTCGCTGAAGCGCGCCGGGCACGGGATCTGGCATACGCGGCGCTCGACCGGACGCGCCGTCCTGCGCAGACCCGCGAGTTGTACCTCGCCGCCGGGCAGCTGTGTGGGCTGATGGCGGTGGCCTCCTTCGACCTCGCGGTGTGGGAGGCCGCGGCAGAACAGGCGCGGGCCGCTCACGTGTACGCAGAGCTAGTCGATCATCGAGGCCTGCGGGCATGGTCGCGCGGCACTCAGGCGTTGATCGCCTACTGGACCGGACGACCGCGCAACGCCTTGGTGCACATCGAGGCTGGCCTCGCCGACGCACCGAACGGCGCCCCACACACAAGGCTCCGATGCATTGAGGCCCGAGCGTGGTCGCACATCGGAGGCGATCCCCGCCGGACGACCGAGGCGCTACGATCCGGCGACGCAGCGTTGGAAAGTGATGCAGGCGTCGATGATCTGCATGACGAACTCGGCGGAGAGTTCGGCTGGGGGCCGTCGCGCCATGCCGCCTGTGCTGGCACAGCGTTGCTCGCGCTGGGCGACGGGAAGGGGGCGGCTGATCGCGTCCGTGCGGCGCTGCGCATGATGCCGGATGATCCTTTTAGTGGCTTGGTGGCCGAGCGGGCGCACATCGATCTCGCCTGCGCCGAGCTTTCGTTAGGGCGTCTTGAGTCTGCTGAGTCGGCGCTGCAGCCGGTGTGGGAGATGCCGGTGGGTTTGAGGCGTCACGGAATCACCGATCGACTCTCCCAGATGTCACGCAGGTTGTCCGACCGGGCATGGCAAGGGAACCTGCTGGCTGGGGAGCTGCGGGACCGTATCGAGGTGTTCAACACCCGTCATATGCCCTGTCACGGCAGGGCGGCCATTGGCGTCGCTGCCCACCGTGGACTGCCTGCCGTACCCGGTTACCCGCACGCCCTCGGGCGACCGGGTACGCCATGGCCCCGGCTTCCTACTGATCAGGAGCCGACCAGGTCGTCAATTTGGTTGATAGCCGACGTGGTGCCCTCCACGACGCCCATGTCCAGCACCTGCTGGAGCGCGTCGGCGGACTCATACGTGCTCACGTACGTCGCGCGTGTTCCGCCGTTGTGCTCGGTGAAGGTGTAGGCGTTCTTTCCGACCGGCAGTCCCGGCGTCGGATTGAAGTCCATGTCGGCGAAGCCGTCGTCGAAGGTGAAACTCCTTGGCTCGTCCACAGTGGTGATCAGCATGTATCCGGCGTGCCTGTCACCCTCCGGACCGGTCATGTAGTAGGTCACGCGACCACCGGGCGTGAGGTCGTGGTCGACCACCGTCGCCGGGTAGGTCGGCGGGCCCCACACCTTCTCCAATTGGCGAGGGTCGGCGTAGACCTGCCAGATCCGCTCTACCGGCGCGGCGAACTCCGCGGTGATGGTCAGGGTCAGGTTGTCAAGATCCTGCTGGACGTCGGTCACGGGCATGGTTCTTCTCCTCCTGGTCAGGGTCGGATGCGATGAGTACGTCGATGCGTGCGATGCGGCCGCGCCAGACCTGTTCGAGCTCGGTGAGCATGGACGCCACCGACCGCACCGCCGCCACGTCGCCGCTGGCCAACTGCTCGCGACCGCTGCGTCGCTTGGTCAGCAGGCCGGCCTTCGCCAGCACGGCGACGTGCTTCTGTACCGCGGCGAAGCTCATGTCGTACTTCGCCGCGAGCGTGGAGACCGAGTGCTCCCCGGCCAGCACGCGACGCAGGATGTCGCGCCGGGTGCGGTCGGCGAGCGCGTGGAACAGGGCGTCCGCCCGGTCGTTGCTCTTCTCGTCCACGAGGCAAATATACAACCGATCGGTTGTACGTTGTCAAGCCGGCCTTCCGCCGCCGCCGTGCCGATCGACGGCGACGCGGCGTTCTAGCCCGATGCGGTCAGCTCGTCGGTGTGGGTCTTCGCGAACCGGCGCGCCTCCTCCAGCCAGCGCCCCAGGTAGACCGCGCTGCCGAGCACCACCGCGTCGTAGTCATCGACCTGGGACGGCTGGTCGGCGGCGCGCACTTCGACCCGGATCGCGGAGTCGTGCTGGCCCAGCGCGTCACGCAGCTGGTCGCCGATCCGCTCGGCGATCTCGGTGGTGGCCCCGTGCCGGCTAGCGACGGTCACGAGAATCCTCATGGCGTACCTCCTGGTGTGGTGGGCTCTGGTCCGTCGCCCCGGTCCTGCGGCAGTGAGCGCTCCTCGCCGGCGAGCTTCGCGGGCCACCCGGTACCCGTCGATCACCAGGCAGTCCAACTCCTTGTCGAGGATCTGCCGCTGCACCTCTACCGGCAGCCGGGACCACGTCGCGTCCGCCGGGTACGGGCTGTTGAGCAGGAACGTCGCCTTCGGCCGGGCCAGGTCGAGCACCTTCATCTTCGCCAGCAGCCCGAACTGGTGGCAGGCGACGAAGTCCGCCTCGTCGATCAGGTACGTCGAGCGGATCGGGTCCGGCCCGAACCGCAGGTGCGAGACGGTGACGGCGCCGGCCTTGCGGGAGTCGTACACGAAATAGCCCTGGGCGTGCTGGTCGGTGTGCTCGCCGATCAGCTTGACGGCGGACTTGTTGGCGCTGACCGTGCCGTCGCTGCCCAGCCCGAAGAACACCGCCCGCACCGCCCGGGTCGGAGGCCGGAATTCCCGGTCCGGGGTCACGCTGGTGTGGCTGACATCGTCGACGATGCCCACCGTGACGTGCCGCCGTGGCGTCGCGGCGGCCAGCTCGTCGTACACCCCCTTGGTCATGGCGGGGGTGAACTCCTTGCTGGACAGGCCGTACCGGGCGCCGACCACCTCGATGCCGGCGCGGCCGTGCTCGGCCAGCGCGGCCACCACGTCGGTGTAGAGCGGCTCCCCCACCGCGCCCGGCTCCTTGGTGCGGTCCAGCACCCCGATCCGGCGTACGGTCGGCGGCAGCGCGGCGGCCAGCTCCGCCGCGGGGAACGGCCGGTACAGCCTGATCTTCAGCAGTCCAACCCGCTCGCCCCGGCGGTTCAGCTCCTCGACGGTCTCCTCGACCGCGCCCACCGCCGAGCCCATCACGACCAGCACCCGTTCGGCGTCGGCCACGCCCATATAGTCGACCAGGTGGTACGCCCTGCCGGTGCGCGCGGCCAGCTCGTCCATCACCCGCCGCACGGTCACCGGCACCGCGGCGTGGAACGGGCTCGCCGCCTCGCGGGCCTGGAAGAACACGTCCGGGTTCTGCGCCGTGCCGCGCAGCACCGGCCGGTCCGGGGACAGTCCCCGCATCCGGTGGGCGAGCACGTCCTCCTCGCGTACCAGAGCCTGGAGATCGTCGGTGGACAGCAGCTGGATCTTGTTGATCTCGTGCGAGGTGCGGAAGCCGTCGAAGAAGTGCAGGAACGGCACCCGGGCGCGCAGTGTCGCGGCGTGCGCCAGCAGCGCGAAGTCGTGCGCCTCCTGCACCGAGCTGGCGGCGAGCATCGCCCAGCCGGTGGTACGGGCAGCCATTACGTCGCTGTGATCCCCGAAGATCGACAGCGCGTGCGTGGCGACCGTACGGGCGGCAACGTGGATCACCGCCGGGGTCAGCTCGCCGGCCACCTTGTACATGTTGGGCAGCATCAGCAGCAGCCCCTGTGAGGCGGTGAACGTGACGCCCAGCGCGCCCTTCCGCACCGCGCCGTGCAGCGCCCCGGCCGCCCCGGCCTCGGACTGCATCTCGACCACGTCGGGGACCGAGCCCCAGAGGTTCGCCCGCCCCGCCGCGCTCCACGCGTCGGCCAGCTCCCCCATCGGAGAGGCCGGCGTGATCGGGTACACCGCGATCACCTCGGACAGCGGGTACGCCACCCGGGCCGCCGCCTCGTTGCCGTCCACCGTCGCCCAGACGCCGGAACTGGATGCCACCATGCCGGTCTCCTGAGCCTCGGGCGGGGTCCGTGTCTCCTGATTGGCACGCTACGAGCCGCCGGGTGGCCGCAGGCAGAGCGAAGTGGTAACCGCACGCGGGGCAGAAGGTCTCCTCACCGCAGGACGTTGGTCGCCACCGCTACGGACCGAGCCGTCCCAGACCCGATCCCATGACCACCGAGTGGACTTTGGCCCCCTCGACGGTGACCCTTCGGCCGTGTCCGGGACCACACTCGGCGTCGCATGATCCGCGCATCGGATTCCTTTCGGAGGGAGCGGGTCATGCGAGTTCTGCTACGACTCACCGCCGTACTCGCCCTGGTGATCCTGGGCTGGGCCCCGCCGGCCGCCGCGAGCACCGCCACCCTGACCTTCGGGCTGGCCAGCCCGAACACCGCCACCGCTCCGTACGGCCACCACATGGCGGCCGCCGGGGACTGGATCCGGGCGACCGGTGGCGGCAGTTTCGACGCCGCCACCGGCGATGTCTCCGCGAGCGGCTCCTTCGTGCATTACCGGGCCGACGGCACGGTGCACTGCAAGGGCGTCTGGCGGGCCACCGCGCTGACCGGGTGGACCGACTTCGGCTCCGACCGGTACGGCCGTCACGGCGGCGTGATCGAGCTGACCACCACCCACTACTGCAAGACCATGCGGATGACCCATCGCGGCGTTCCGATGACGGTCACGTCGACCGTGAACGCGCCGCCGGACACGTACCAGGAAGGTACGACGGTGGGGCCGTTCACAGTGCCGACCAGCGGCGACGTGGTGATCAGCGGCCGGTAGTCCATGGCGGCGCAGCAGCACGCGGAGTGAACCGCTATGACAGGTGCGGCGTGTGAGCGTCGGCCGACCACCCCCGGTCGCTGTTGGACTCCACCCGCAGGTACGGGCCCTCGGGCTCCAGGGATCCGTAGACCGCCTCGCTGAGCGCCATGTACAGCGCCCGGGCGGTGACCACGTCGAAGGTGGCGCGGGCGCCGCTGGCCCACTCGACGGTCAAGGTCTTGGCGGGCAGGTCCACCACGACGCGGACCAGCACCGGCGTGGGCTCCTCGGCCACCGGCCGCACGCGGTACTCGTGCAGGGTGCTCATCGCACGACCTCGCTTCGCGAGGTCGTGCGCTT
>JBOGDE010000014.1:0-29455 GCA_050701695.1 Micromonosporaceae bacterium
CACGCTGAGCACGATCCGGGTCTTCTTCTCGGCCGGGATGCTTGGGGGTCTTCCCATGTGTCTGACTCTCCTTCAGGACTGACTCAACTGTCCTGCCACAGAGTCTGACGCGCGACACCGCCACAGAAACGGCTCCCCGCTCTCCACGCCCACACCATCGACCCCCACCCCCTCCCACACCACCCATGCCCCCACTTGTCCACAGCTGCGCTTGCACTTGGGGGGCCCAGTGGCGGTCGGCGCGCCCGATTTGCCAGGTATGGCACCGCCACCAGACACCCCAAGTGCGAAAAGCCACTTACGGGAGGAGGTGGCGGAGGAGTTTGCCGGTGGGGTTGCGGGGGAGGTCGGGGAGGTAGGTGACCTTGCGGGGGACTTTGTGGCGGGCCAGGTTGGTGCGGACGTACGTGCGGATGGTTTCGGGGGGCAGGATGGCGCCGGGTTCTAGGACGACGTACGCGGCTAGCAGTTGGCCGTACTCGGGGTCCGGTACGCCGACCACGGCCGCGTCGTTGATCGCGGGGTGCTCGACCAGCAGGTTCTCCACTTCGCCGGGGTAGACGTTCTCGCCGCCACTGATGATCATGTCGTCGGCGCGGCCGTCGATGAACAGCAGTCCGTTGGCGTCGAAGTGGCCGACGTCGCCGGTGTCGAGCAGGCCGTCGATCTGCTCCCGGGTGCCGCCGTCGGTGTAGCCGGTGAACTGCAGCCCGCTGCCCACGAAGATCCGTCCCTGCTGGTACGGGCGCCGCACCGGGCCGGACGGGTCGTACAGCCGGACCCGGCACCCGACCGGGGTGCGCCCGACGGTGCCGGGGGCGCGGCGCCAGTCGCCCGGTGTGGCGACGGTGGCGACCGAGACTTCGGTGGAGCCATACAGGTTGTAGAGCACCGGGCCGAAGGCGGCCATCGCCCGGTTGCCCAGCTCGGGGGCGATCGCGGCGCCGGCGCACAGGATGATCCGCAGTGAGTTGGTGTCGTACCGGCGGAGCACGTGCGGGCCGAGGTCGAGGATCCGGCGCAGCATGGTGGGCACCAGCACCGCGCCGGTGCAGCGCAGCTGGTGGATCCGTCCCAGCGCGACCGCCGGGTCGAACCGCCGGCACAGCACCGTGGCCGAGGCCAGCGCCAGCGTCATGATCAGCTGCGACATGCCGGTGCCGTGGAACAGCGGAGCGCAGATCAGGGTGGCTTCCTGCCGCCGGTACGGCACCCGGTCCAGGAATTCCGCGGCGCCCAGCGGGGAGCGCACCTGCCGCGGGGCGCCCTTCGGGGTACCGGTGGTGCCGCTGGTCAGCAGCACCCACCCGGCGGCGGTACGGGGAGCCGGGACGTCCTCGTCGTCGGTGATCGCGATCAGGCTCTCCAGCGCCGGTACGTCGGCCGCGCCCGGTACGTCCACCCAGGCCAGGTACCGCGTCACCGCGCCGGGCAGAGACGCCACCACCGGCGCGAACTCCTGGTCGTACACGATCATCGAAACGCGCTCCCGGGCGGCGACGTCGGCGAGCTGCGTGGCGCCGAAGCCGGTGTTGAGCAGCACCGTACGGGCGCCGATCTTGGCGCACCCGAAGACGGTGTCCAGGAAGCCGCGGTGGTTGCGGCACAGCAGACCCACCACGTCACCGGAGTCGTGCTGCCGCTGCCGCCAGGCGCGGGCGAGCGCGTTGGAGCGGCGTTCCAGCTGCTCGAACGTCAGGGTGCCGAGGTCGTCGACCAGCCCGAGCTCGTCGGGGTCGCGCTGGGCGGCGATCCGCAGCGCGCCGGCGAACGGCCCGTACCGGCGCATCGACCGCAGCGCGCGCAGCATCTCGTCGGGCCGGCTGGGGCGCAGCAGTCCGGCGCGGCGTAGCACGCTCGCGCTCTGCAGCGGTCCGGACCTGCGGGGGAATTCAGGCATCCGGTGCCTCCGATGGAGGAGTCGACACACGTAGCGCCGTCGCTACTCCAGCTTGTTGCGCAGCAGTTTGCCGGTCGGGTTGCGTGGCAGTTCGTCGAGGTACGCCACCTCGCGCGGCACCTTGTAGCGGGCGAGCTGGCTCTTGACGTACGCCTTCACGTCGTCCGGGGAGATCGACTGGCCGGACTCGACCACGATGAACGCCTTGAGCCGCTGCCCGAACTCGGGGTCGGACACCCCGATCACGGCCGCGTCGTTCACCGCGGGGTGTTCGACGAGCAGGTTCTCCACCTCGCCGGGGTACACGTTCTCGCCGCCGGAGACGATCATGTCGTCCGCGCGGCCGTCGATGAACAGCCGGCCCTCGCTGTCGAAGTGGCCGACATCGCCGGAGGACATCAGTCCGTCGATCTCGTCCTTGGAGCCGCCGCCGGTGTAGCCGCCGAATTTCAGCCCGCTGGAGACGTACACCCGGCCCTGGGTTTCGGGAGTGGTGACCGGCCGGTTCGCCTCATCGAAGAGCACCACGCGACAGCCGACCGGGGGTTTGCCGACGGTGCCGGGAGCCGCCCTCCAATCGGAAGGGGTGGCGACGGTGGCGACGGCGACCTCGGTGGAGCCGTACAGGTTGTAGATCACGTCGCCGAACGCCTCGGTGGCGCGGTTGCCGACCTCGGGGGAGAGCGCGGAGCCGGCGGTGAACAGGATCCGCAGCGAGGAGGTGTCGTACTTCTTGAGTACGTCGTCGCCGAGATCGAGGATCCGCTGCAACATGGTCGGCACCAGCACCATCCCGGTGCAGCGGTACTTCTCGATCCGGGCCAGGGTCTGCTCCGGGTCGAACCGCCGGGACATCACCGTGGTGGAGGCGAGCGCCAGCGTCATCACGAACTGGGAGAGCCCGGTGCCGTGGAAGAGCGGCGCGGCGATCACCGTGGCTTCGTTGCGGGCGTACGGGATCCGGTCGAGGAATTCGGCGGCGGCGAGCGCGGAGCGCACCTGCCGGGGGGCGCCCTTCGGGGTGCCGGTGGTGCCGCTGGTGAGCAGCACGATCCCGCCGGCCTGCTTCGGGACCGGCACCGGCTTGTCGGAGGTCCGCTCGATCAGATGCTCCAGGGTGGGGTGCTCGGCGGTGCCGTCGACCCACGCCTGGTAGCGCCGGATGCCGTCCGGCAACGCCGCCGCCACGGAAGAGAACTCCTGGTCGTACGCGATCGCCACGATCCCTTCGCGGGTGGCGACGTCGGCGAGCTGCCGGCCGGCGAAGCCGGTGTTGAGCAGCACCGCCCGCGCGCCGAGCTTGGCGGAGGCGAACATCCCGTCGAGCAGCCCGCGGTGGTCGCGGCAGAGCAGACCGATCACGTCGCCGGGCGCGATGCCGTCGGCGTGCCAGGCGCGGGCTAGCGCGTTGGAGCGGCGGTCGAGCTGGGTGAACGTCAGCTCGCCCAGCTCGTCGACCAGGCCGAGCGCCTCGGGGTCGCGCCGGGAGGCGATCTGTACGGCACCGGCGAACGGCCCGAGCTTGCGTACCGAGGCCAGGGACTTCAGCGCCTCGTCGGGGCGGGTGGGGCGGAACAGGCCGCGCTGCTGCAGTACGTGTGCGCTCTCCAGCACCACCGGCAGCCGGGCCACGCCGGCGCGTACCCGGGTCAGGAAATCGGTCATCCGGCGCCTCCTCGTTACCCGTCGGTAATGAGCCGTACCTGGAAGGTATGCAGGTTGCGCCGCAAACGCCAGAGGTTCTCGCGTTCCGGTGCTAGCTGAGAGCTTGCGCGTGTGCGGGCGCGGTTCGCGGGAGTGGCGTGGGTCACGCTCTTCCGTCATTTACGTGCACGCCTGTATGTATGTTAGCTTCGAGCTAGCGCAGGCACAGCGCCGCATCCGGCCAGCGAGGAGGACCCGTGGGCAGCAAGGTGTACGTCATCGGCGTCGGGATGACGAAGTTCGAGAAGCCCGGGCGCCGCGAGGACTGGGACTACCCGGCGATGGCCCGCGAGTCGGGCACCAAGGCCTTCGAAGACGCCGGCATCGGGTACGACCAGGTTCAGCAGGCGTACGTCGGGAACGTCTACGGCGAGTCCTGCTCCGGGCACCGCGCCGCGTACGAGCTGGGCCTGACCGGCATCCCGATCTTCAACGTCAACAGCAACTGCTCGACCGGGTCGAGTGCGCTGTTCCTGGCCGCGCAGGCGGTCCGCTCCGGGGTCGCCGAGGTGACGCTGGCGCTCGGCTTCGAGAAGATGCAGCCCGGCTCACTCGGCGCCACGTACGGCGACCGCGAGCAACCCACGATGAACCACATCCAGCGGCTCGCCGAGATCTCCGAGGTGGGGTTCCCGCCGGCGCCATGGATGTTCGGCGCCGCCGGCCGCGAGCACATGGAGAAGTACGGCACCACCGCCGACCACTTCGCCAAGATCGGCGAGAAGAATCACCGGCACAGCGCCAACAACCCGTACGCCCAGTTCCAGGACGTCTACACCCTGGAGGAGATCAAGGCGTCGAAGGAGATCTACGCCCCGCTGACCAAGCTGCAGTGCTCGCCGACGTCGGACGGCTCGGGTGCCGCGATCCTGGCCTCGGAATCCTTTGTGGACGATCATGGCCTGGCGGACCAGGCGGTCGAGATCGTGGGTCAGGCGCTCACCACCGACTTCGCCTCCAGCTTCGACAGCAGCGCCGCCAACGTCGTCGGGTACGAGATGAACGTCAAAGCCGCCCGCCAGGTGTACGAGCAGACCGGCCTCGGCCCCGAGGACTTCCAGGTGATCGAGCTGCACGACTGCTTCTCCGCCAACGAGCTGCTGCTCTACGAAGCGCTCGGGCTGTGCGGCGAGGGCGAGGCCGGCAGGCTGATCGACAACGGGCAGACCACGTATGGCGGCAAGTGGGTGGTCAACCCGTCCGGCGGGCTGATCTCCAAGGGCCACCCGCTCGGTGCCACCGGGCTCGCCCAGTGCGCCGAGCTCACCTGGCAGCTGCGCGGCACCGCGGACAAGCGCCAGGTTCCCGATGTGACGGCCGCCCTGCAGCACAACATCGGCATCGGCGGCGCCGCCGTCGTGACCGCGTACCAGCGCGCCAATCGTTGAACCACCGACCGCACCGCACACCGAACCGCACACCCGAACCGAAGGAGAAACCGCAATGGGTCAGATCAGTTCCTCGCTCGAGCTTCCCGCCGCTCCGGAGAAGGTGTGGGCGCTCGCGTCCGACCCGAACCAGTTCGAGAAGTGGCTGACGCTGCACGTGAAGTGGAAGGGCGACGTACCGGCCGAGTTCAGCAAGGGCGCCCAGGTCACCGAGGTGGTCTCGATGATGGGCATGCCCAACACCATCACCTGGACCGTGGACGAGTACCAGCCGCCGTCGAAGGTGGCGATCTCCGGCACCGGCATGGCCGGCGTGAAGGTCTCCATCGACATCAGCGTCGAGCCCTCCGGTGAGGGATCGGTGTTCAACCTGTCCACCGAGTTCGCCGGCCAGATGATCGTCGGCGCGCTGGGCAAGGCGATCGAGAAACAGGGCCAGAAGGAGCTGGAGACCTCCCTGGAGAAGTTCAAGGCGCTGGTGGTCTGAGTGCTTGCGCGGCGCACTCACGTAGGGAGGCTCTGAGATGTCGGGAGAGGCCTTCGACCCCGGCGGCCTGGGGAAGTGGACCGACGAGTCTCGCTTCGAGGTCGACCGGGACCGCATCGTCGCCTACGCGGAAGCCACCAATGACCCGATCGAGGCGCACCGCAGCGGGGACGTGGCGCCGCCGGTGTTCGGCATTGTGCCGGTGTTCGGCTCGCTGATGGAGCCGGCGATCGAGGTGGTGCCGCTGACCATGTTCGGCAGGATCGTGCATGGTGAGCAGGACTTCCGGTTCCACCGGCCGATCCGGCCCGGCGACGTCCTGACCTCCAAGGCCAAGGCGATCGGGTACGAGGGCCTCCCCAACGGCAGCCGGCTGGCGATCTACCTGGAGTGCCGCGATGCGGCCGGCGAGCTGGTGAACGAGCAGTACGTGACGGTCTTCGTACGCGGCTTCGACACCGGCTCGGCGACCGGCGAGCTGGCCCCTGGACACAGGTTCGCGGAGGGGCTGCGCGATACCGCGCCGGTGGCGAAGGTCGCGCAGCACGTGGACGACGACCAGACCTTCCGGTACGGCCCCGCCGCCGGCGACCCGATGCCGATCCACCTGGACGAGGAGGTCGCGCGGGACGCCGGGCTGCCGGGGATCATCGCGCACGGGCTGTGCACGATGGCGTTCACCTCGTGGGCCGTACTCACCGAGGTCGCAGGCTCCGACGTGACTCGCCTCAGGCGGCTGGCGGTGCGCTTCGCCAAGCCGGTACTGCCCGGTCAGGACCTGTCGACCGCGATCCGGCGCGGCGCCAGCGCAGGCGGCGTGACGACGTACCACTACGAGACCACTGTCGGGGACGCCGTCGTGATCAAGGACGGCCTCGCGGAGATTGAGGGCTGACATGGGTGCACTGGACGGACGGGTCGCGGTGATCACCGGGGCCGGACGCGGGATCGGGCGCGAGCACGCGCTGCTGTTCGCCGCCGAGGGTGCCAGCGTCGTGGTCAACGACCTGGGCGGCGCCAACGACGGCACTGGCGCGGACGCCGGGCTGGCGCAGCAGGTGGTCGACGAGATCACGGCGGCCGGTGGCCGAGCCACCGCCAACACCGACAACGTCGCGGACTGGGCCGGGGCGGCCCGGCTGGTCGAGCAGGCGGTCTCCGAGTACGGCCGGCTGGATGTCGTGATCAACAACGCCGGGATCCTGCGGGACACGTACCTCGCCGGGATGGACGAGGCGGAGTGGGACGCGGTGATCGCCGTACACCTGAAGGGGCACGCGGCGGTGCTGCGGCATGCGGCGGCGTACTGGAAGGCGGAGTCGAAGGCGGGCCGGCCCGTGAACGGTGCCGTGGTCAACACCGCGTCGGCGTCGGGCACCACGCTGCCGAACGCGGGGCAGGCCAACTACGGTGCCGCCAAGGCCGGGATCGCGGCGCTCACGCTGGTCGCCGCCGACGAGCTGAGCCGGTACGGCGTGCGCGCCAACGCGATCGCGCCGATCGCGCGTACCCGGCTCACCCTCGCCACCCCGGGGATGGGGGCGATCTTCGCGCAGGAGGTCGCCGAGGGGGAGACCGACTACTTCAGCCCCGCCCAGATCTCGCCGCTGGTGGCGTACCTGTCCACGGAGAACTGCCCGGTCACCGGCACGGTGTACGCCGTGCAGGGCGGCTCGATCCAGGAGCTGGCCGGCTGGAGCGTCGCGAAGACCGCCGAGACGGAGAAGCCGTGGACGATCGACGAGGTCGCGGCGCAGCTGGGAGGCTGGTCATGATCGGGTGGTCCGAGACCGACGAACTGGTACGCGAAGCCATCCGGGAGTTCGTCGACAAGGAGATCCGGCCGCATGTCGACGAGCTGGAGCACGGCGATCTGCCGCCGTACGACCTGATCCGGAAGCTGTTCGCGAGCTTCGCGATCGACGCGATGGCCAGCGAGCAACTGCGCAAGCTCCTCGACAAGGAGCGGGCGCGCGAGGCGGGTGAGGCTCCAGCCAGCAAGGCCAGCAAGGGCAGCGGCGCCGGCTTCGGCTTCGGCGGCGGCGCGGGGCAGGAGACGATGGGGCTGATCCTTGCCAGCGAGCTGGCCGGGGTGAGCCTGGGGATGATCGCCGCGATCGGGGTCAGCCTCGGGCTGGGCGCCGCCACCATCATGGCGCGCGGCACGCTCGCCCAGAAGGAGCGCTGGCTGCCGTCGCTGGTGACGATGGAGAAGGTGGCCGCCTGGGCGCTCACCGAGCCGGACTCCGGGTCGGACGCGTTCGGCGGGATGCGTACCGCGGTCCGCCGGGACGGCGACGGCTACGTCCTCAATGGACAGAAGACCTTCATCACCAACGGCCCGTACGCCGACACCACCGTGGTGTACGCCAAGCTCGACGAAGCCGACGGCACCCCGATCCGGGACCGCAAGGTGCTGCTCTTCGTACTCGACAAGGGTATGGAGGGGTTCACCCAGTCGAAGCCGATGCGCAAGATGGGCATGCACTCCTCGCCGACCGGGGAGCTGTTCTTCGACAACGTGAAGCTGGGCCGGGACCGTCTGCTGGGCGAAACCGAAGCCGTCACAGACGGGCGGGAGAGCGCCAAGGAAGGCTTCGTCGTCGAGCGGGTCGGGGTCGCGGCGCTCTCGCTCGGGATCATCAACGAATGCCTGCGGCTCTGCGTCGAGTACGCCAAGACCCGGAAGCTGTGGGACAAGCCGATCGCCGACTTCCAGCTGATCCAGCTCAAGCTGGCCAAGATGGAGCTGGCGCGGATCAACGTGCAGAACATGCTGTTCCAGACCGTGGCGAAGGCGCGTGAGGGCACGCTGCCGTCGCTGGCGGAGGCTTCGGCGATCAAGTGGTACTCGTCGGAGACGGCGACCGAGGTGGCGATGGAGGCGGTGCAGCTCTTCGGCGGCAACGGCTACATGTCCGAGTACCGGGTGGAACAGCTCGCCCGGGACGCCAAGTCGCTGATGATCTACGCCGGCAGCAACGAAGTGCAGATCACCCAGGTCGCGAAGGGCCTGCTGAGTCAGTGAGGCAGCCCGGCCTCGTCGAGGGTGGCGGCGATCATCACGCGCAGCCGCTCCTTGGCGCGCTTCCACCGGGCGGTACGTTGCGCGGGGTCCGGGTTGGCCCAGCTGCTGATCAGGATCCCGCGCACCACGTCCATCGCGGTGTAGAGCACGTGCATGTACTCCGGCCGCGTCGCTGCTTCGCCGAGCACATCCTTGCCGGTCTCCGCGACAGTCATCACGGTGGTGTGCTCCAGCGCGGCGACGTGGTCGCGCAGGCTCGGGTCGGTGCGCGCCGCCACCCAGAACTCGACGCTGGCGGCGAAGACCGGGCCCTGGTGGACCTCCCAGATCAGGTCGAGCGCGTCGCCGATCAGGTCCTCGGAGTGGCCCAGCCGCTGCAGGTCGACCAGCGCCTGCTCCGCCAGCCGCTCGGCGAGGTGCGTGATCGCGGCGGCCACCAGGTCGGCCTTCGTACGGTAGTGGTGCACCTGGGCGCCGCGGGTCACGCCGGCCCGCTCGGCGATTTTGGTTACGGTGGTGCCGGCATAGCCGTACTCGACGAGGCACTCGACGGTCGCGTCGAGCAGCCGCTGCCGCATCGCCGTACTGCGCTCTTCCTGCGTACGGCCGGTCTTCCGTTCCGCCCTGGCCATTCCCCGATATTACATACATCCGCGAATGTATGTTGGAACCGGGCCGCGTTCTCGCAGGTGGAGGCGTGATGGGCGACCCGATCGTGGAGTCGCGGGCGGCGTACGGCGGCTACCCCACCCGGGTGCTGAGCGTCGAGGGCGACGGCCCGGCGTACGTCCTGCTGCACGGCTACTCCGACAGCGCCGACACCTGGCGGGGCGTGCTCGCCGAGCTGGCACGGCAGGGCCGGCGTGCGGTAGCGGTCGACCTGCCGGGCTTCGGGGAGAGCGAGCCGCGACCGGACGGCCCGATGGTGCCGCACCTGGACCGCTTCACCGCGGCGGTGGTACGCCACCACGCCAGCCACGGCCCGGTCACCCTGGTCGGCAACTCGCTCGGCGCGTACACCTCGGTAAGGGCGCTCATCGACCGGGAGGCGGCGCTGCCGCTCGCGCTCACCGAGCGGGAGGCGGCGCTGCCGGTGGTGGGCGCCGTCTCGCTCAACCAGCCGACGCTGGGCGGGGACTGGAAGATGCGTACCGCGATGCGGAAGCGCACGCCGTGGCTGCTGCGAGCGTCGATGGTGGACTGGCCGGTGCCGCGGCCCGTGCTCGCCGCCGCCGCGACCCGCATCCTCAACCACTGGCTGTACGCCGACCGCCGTGCGGTGGACCCGGCGGTGGTAGAGCTGTTCGTGACCCGGATGATGCGGCGCCGCCCCGCCGCGATCGCCCGCGAGATCCGCGCGCTGGCGCTGGAGCTGAAACCCGGGTACGAGTTCGCCCGGGTCGCCAAGCCGCTGCTGGTGGTGCACGGACGCAAAGACCGGATCATCCCGGTACGCGCCAGCCGGGAGCTGCACGCCGGCGTACCGCACAGCGAGCTGGTGATCCTGCCGCACTGCGGCCACTGCCCCCAGCTCGACGACCCGCGTACCGTCGTGGAGCTCGCCACGGGTTTCGCGGAGCGGTCGGTGGCTAGGCGTCGCGGGTGAGGTATTCGATCAGCGCCGGCGCCAGGACCTTGGCCGGTACGCCGTGCCATTCGCCGGCCAGGCCGCGGTGCTCGCCGTGCGGCAGTGTGCCGGCGGCGGTGACCGCCCAGCCCTGCAGCCGGTCGTCACTGCCGGCGCTGTAGAGCAGCAGGGTCGGAGTGGCGATCTCGGCCAGTCGGGACATCGGCATCGAGTTGGTGATGATCGTGTCGTACACCAGGGTGTGCGCGAGCGCCTCCAGGCCGGGTGAGCGCCGCATCGCCGAGACCATCTCCTCCGGTACGCCGATGCTCTGCTGGAAGTGCGCCACCGCGTCGGCGCGACGGCCCTCGGCGATCAGCGCCGACAGCTGCACGGTGAGCTCCGACGGCCCGGTGGCCGGCTCGGTGTTGATCGGCGGCTCCAGCAGCGCGAGCCCGCGGATCGGCAGCCCGGCCGCGGCGGCGTGCAGCGCCAGCGTGCCGCCGGAGGAGAACCCGTGGACGTAGGCCGATCCGCCGGCGGCGTCGATCAGCGCGGCCAGGTCATCGACTTCGCGCTCGATGGCGTACGGCTCGGTGTCGGTGCTCTCGCCGCGGCCGCGCCGGTCGTACAGGGTGACGGTGAACTGGTCGGTGAGGTGGCCGGCGAGCTCCTCCATCGGCCCCATCTGGCGGTAGCAGCTGGCGGCGTCCACCAGGATCAGCGCCGGTCCGCTGCCGGCGGTCTGGTACGCGATCGTGGTGCCGTCGGCCGAGGTGACGGTCTGGGTGGCGCTCATCGGTCTCTCCTTCTGCGCGTCGGCTTAGCTTGGGTTCACTCGTGACAGAACTAGACGGTACAGTACTGTGTACTGGTCGGTCTAGTACTATCAACCGCCAAGGAGGCAGTCGTGGTCGGTGACGAAGAGCTGGGGCGTACGGCCCGCAAGCGGCGCGCGATCCTGGACGCGGCGCGCTCGGTGTTCCTGCGCAAGGGGTACGCCGGCACCAGCATGGACGAGGTCGCCGCGCTCGCCGCGGTCTCCAAGCAGACCGTCTACAAGCAGTTCACCGACAAGGAGCGGCTCTTCACCGAGATCATCCACGGTGTGATCGGCGACGCCGAGGAGAGCTCGGTGGAGATCTTCGACGAGCTGACCGGCAGCGAGGACCTGCCGGACGCGCTGCGCCGGTTCGCCCGGGAGCACCTCGCGGTGGTGATGGGACCCGAGGTGGTACGCATGCGCCGGGTCATCATCGGCGAGGCCGACCGGTTCCCCGACTTGGCGCGCACCTGGTACGACCGCGCGCCGGCGCGGGCCGAGCGGATCTTCGCCGACTGCTTCGCCGAGCTGACCCGCCAGGGCCGGCTGCGCGTGGCCGACCCCCGCCTGGCCGCCCAGCACTTCAACTGGCTGGTGCTGTCGGTCCCGCTCAACCAGGCGATGTTCGACCCCGACGTCACCTTCACCTCACGCCAACTCCACGCGTACGCCGACGAAGCCGTCCGCATCTTCCTCGCCGCCCACACCCCCTGACCGCGTCCGGGGCGGGTCGCGCGACGGTCAGCGGCCGGTGAAGTGGGGCGGGCGCTGCTCGGCGCGGGCGCGCATCGCCTCCTGGAAGTCCTCGCTGGCCCAGCATGCCTGGAACCCCTCGCCGAGCCGGGTCTCGGTGGCTGCCGGAAGCTCCGGCTCCAGCAGGGTGTTCACCGCCATCTTGTTGTACGCCAGTGTCAGCGGCGCCAGCGCCGCGATCTCAGCTGCCCAGGCGAGCGCCGTGTCCAGGTCACCGTGCCGGTCGGACAGACCCGGCGCGGCGGCCACGTCGAGGGTCTCGCAGGCGAGCAGCATCCGCCGAGCCGGGCCGGCCCCGGCAAGCAGGGCCACCCGCCGTACGGTCCAGGGGTCGACGGCGAGCCCGAGCTTCGCGGTCGGTACGCCGAACACCGCCGCCGGCGCGGTGACCCGCAGATCGCAGGCGACGGCGAGTTGGGTGCCGGCGCCGATCGCCGGGCCGTTGATCGCCGCGACCACCGGCACCTCGACCTCGGTGATGCGGCGCAGCAGGCCGTACAGGGCGGCGATGAAGCTCTCGCCGTACACCTGGTTGAGGTCGGCACCGGCGCAGAAGGCGGAGCCGACTCCGGTGAGCACCAGGCAGCGGGCGCCGGAGTCCACCGCGGTGTCGATGGCGGCGCGCAGCTGTTCGCAATGGCTGGTGTCGAGCGCGTTGCGCTGCTCCTGACGGTCGATCCGGAGCAGGGTCACCCGGTCGCTGGTCTCGGACTCGATCATCCGGACATCCTCGCGTACCCCCGGAAAACACCGCGCGGGGTGTCGCACCGGGAGTGCAGGATGTCGCCATGACTGAAGCTGAGTGGAAAGCCCCCGCCGTGGAGCGCGAGCGGGCGCCGAGGGTCGCGGGCGAGCGGGAGATGCTGGATGCCTGGCTGGAGTTTCACCGCCAGACGCTGCTGGACAAGTGCGCCGGGCTCACCGCGGAGCAGCTGCGGCTGCGCAGCGTCGAGCCGTCCTCGTTGTCACTGCTCGGGCTGGTACGTCACATGGCCGAGGTGGAGCGTTGGTGGTTCCGCTCGGTGTGGCGCGAGGAGCGGCTGCCCGAGCTGTTCTGCACCGACGAGGAGGAGGACGGCGACTTCGACCTGGTGGACGACGCGGACGCGGCCGCCGACTTCGCGACCTTCCGGGCCGAGGTGGAGCAGGCCCGTAAGGAGGCCGCCGGCCGCGCCCTGGACGACACCTTCGTCGGCCGTCGCGGCGAGATCAACCTGCGCTGGGTGTACGTCCACATGATCGAGGAGTACGCCCGCCACAACGGTCACGCGGACCTGATCCGGGAGCGGATCGACGGCGTGGTCGGCGACTGAGCCGGGCGGGGCCGCACCGGGGTCGGGCGGGGCCCCGCCGGGGCCGTGCCGGGTCAGCCCAGGTTGACCACCGAGGGTCCCGGCTCGGCGTCGTAGAGCTGCTCGATCTCGGGGGCGTACTTGTCGGCGATCGGGCGGCGCTTCAGCTTCAGGGTCGGGGTCAGCTCGTCGCCGCCCGGGTCCCAGGCGTTGGGCAGGATCCGGAACCGCTTGATCTGCTCCACCCGGGACAGTTTCTCGTTGCCGGCGCGCACCGCCTCGGTGATGAGCTTCTGGATCCCCGGATTCTCGGCGAGCACCGCCGGAGAGGCGTCGGCCACGCCCAGCTTCGCCGCGTACACCGGTGCCACGTCGGCGTCGAGCACGATCATCGCGGTGACGTACGGCCGGGCGTCGCCGATCGCCACCACCTGGCCGATCAGCGGGGACGACGCCTTCATCGCGTTCTCGATGTTGCTCGGCGACATGTTCTTGCCGGCCTCGTTGATGATCAGCTCTTTCTTGCGGTCGACGATCTTGACGTACCCGTCGGCGTCGATGGTGGCGATGTCGCCGGTGTGCACCCAGCCGTCGGCGTCGATCGTCTCGGCGGTCTTCTCCGGCTGGTGGCGGTAGCCGCGCATCACGACCGGGCCCCGGCACAGCAGCTCGCCGTCGTCGGCGAGTCGGCACTCCACGCCCGGCATCGGCTGGCCGACGGTACCGAGCCGGGTGCTGCCGCGCGAGTTGACGGTCGCGGCGCCGGTGGTCTCGGACATCCCCCAGACCTCGTACACCGGGATGCCGACGCCGTGGAAGAACTCCAGGGTGTCGACCGGGATCGCGGCGGCGCCGGAGGCGGGCCACCGGATGTGGTCGAAGCCGAGCGCGTGGCGCAGCTTGCTGAGCACCAGCCGGTCCGCTACCCGGTGCTTGAGGCTGAGCCCGAGCCCGGACCCACCGCCGCCGAGCCGGGCCTTCGCGGCCTCGCGCCCGACCCGGATCGCCCACAGCGCGATCTTGCGCTTGCGCTCGTCGGGCTCGGCGGTGAGCTTCGCCTCGATGCCCGCCTTGATCTTCTGCCACACCCGCGGCACCCCGAAGAACACTGTCGGGCGGGCGTCTGGCAGCGCGGCGGCGATCGCCTTCGGGTCGTCGAGGAAGGTCACCTGCATCCCGAGCACCATGTTGAAGTACGGGCCGGTCACCCGGTCGGCGATGTGCGCTGTCGGCAGGTACGACACGATCCGGTCGCTGGTGTCGGCCTGCAGGTTGACCTGCAGTGCGTCGACCTCCGCCAGGATGGTGGCGTGGGTGATCTCCACACCCTTGGGTGGGCCTGTGGTGCCCGAGGTGTAGATCAGGGTGGCGACATCGTCGGGCTCCACCGCCCGCCAGGCGGCATCGAAGTCGAAGTCCGGGTCGCCGCGGGACTCCAGGTCCTCGAGCGTGAGCGCTCCCTCGGCGGCGCCGTCGACCACCACGGTGTGCTCCACCCCGGTGGTGGCGGCCTGGATCCGGGGCAGGAAATCACCCTGGGTAATCACCACCCGGTTCTCGGCGTTGCCGAACAGGTAGCTGATCTGCTCCGGTGAGCTGGTGTTGTAGATCGAGAACGGGATCGCGCCGAGGTGCAGCGCCGCGGTGTCCACCAGCGCCGCCTCGGGCCGGTTGGTCAGCATCAACCCGACGGTGTCGCCCCGTTTGACGCCGAGCGCGGCGAGTCCGGCGGCGAGTGTGCGTACCCGCTCGGCGTACGCCTGCCAGGTGATCTCCTGTTTCCCGCCGGGCGTACGCAGCGCTATCCCGCCGGGGTCACGGGTAGCGGTGTCCTGAAAAGCCTCGCAGAGAGTACGAGGGGTCGACGCCATGGCGGACTCCTGTCAACGTGTCTGGTCGTTGACGGGATGTTATGCCGGTGTGACCTGGGACACCATACTTCGAGCGGATCAAGCTCCTGCCGCGGTGCCCCTGGGCGGATCAAGCGCACGCGCACCCCCGTGCGCACGCGTGCGACCCGATCCGGAAATGACGCTAACGACCGGCACTAACAGATCGCTGTCAGCGCGCTGTCGCCGCCGGACGGGCGCGAGTCTCAGGTGTCGCGGATGGTCTCCGCGGCGGCGACGCAGAGCCGGGCCGACTCGTCGAGGAACTCGTCGCGGGAGAGCGTGATCTCGCCGGCGAGCCAGCTCACGCCGGCCTCGGCCATGCCGCTGACGATCACCCGGCCGACCAGGTCGAGCCGCTGCTGCTGCTGGTAACCGTGCAGCTGGTACTCGTGGCGTACCACCTCGGCGAGCAGGTCGGCGAACTCTCCGAGCCGTTCGGCGCGGCGCTGTCGCAGGGCGTCGTGACCGGTCGCCTCGCCGAACAGCCGCGCCTTGCGGTGGTCCTCGGTCACCCCGTCCACCAGTACGGCGAGCCCAGCCCGGGCTCGCGCGAACAGATCGCCCGGCACGTCGATCGCGGCGGTGACCGCTTCGATCCACTGGTCGGCGAGCTGGTCGAAGATCGCGACCAGCAGCTGGTCGCGGTTGCGGAAGTTCTCGTAGAAGTAGCGCTCGGTGAGGCGGGCGCGGGCGCACACCGCGGTCATGGTGAGCCCCGCGACCCCGGTCTCGCCCACCACGTCGAGCCCCGCGTCGAGCAGCCGGGCCCGGCGCTCGGCCCGGCGTCGCTCGGCGCTCACGCCACGGAACGGCCGGCTCGCACCAGCAGCGGCCCCGGTCGAGGCACCAGCCCCAGCCCTGGTCGAGGCACCAGCCCTGGACGATGCGCCGGCCCCAGCCCTGGACGTGGCGTCGGCCGAAGCGCCGGACGTGCGTACCCCCGGAGTCATCGGTCCATGGTCCCAGACCGGTTGACACGGCAGCTCCTCAGGCGTTTCATAGTTGACAGGAGCTTCTGTCAACTATCGGCAGGAGGTACGCGATGACCGCCGTTCTCGCTCCGGCACCACCCGGCAGCGGGCTGCGCCCGATACCCGGCGACGCCGGACTGCCGGTGATCGGCTACACCCACCGGATGCTCGGCGACCCGGTCGCGTTCGGCCGGGAACGGTACGCCCGGTACGGCCCGGTCTCCTGGCTGAGCGTGCTGGGCATCCGCGCGGTCACCACCATCGGGCCGGACGCCACCGCGGTGGTGCTGCAGAACCGGGACAAGGCGTTCGCCAGCGGGCCGGCCTGGGGCTACTTCATCGGGCCGTTCTTCCGGCGCGGGATCATGCTGCTCGATTTCGAGGAGCACCTGCACCACCGCCGGATCATGCAGCAGGCGTTCACCAACGGCCGGCTCGCGGGTTACCTGGAGGCGATGAACCCGGCGATCGCCACCGGGCTCGACGGCTGGCGGCACGGCCGGCGGTTCCTGGTCTACCCGGCGCTCAAGCGGCTCACCCTCGACCTGGCGACCTCGGTGTTCATGGGCGCCGAGCTGGGCCCGGATGCCGACCGGATCAACCGGTCGTTCGCCGACTGCGTACGGGCCGGTACGGCGTGGGTCCGGTACCCGGTGCCGGGGCTGCGCTGGTCGCGCGGCCTGGCCGGACGCCGCGTCCTGGAGGACTTCCTGTCCGCCCGGTTGCCCGCCAAGCGCGCCGGTCAGGACGACGACCTGTTCACCGCGCTGTGCCACGCCGAGAGCGAGGCCGGGGACCGGTTCAGCGACGACGACGTGGTCAACCACATGATCTTCCTGCTGATGGCGGCGCACGACACATCGACCATCACGATGACCGCGATGGCGTACCACCTGGCGGCCTCACCGCACTGGCAGCAGCGGTGCCGTGAGGAGTCCCTGGCGCTCGGCGGCGGCCAGGTGTCCTACCAGGACCTGGGGCGGCTCGAATCGCTGGACCTGGTGATGAAGGAGGCGCTGCGGCTGACCGCGCCGGTGCCGTCACTGCCCCGGCAGGCGGTACGCGACACCGAGATCCTCGGCTACCACGTGCCCGCCGGGACGATGGTGACGGTGAGCCCGTACCACACCCACCACATGCCGGAGTACTGGCCGGACCCGGAACGCTTCGATCCGGAGCGGTTCGCCGAGCACCGGCGCGAGGACAAGGTCCACCGGCATGCCTGGGAGCCGTTCGGCGCCGGCGCCCACAAATGCATCGGCATGTACTTCGCCTCCGTACAGGTGAAGGCGGTGATGCACCAGATGCTGCGGCGCTACCGGTGGTCGGTGGATCCGTCGTACCAGGTCCGTTGGAGCATGACGGCGCTGCCCCGCCCCAAAGACAGTCTCCCGGTACGCCTGGAGCCGCCGGCCTGATTCCGGCGCCCCCAGCGGGGTGGGTCAGAGCCAGCCGGGGCGGACCAGGCCGGTCTCGTACGCGATCACCACCAGCTGGGCCCGGTCCCGGGCGTGCAACTTGATCATCGCGCGGCTGACGTGGGTCTTCGCCGTCGCCGGGCTGACCACCAGCTTCTCGGCGATCTCCTCGTTGGTCAGCCCGCCGGCGACCAGCGCCACCACCTCGCGTTCCCGGTCGGTGAGCGCGTTCAGCTCGGTGGCCGGGCGGGGCTGCTTTGCCTTCGTCGCGAACTCCGCGATCAGCCGGCGGGTGATGTGCGGCGAGAGCAGTGCCTCACCGGCGGCGACGATCCGTACCCCGCGGATCAGGTCTGCCGGCTCGGTGTCCTTGACCAGGAACCCGCTGGCGCCGATGCGCAGCGCCTCGAACACGTAGTCGTCCAGGTCGAACGTGGTCAGGATGACCACCTTCACGCCTTCGCAGCGCGGCTCGGCGGCGATCCGGCGGGTGGCCTCCAGCCCGTCCACCCCCGGCATCCGGATGTCCATCAGGATCACGTCCGGCGTGTGCCGCCGCGCCAACGCGACAGCTTCCTCCCCGTCGGCGGCCTCCCCGACCACGGAGATGTCGGCCTGCGCGTCCAGCAGCGCGCGGAAGCCCGCCCGTACCAATGCCTGGTCGTCGGCCAGCAGCACCTTGATCACGCGCCCACCTTCTCACCTCGGGCCCTGTCTGGTCGAGGCAGATGCGGACGTGGCCGGCCCGGGAGCCGGGCCGACCACGGTCGTCACTCGTCGGTGGGGTTGACGTACTTGAAGGCGTACGCCGCGCCGGCGCCCCCGAGCAGGTTGGCGACCAGGTAGATCCAGATGCCGCCCCAGCTCAGCAGGCCGCCGAGCGAGGCACCGACCGCGATGGCCGGGTTGAACGCGGCACCGGAGAGCCCGCCGACGGCGATGGCACCGGTCGCCACGGTGAAACCGATGGCGAGGCCGTAGAACGAGTTGTCCGGGTGGTCCTTGGAGGTGGCCGTGTTGAGCACCACCCAGGCCAGCGCGAACGTGAACAGCAGCTCGGCGACCAGCGCGATCCAGATGGCGTTGCCGGACAGGGTGAGCACCGTGGTCTTGGTGTCGGCCACCGCCCACAGCCCGATCAGCGCCGCGACCACGCCGCCGACCAGCTGCGCCACCCAGTACGCGCCCAGGTCGGTGGCGGACAGCCGGCCCCGCAGGAACGCGGCCAGCGACACCGCCGGGTTGTAGTGGCCACCGGAGACGTGGCCGCCGGCGTAGACCATCACCATCAGCGCGGCGCCGATGGCGAGCGGAGCGAGCTCCACCCCTTGCCGCACGGTGGCGACCACCGTGAGGACCAGGAAAAACGTACCGATGAACTCGACGAGGTACTTACGCACATCCATCGTGCGACCCCTTTCACGGAAGCCTCCTGGGGACAGGATGATCTCTCCGTACACCGAAAGCGAGTCCCGGAACGGGCGAGTTTGTCCGTACCCGTATCAGGACGAAGGGGGTACGGGGAGGGTGGCGCGGACCCGGAAGCCTCCCGAGAGCCGGCGGCCCGCCTCCAGGGTGCCGCCGAGCGCGGTGGCGCGCTCCCGCATCCCCGCGATCCCGGTGCCGCTCCCGTCCTGGTTGCCGGTGCCGCCCGCGCCGTCGTCTTCGACGGTGATGGTGAGCGTGTCCGGGCCGTACGCCAGGCGGATCGTGGCGGTGGTCGCGGCAGCGTGCCGGTGCACGTTGGTCAGCGCCTCCTGCACGATCCGGTACGCCGCCAGGTCGACCCCGGCGGGCAGCGGCCGTGGCGTGCCGGTGATCTCGGTACGGACCGACAGCCCCGGCCCGGCCGCACCCGCCACCAGGTCGTCGAGCCGGTCCAGGCTGGGGGTGGGGGAGCGCGGGGCGTCCTCATCGACCCGGCGCAGCACCCCGAGGGTGGCGCGTAGCTCGCGCAGCGTGTCCTGGCTGGCCTGCTTGATCGCGGTCAGCGCGTCCCGTACCTGACCAGGGAGCTGGGACTCGGGCAGCTCCTGCGACAGGTGCAGCGCCACCCCGGCCTGGATGTTGATCATCGAGATGTTGTGGGCGAGTACGTCGTGCAGCTCCCGCGCGATCCGCAGCCGCTCGGTGTCGGCGATCCGGCGCGCCTCGTCGGCCCGCCGCTGTTCGGCGGTGGCGGCCCGTTCCCGGCGGAACCGCAGCGCCTCGGCCACCAGCAGGAACACCAGCAGCCAGGCGAGGGTCCCGCCCACGTTGCCCAGCGTCGGCTTCGGGTCGCGGCCGTACGCGTATTCGAGGGGGAAGTAGACAGCGAGCCCGACCACCCCGGTGAGCCAGGCGGCCACCCGCTGCCCGTGCACCACCGCGCTGATCAACGCGGCCGCCGCCGCCAGGAACACCGGCCCGTACGAGTAGCCGAGCACCAGGTAGCCGATGGTGACCGCGGCGGTGGTGACCAGCACCGGCACCGGGAACCGGCGGCGCACCAGCAGCGCCAGCGGCCCCAGGGTCAGCAGCAGGTACGCCAGCCAGTCCGGCGCCAGCCGCCCGGTGTTGAAGGGTTCCCGCTCCATCCAGGGCCCGGGATCACCGGGCCCGGGGCCCGGACCCGGGCCACCCGGGGGTCCGAAGCCGCGCTGGGACCCGTACCAGGCGAAGCTGGTGAACACGATCTGGATCACCAGCACCAGGACAGCCAGCGGTACGGCGGAGGGTTCGATGATGCGCCGTGCCCGCTGGGTCATGTCAGGACACTAGATCAGCCGGCCGGTGCGCCGCGTCGGCCACACGCGGGCCGTCCGGGTACGGACAGTGTCGTAGCCGTACCGGCCCGGATACACCCCTGGTGGTACACGGCCGGCTAGCCTCCACATTCATGCGACGCAGGTTCGTGCTGGTGTCCCTCGCGGTGACCGCGATGGTCATCCTCGTGTTCGCGATCCCGCTCGCGCTGCTGGTGAGCAGCCTCGCGTACTCCCGGGCGGTTGGCGACGCCGAGCTGCAGGCCGCCGCGCTGGCCTCGGTGTTGAGCGCCACCACCGAGCCGGACGCGGTCAACAATGCGATCGAGAGCATGGACGCGGGCCGCAAGCGCCACATGGCGGTGCACCTGCATGACGAGACCCATCTCGGCAACGGCCGGGGGTGGGCGAGCCACGACGAGATCGACGAGGTACGCCGCAAGGTGCAGCCCAACACGCTGCCCACCGACGGCGGGGTCACCCACCTGCGTCCCGCACCGCTGGCGAAGGACAAGGTGGCGGTGATCGAGGTGTACGTGCCGAACGCCGAGCTGTCCCGCAACGTGGGCACCGCGTGGCTGGTGTTGGCCGGGCTGGGGCTGGGCATGCTGCTCGCCTCCGCGCTGCTCGCCGACCGGCTGGCGTCCGGTGCGGTCCGGGCCACCAGCCGGCTCGCCGGTGCGGCCTCCCGGCTCGGGGAAGGCGATCTGGGGGTGCGGGTGCAGCCCAGCGGGCCGCCGGAGATCGCCACCGTTGGTCAGGCGTTCAACACCCTCGCCGACCGGTTCCAGGTGCTGCTCGCCAACGAGCGGGAGCTGGTGGCCGACCTGTCGCACCGGCTGCGTACCCCGCTGACCGCGCTGCGGCTCAACGCCGAGGCGATGCCCGGGGGTGAGCCGCGGCAGCGGGTGCTCACCGCCGCCGGCAACCTGGAACGCGAGGTGGACGCGATCATCACCCAGGCCCGCCGGCCGTTGTCATCGCGCCGCCCCACCCGCTGCGAGCTGGTGGACGTGGTACGCGAGCGGATGCGCACCTGGTCGGCGCTCGCCGACGACCAGAGCCGCCGCTGGACCCTGGACGGCCCGAACCATCCGGTGTGGGTGCCGGTCAGCGAGTCCGACCTGGCCTCGGCGCTGGACGCGCTCGTCGGCAACGTCTTCCGCCACACTCCGGAGGGCACGCCGTACCAGGTGTCGATCCGGCCGGGCCGGGGTTCGGTGGTGCTTTCGGTGGACGACGGCGGCCCCGGGATCGCCGAGCCCGAATCGGCGCTGCGCCGGGGCACCAGTGGCGGCGCGTCGACCGGCCTGGGCACCGACATCGCGCGGCGGGTCGCCGAGGAGGCCGGGGGCGGTATCGACATCGGCCGCAGCCAGCTCGGCGGTGCCCGGGTGGTGCTGACCTTCCGTACCACCGACCGCGACCCCCCACGGACGGCGTAGTGGGCCGCGGCGGTGAGCCGCCCCGAGCCGCCCGCGGCACCCCGCGGCGTCCACCTGACCGCGCCGCCCGCCTGTCCGCGGCGCTTTACGAACACTTAAGGGTCGCTTCGGGCGGGGTTGAACCGGGGTGCGGGATGCTCACGCGGTGTTGGCGGCGTGGCGGATCAGGTGTCTTGCTCGTGCACCTCGAGGTAGGCGTACCCCTGGTCGAGGTAGGCGTGGATGGTGGAGACATGGCCATAGCTGGTGAACTCCACCGCCACCCAGTCCTTGGTGTAGCGGTAGGCGCTGATCTCCCAACCCGGGTACGACTCGGCCTGCACCACGTACACCTCGCCACCGCTGGTGGTCGACGCGTACTCGAAGGTGGCGGTGCCGCCCTCGGAGGAGGCGTCACGGTAGAGCGTGTCGTCACCGGACGGGTCCGGTGACGGTTTGGACGGCCCGGTGCTGGGGGTGGGCGGCTTCGACGGCTTCGGCGACCAAGGGGACGTGGTCACCTCGGGGGTGCCGGGGCTCTTGCTCGGCAGCTTCGAACGGCTCGCGCTGGGGGCTGCGGTGATGCCACCGGGAGCCTTCGGGTCCGAGGAGTCGTTGCCTCCGCCGTACGTCGGGGAATTCGCCACCTGTGGCTGCGGCACCGGTGGCCGCTCGGCGATTCCGAGGTCGGCGACGGGATGCACGCCGACCCACGCCACCCCGACAGCACCGACGGTGGCGAGGAGCCAGGCTATCAACATCGATCCTGTTGCCCGTCGCACGATCGCTATTCTGCCGGAGACAGTAGTTTGACCGGTATGGGGAAAGTCCTACTTATTGAGGACGACACCGAGATTCGGCTCGCCCTGGTACGCGCATTGGGTGAACGCGATTACACGGTGCGTTCATGCGGTGACGCTATGTCGGGGCTACGTGAGGTCACGGACTGGCAGCCAGCGGTGGTCGTACTCGACCTCGGCCTCCCCGATCTGCACGGCGGCTCGGTGCTGCGGATGATCCGTGCGGTCTCCACGGTGCCGGTGATCATCGCGACTGCGCACGACTCCGAGGTCGAGATCGTACGGCTGCTGCAGGCCGGCGCCGACGACTACGTGGTCAAGCCGTTCTCCGCCGACCACCTCGCCGCCCGGATCGGTGCCGTGCTGCGCCGGGTCGGCAACGAACCCACCGCCGCCCGGCTCAGCGTCGGCGGACTGCAGATCGACCCCGACGCCCGGGAGGCCAGCCTCGACGGCGAGTCGCTGCAGCTCTCCCGCCGGGAGTTCGACCTGCTGGCGTACCTGGCGGCGCGGCCCGGCCGGGTGGTCAGCCGCGGCGAACTGCTCGCCGAGGTCTGGCACCAGCCGTACGGCCGCGACGACCAGACCATCGACGTACACGTGTCGTGGCTGCGCCGCAAGCTCGGAGAGACCGCCGCGCAGCCCCGCTACCTCCACACCGTACGAGGCGTCGGCGTCAAGCTCATGGCACCCGACCGGTGAGCCGCGGCCAGCGCTCGAATGCGGGAGGCGTTGGACGTCTGCTTACGAATTCATCCCTCAGATTCGTTAGCAGACGTCCAATGCCCTGCGGATTCACCGCCTATTAGCAGAGTGGTGCGACTCGGCCGTCGGAGCCGGTGTAGATGTACGCGTCGGAGACGAACCCGGCGCCGACCTTGTCCCACCAGTTGGTGGTGCCGTACGTACCGGTGATGGTCTGGCCGGTCTTCTGACAGGTCAGGTAGATCGTCCCGCCGTCGGGTACCGACCCGATCGAGCTGTAGCTGGTGCTGGCTCCGGTACGTACGTTCAGCGCCGCACCCGCGGTGTTCACGGTGCCCTGCGGGCCGATGCACGCGTTGGCGCTCGTGTAGCTGCGGGTGCCGTAGTAGTAGATGTAGCTGCCGTTGAACCGGATGCTGACCGCGGAGCCGTTGTAGCGCTGCTCGAAGTGCAGGTGCGGCCCGGTGGAGCCGCCGGTGTTGCCCAAGGTGCCGATCTGCTGGCCCCGTGACACCGACATGCCGACCGAGACGACCTCGCCGGACAGGTGGGCGTACCGGGTACGCCAGCCGCCGCCGTGGTTGATCTCGATCCAGAGCCCGTAGCTGGAGCTGCCGAGGTTCTGGACCACGCTCACCGTTCCGGACGCCGAAGCGGTGACCGCGTCACCCCAGTCGTTCGTACGGTTGAAGTCCACCGCGCGCGGCGGACTGTGGTAGCTGTACGTGGCGCCGCTCCACGTCTGGTTGCACCGGAACGGCATCTGGAACGCCGGCGCCGCGTGGGCCGGCGTACCGATCGCGACCACGGAGAGCGCGCCCGCGAGTGCGGCGCCGGCTAACGCGGCCGGGAGTCGGAGACTGAAGTTTGCGCGCATGGGTCCTCCCCTGCTCTGGAACCCCGCAGCCTCGGGCGCGCCTGGTACGCCCGAGGCACTCTCGGCGTACCGAAGAAATCTTCCAAGTACGATATCGCGCCTGAAAGCAGGTTTCTAGACCCGGCGACGGCCGGGGTCTCGGCGATACCCTGAGGCACTCGATCGCCGACTACGGGGGCTTCACGTGACGATCCGAATCCGGCCGGGCCTGGTCTACGCGGTGCTGGCCGTCCTGGGGTTCGCGCTGCTGATCTGGCTGGCGCCGTACTACTCCACGCAGCTGTGGTGGATGCTCCGCAAGACGCTGTTCCTGGCGGTCCCGATCGGCGCGGCCGGGATCCCGGCACTGCTGATCTGGTGGTACGACGAAGACCTGCTCGTCGACTTCGGCGGCCTGATCCTGGGCGCCGGCGTCCTCGCCGTCATCGGGCTGGTTGGTTGGGGGGTCTACCACTCGTACCTGCAGGACAAGGACTATGCGGCGAGCGTCGAGGTGGAGTCCGGCGGCCCACCGGCGTTCGGTGAGCGGGCCCCGTTCCAGGTCGCCGAGGCGATGGCGCGACCCAACCTGGGCGACGTGCCGGGCGACATCACCGACACCTCGTACCTGCCGGACACCGACCGGTTCTCCAACCTGGTGGCACGGCGCGGCTGGCTGGCCGGCTACCAGACGGTGCTCACCCAGAACATCCCGATGCAGGGTCGCGGCCAGCCCGACCAGCGGTGCGAGTTCACGCTGAAGGCCGACGCCAGGGTCGGTGGCTGGTTCACCCACAACCTGGGGCGCCAGATCAACAAGCAGGCCCGCTGGCGCTCCTGGGACAACGACGACGTGTACGCCTACTGCGACCGCGGTGCGCCGAAGGTGGTGGTGCCGCTGAAGCGGCAGGTGGGCTGGCTGGTGGTCACCGACCGGCCCGCTGGCGTTGCGATCTACGACGGCCGGACCGGCGAGATCACGATCACCGACCGCACCACGGTGCCCGGTCCGGCGTACCCGCTGTCGCTGGCCTCCGAGCAGCGCGAAGCCACCTCGGCGATCGGCAGCTTCGGTGACTGGTTCTTCAACCGGGCCGGCTGGGAGCTGCCCGATGACGAGGTCAACTCCGGCAACGACAGCGAGTTCACGCTCGACACCGACCGGGGCAGCGTGTACGCCACCCCGCTCACCGGCCGCGGCTCCGCGACCTCGATCAGCGTGATCTCGGTGGTGTCGGCCAAGCCCCGGTCCGGCGAGTTGGCGCCGCTGTCCGTGCACCGGCTCAAGCCGTCCTGGGTCTCCCCGAAAGCGATCGTGGACAAGATCAAGGCCGACTACCAGGACATCCCGAACTGGCAGAACATCAAGGTGTACGAGGTGGTGCCGACCGGCCCCGACAGCTGGGTCGCCACCCTCGGCGCCGGCCAGAACATCCTGTACCGGGTCTCCGGGACCGGCACCCTCAAGGGCGAGAAGCCGACCTGCCTGCACCGCGCCGACGGCAGCGTGATCCGGTGCGGCACGCTCGCCGACCGGGACGGCAGAGGCGTCGGCACCGACTACGGTTCCGGCGGCAAGGGCTCCGGCGACCTGTCCGAGCTGACCGACGAGGAGCTCGCCGACCTGCAGCGACGGGTCACCGAGGAGTTCGAACGCCGCCTCGAAGAACGCGACTGACACCCACACCGCAGTGGCGGTGTCGGCGCCATTTGCACGGGCACCGCGACCGTCAGAGGCGCGCGAGGGCCCGCTGTAGCGGGTCGAGGCCGATGGAGCCCAGGTCGAGGGCCTTGCGGTGGAACGCCTTGAGGTCGAAGTCGGCGCCGGCGCGGCGCTCGGCGTCGGCGCGTGCGGCGAGCCAGATGCGTTCGCCGACCTTGTACGACGGCGCCTGCCCCGGCCAGCCCAAGTAGCGGTCCAGCTCGTAGCGCAGCGTCGCCTCGTCCATGTAGCCGTGCGCCAGCAGGAACTCCCAGCCCAGCTCCGGAGTCCACGGGGTGCCCCGGTGCGGGCCTTCCGCGATCGGCAGCTCCAGGTGCATGCCGATGTCGAGGATCACCCGGGTGGCGCGGAACGCCTGCGCCGCCAGCATCCCCAGCCGGTCGCCCGGGTCGTCGAGGTAGCCCAGGTCGGCCATCAGCCGCTCGGCGTACAACGCCCAGCCCTCACCGTGGCCGGAGACCCAGCAGAGCTGACGCTGCCACCGGTTGAGCAGCTCATGCTGGTACGCCGTCTGCGCGAACTGCAGGTGATGCCCCGGTACGCCCTCGTGGTAGACCGTGGTGGTCTCCCGCCAGGTGCTGAACGCGTCGACCCCGGCCGGCACCGACCACCACATCCGCCCCGGGCGGGTGAAGTCCTCGCTGGGGCCGGTGTAGTAGATGCCGCCGGTGCTGGTCGGCGCGATCCGGCACTCGATACGGCGGGCCGGCTCCGGGATGTCGAAGTGGCTGCCGTGCAGCTCGGCGAGCGCCTTGTCCGCGAGCTGCTGCATCCAGTCCCGGAACGCCTCCTTGCCGGCGATCCGGCGGTCCGGGTCGGCATCCAGCTGCTCGATCGCGCCCCGGATCGAGTCGGCGCCCAGCTCACCGGCGACCGAGGTCATCTCGGTCTCGATCCGGCGCAGCTCGTCCCAGCCCCAGGCGTACGTCTCTTCCAGGTCGACCACGGCGCCGAGGAAGGTACGGGAGCACAGCGCGTACCGGTCGCCGCCCACCGCGTCCTTCGCCGGGGCCAGCGGCAGCAGCTCGTCGGTGAGGAACCGGCCGAACTCGGCGGACGCGTCCGCCGCCGCTCGGGCAGCCTTCTCCAGGTCGTTGCGCAGCCCGCCCTCGGCGTCGAGCCGGGCGACCAGTGCGCCGTACACGTCGTCCTTGCCCGGGTCGGCCCAGTCAGCCGCCTGCTTGGCACAGGCCAGCACCTGCCGGCGGGCGGAGACCATGCCGCCGGCCGCGGCCTCGCGCAGCGACTCGGTGTAGCCGGCGAGCGCTGTGGGCACCTTGGCCAGCCGGGCCGCGATGTCGCGCTGCGCCGCCTCGCCCTCGGTCGGCATCAGATCGAAGACCATCCGTACGCCCTGCAGCGCGGAGTCGACCACATTCAGGTTGGAGGTGACCAGGCCGGCCTCGTACTGCTCGACGTGCAGCCCCAGCCGCTCGGTCATCGACTCGGCGGCGGCCCGCTCGGCGTCGTCGGCCGGTGGCACCTCGGCGAGCGCGGCGATCGTACGCCGATCCAGCTCCACCGCCTCGGCAAGCCCGGCAGGCGACAGGTCGGTCATCTCGGCGTCGTGGCCGGCGATCCCGGCGAAGGTGGCACCCAGCGGATTACGCTCCGCCCACTCCTCGACGTAACGGTCGGCGATCTGTTGTATGCGCGTCACTCCTGGACCCTACGTGACCTCCGGCGGCCGGCGGCAAGACGTTTCTGCCGGGTCCAGGGAAACCCCGCGCACCGGGTCGCGGTGGTCACACTGGGCGAATCCGGTGGGTACGGCATTGCCCCGATTCGACACTCCTCGCTATCTTCGTCCATGCAGCCACCTGTGGGGCCGCGGTAGCGGCAGGGGTGCGTGGCTGGGAAAGGGCTCGGGCTTGATCACCTTCCGCGCCGCGGTGGGCGTGGCGATGCTGGGCGGGTACTGGTTTGGGCGGTACCTGGTCGGCATCGGGCTGGCCGCCGCGAGTGTGCTGCTGTGGCGTACCACCCCCGGGGTGGGCGCCGCACTGCTGAGCGCGGTCACCATCCTCGCCGTCGTGCTCTCGGCGCGGGCCCATCGTCTGGTACGTGACGCGGCGTACCGCGAACCCTCCGGCACCGTGGTGCCACCCCGACTCGACTCCCCACTGTGGACCGAGGTACGTGCGCTGTGTGAGCGGCTCGGTGTACCGCCGCCGGACGAGCTGCGACTGGGAGCGGAGCCGGCGGTCACGTCGTGGCAGCATCCTCGGCGGCTCGGCCTGGTCGCCGGCCCGCGCGGGGTGTACGTCGGTCTGCCGCTGCTGATCGGGCTGACCCCGGCGCAGCTGCAGGCGCTGCTGGCGCGGGAGCTGGCCGGGCCCGCCGGCGCCGGCCGACTGGCGGCGATGTGTCACCGGGCGCGCGCCACAGTGGGCCCGATGCTGGCCGCGCGACCCCGTACCGCCGGACTGGTCTTCGCGTTCTGGGCCCAGCTGTTCCTGGCCGTGGAGGCGCCGGTGAGCCGGCAGCTGGTGCTGACCGCCGACCGCAGCGCGGTGGCGCTGACCGGCCGGGCCAGTGTCGCGGGCGCGCTGCGCGAGGTGCCGGTGGTGGTGGCCGCCTGGCAGCGCTACATCGCCGAGGTGATCGCGCCGGCGGCCCGGGCCGGGTACGCCCCGCTCAACCTCAGCGACGGCTTCGACCGGGTACGCGAGGCCTGGAGCGAGGAGCTGGAGCTGGTACGCACCGCGCCCGGCATCGAGCCCGGGCACGCCTGGGAGGTGCGGCCCACCCGGCTGGAACGGCTGCACGCGATCGACCTCGCGCCCGAGGCCCCCACCGGGTCGGAGCTGGTGCCGCTGCGTTCCCGCTCCTGCGAGACGGTGCGGCAGGTGGAGCGCGAGGTGATCGGCGCCGACGTGGCCCGGGTGCCGTGGGACGAGTTCAGCGCCACCATCGCCAGCGAGTCGCTGCGGGGCGAGGTGGCACAGCTGTTCGCCGCCGCGGACGAGGTCGCCGCGACCGCCCCGGGCGGTGTGATCGAAGCCAGCGGCAAGGCGGGGCTGGACACCGTACTGCACCTGATCGAGGCCGGCGCGCTCCCGCAGCTGGAGCAGCGGCTACGGGTCCCGGCGCGGGGTCTGCTCGCGGTGGCGTTCGCGGTGGCGGCGGTCGATGGTGGGGTGGCGCGCTGGCGTACCAACCCCGCGGGCGGGGTCCGGGTGGTACGCGCCGACGGCGGCCAGGTCCCGGTCGAGGAGCTGGCCGCACGGGTGATCGTCGACCCGTCGACCGTGCCGATGGTCCGCCAAGCGCTCCGATCCGTCCGCGCCGCCCGCGCCGACCAGCTCGTCTGACGCCGCCGCGCCGCGGGGAGTCCGGCCTGACCCGCGCCGCGTGGGACCCGGCCTGAGCCGCTACCCGCCGGGAGCGGGCGGCGAGGGGTGTACGGCGGCCACGGTGCGGCGGTCGGGGGACACGTCGGTGATCCAACCGCCGGCCCGGCCGAGCCCGAGCAGCGCGTCGGGGTCGGCGGCGAGGGTACGCGGTTCGCCGCCGGTGGGGGGCCAGGCCGAGCGGGCGTGGTGCCCGGGTCGCAGCCACTCGGCGATCGCCGGGATCGGGTCCGTGTAGTCGAGCCGGCCGCGCGCCTCGCCGAGCCGGTCGAGCAGATCGTCCAGCACCGAACGCAGCGCCGCGGCGTTGCCGCCACACATCGCGGCGACCAGCTCGGGGCGGCTGCCGGCGACCCGGGTGGCGTCCCGGTACGACCCGGCGCCCAGCGTTCCGGCCAGCCCCGGCCCTCCCGCGGCGGCGGCGAGTGCGGCCGCGACCAGGTGCGGCAGGTGGCTGATCTGCGCCACCGCGGCGTCGTGCTCTTCCGGGGTGGCCGGCACCACCCGGGCACCGAGACGGGTGAGCAGCTCCGCCACGGTCAGCCAGTCGTCGAGAGCCCCGTCTGCCCGCGCCTCGCCTGTCGCGCCCGGCTGCGGGACCGGCGCCCCGTCTGCCCGCGCCTGGCC
>JBOGDE010000015.1:0-28714 GCA_050701695.1 Micromonosporaceae bacterium
CCCCGGAGCAGAGCGCCGCCAGCAGCTCCGCCACCGCCGCGGCCGAACCGGTGGGGGCGCCGTGCAGCACCCGGGCGGCGCCGTCGAGCGCGAGGTCACGCCGCTGCGCGGTCACCAGGTTCACCGCACCGCGGTGGGTCACGGCGACCGGCTCCGAGCCGCCGGGCGGGTAGACCAGGTACGCCAGCGCGTCGGGGTGCGCGGCCAGCTCCGGTGCGGTGTCCGGGCCGGTGGCGAGCAGCGCGTCGAGGGCTAGGTCGTCCAGTGCCAGCACCTGCACCGGGGCCGCCCGCAGCGCGTCGCGTACCCGGGTCGAGGTCAGCAGCATGACGGCGTCGGTGCCGGAGACCGCCGCCCCGGTGGCGCCGGCCGGGTCGACGTGGACGAACGCCGCGCCGGCCTTGAGCACGGCGAGCGAGGCCACCACCAGGTCGGCGCCGCGTTCCAGCGCGATCGCGATCACCGACTCGGTACCCAGGCCGGCGCCCCGCAGGTGGTGGGCGAGCTGGTTCGCCCGGGTGTCCAGCTCGGCGTACCGGAGGGTGAGGCCGTCCCCGCACACCGCGGTGGCGCCGGGGGTACGGGCGACCTGGGCGGCGAACAGCTCCGGTACAGTCGCCGCCGGCACCGGCTCCGTGGTCTGGTTCCAGCCGGTCAGCACCTGCCGCCGTTCGGTGTCGTCGAGCAGGCTGAACCGGCTCACCGGGTCGTCGGCGGCGGCTTCGCCGAAGCCGGCGAGCAGCCGCAGGAGGCGGCGCGAGATCTCCTCGCCGAGCGACGGCGGGTGCAGGTCGTGGTTCACGTCGACGTCGACGTCGATCGTGGCGGCGCCCTGCCGGTCGTACACGTTGATGCCCCGGTCCTCGATCACGCCGCCGGGCAGGCTGTGGATGGTGGCAGTGCAGTCGCCGAACGGCACCGAGTAGTCGGGGGTCATCACGTTGACCCTCATCCCCGTCGGCATGCCGCCGGCCAGGCTGAGGTCGCTGAAGATGTCCTCGAACCGGTACCGCTGGTGGCGCAGCCCGGTACGGATCGCCCGGGCCGCCTGGTCGACCAGCTCCCGGGCGGTGGTACGGGGCGTGACCTCAAGCCGCAGCGGCATCACGTTGGTGGTGGTCCCGATGCCGCGGAGTTCCCGCATGCTCTTGCGGCCCAGCACCGGGATCCCGATCAGGATGTCGCGGGCTCCGGTACTGCGGTGCTCGTACGTCGCCGCGGCCGCGATCACCAGCCCCGCGACACTGGTGCCGAGCCGGGCCGCCGCGTCCCGCACCGCCTGGGTCTCGCCCGCGCCCAGGGTGCGGGAGTGCCGGGCCAGCGCATCGGGACGGCGACGCAGCTGCTGCGGCAGCTGCCGGGTCGGCGCCGGCAGCCCCGCCAGTGCGCCCAGCCAGAAGTCCCGGTCACGGTCGCGGTCGGCGGAGCCGCGGTAGGCACGGTCCGCGTCCCGCAGCACGGCGTACGGCTCCAGGGTGGTCCGGTCCGGCTCCTGGCCGGCCAGCAGCGCGTTGTAGTGGCGGGCGACGGCGGCGCTGAACAGCGACCCGCTGTGGCCGTCGACGGCGAGGTGGTGGAACCGCTGGTACCAGAAGAACCGCCGGTGGCCGAGCACGAAGACCACCTGGACGTACATCGGGTCGTGCAGCGGGTCGACCGGGGTGCCGGTGTCGCGGCGCATCCAGTCCTCGGCGGCGCGGCGGGGGTCCGGCTCGCCGCCGAGGTCGATCACCCGGATCGTCGCGTCGTCCAGCTCGCCGAGGTGCTGCCGCGGCCGGCCGTCGACGATCTGGAACCGCAGCCGGTACGCCTCAGCCTCTTCCAGCGCCAGCCGCAGCGCCGTCACCAGCAGGTCGACGTCAAGGTCGCCTTCGATCTCGACGTACTGGCTGACGTTGAATGCGGTGGACTCGGGTGCGATCTGCTGGGAGTCCCACATGCCCTGCTGACCGGCCATCAGCTCCCACGGCGCAGCGTCAGATTTCATTATCGCACCTTTCCCATTCATTCAAACGTCAGAACGTGAGAACAGCAGCGACCGGTCGGGCACCGTCGCTTTGCTTACCGCCGATTCGCACACCGCACTACTGACGCGGATACGCCTGGAAAGAATTCCAGCGTATTACCGGCCAGTTTGGAAAGTGTGTGCCCGTACACCGCGGCGGCCGCCGTACAACTGATGCGCGGCCGCAGTTGAACAGGCCGCCGGGCCGGCGCTCATCCCCGGCCCTCCAGCCACCCGGCGATGCCGGCCCAGAGCTCGGGGAGGTGCTCCGGCCGGATCATGTCCGAGTGCTTGCAGGACATCGTGAGCTGCGATATCTCGCCCTCGACGTACGGCTCCCAGCGCCGCCGGTCAGGGGCCTCGCGGTTATCGCCGACCGCGACAAACAGCAACATATCCCCATCGAACGTGCTGGGCCGGTGGTCTCTGCGCAGCGCCGTGTTGTTGTTGTAGATCTTGGCGAGCAGCAGCAGCTCGTCCTCGGAGACGCCGCCGAGCACGTCGCCCAGCTCCTCCCGGATCCGTGCCGCGACGCGCCGCTGCTCGGCCTCCGGGTCGAGGTCGTCGGGTGACACCAGCTCCGCGCCCGGTGGCAGCTCCGGCAGGTCGGCGGGCGGCTCCTCGGTGGCGCTGCGGGCCGGGAAGCAGTCGACGATCACCAGGGACACGCGCTCCCCGGCGGCCCGCAACTGCACCGCCATCTCGAACGCGGGCATTCCTCCGAAGGAGAAACCCATCAGGTGGTACGGCCCGTTCGGCTGCACCGTACGTATCTGTGCGATGTAGTCGGCCGCCATTTCGTGCACCGAACTCGCGACCTCACTGGTGCCGTCCAGACCCGCCGCCTGAAGGCCGTACAACGGAATGTCCTCGGGAACGAACTGTGCCAATGGCATATACGCCCAGCTCAAACCGCCGGCGGGATGAATGCAGAACAACGCCGGCCGGTCTCCGCCGGTACGGATCGGCAACAGCTTCTCCAGCGAATCGCTCAGCGACGACAGGCTGAGCTGGTTGATCAGCCCCGCGACGGTCGGCGCCGCGAACAGGTTGCGTACCGAGATCGACACGCCCTTCTCCTGCAGCTTGGTGACCAGCGCGACCGCCAGCAGGGAGTGCCCGCCAAGCTGGAAGAAGTCGTCGTCGACCCGTACCTCCGGCACCCCGAGCACCTCGGCGAACGCCTCGCTGACCAGCCCCTCCAGGGCGGTGGCGGACTTGCGGCTCACCGCGGCCCAGGCCGCCGACGCGCTGGCGTAGTCGGGAGCGGGGAGCGCCTTGCGGTCCAGCTTGCCGGCGGCGGTGAGCGGCAGCTCGGTCAGCATCACGACCGCGGCGGGAACCATGTGCTCTGGCAGCCGCTGGGCGAGGAACGCACGTAGCTGCCCGTCGTCACTGCTGTCCGGATCCACGGGTACGACGTATCCCACCAGCCTCCGGTCACCCGGTGTGTCCTCGCGCGCGACCACCGCCGCCTGGGCGATGTCCGGGTGGCTGCGCAGGGCGGCCTCGATCTCGCCGGGTTCGATCCGGTAGCCGCGTACCTTCACCTGCTCGTCGGCGCGCCCGGCGTAGACGAGCTGCCCGTCGGGGGTCCACTTCGCCAGGTCGCCCGTGCGGTACATCCGCTCCCCGGCGCCGCCGTACGGGCACGCCACGAACCGCTCCGCCGTGAGTCCGGGGCGGGCGACATAGCCACGGGCCAGACCGGCACCGGCGGCGTACAGCTCGCCGGTAACGCCGACCGGGACCGGGGCGAGTTCCCGGTCCAGGACGTAGAGCCGGGTGTTGGCGATCGGGGTGCCGATCGGGACGGCGCCCGCGGCGACCAGTTCGCCGGTCAGGTGGGCGGTGGTGATGCCGATGGTGGTCTCGGTTGGACCGTAGTGGTTGAAGACGCCGCGCTCCCCGGCCCCGGCCACCAGCTCCCTGACCCACGGGGCCGGAGCGGATTCGCCGCCGAGCACCAGCGACCGGGCCGGCAGCAGCGCGTCGAAGCCGGCGGCGGCGGTCAGCGCCGCGAGGTGCGACGGCACCACCTTCACATGCTCGACCCGGTGCTCACGTAGGTAGCCCGCCACCGCGTCCGGATCGGTGACCAACCCCGGGTCGAGTACATGCAACACGCCACCGGTCGCCACCGCAGTGAACACCACCGTGTTCCCCAGGTCCGTGACCTGCGGCTGCAGCAGGCCGTACCGGGCACCCGGCTCACCCCAACCCAGCCGCTCCGGCACCGAGCCGACGTAGTTCGCGATCGACGCGTGGGTGACCGCGACGCCCTTCGGCGTACCGGTCGAACCCGACGTGTAGATCACGTACGCCAGGCCGGCCGCGTCGACCGGCACCGGCGGCGCGGTCTCGGGGTAGCCGGCCAACATCGCCTCGGTCAACGCGTCATCGACCGCCACCATCCGGATCCGGCGGCCCGCCGGCAACTCGTCGATCGTGTCCTGCGTACCGAGCACCCACGCCGCACCCGTGTCGGCGAGCATGAACGCGATCCGCTCCACCGGAAGCGACGCGTCGACCGGCAGGTACGCCGCACCCGCCTTCCACACCGCCAGCAGCCCGGTGATGGTCTCCTGGCCACGGGGCAGGCAGAGGCCCACCACGGACTCCGGACCGACGCCCATGCCACGCAGGTGATGGGCGAGGCGGTTCGCCGCCGCATCCAGGTCGCGGTAGGACACCTCGACACCACCGGCGACCACCGCCACCGCATCCGGCGTGGCCGCCACCTGCGCCGCGAACCGGTCCAGCACCGTGGCCGCGGGCGCCGCCGCGGTGTCGTTCCACGACACCAGGAGCCGGTCCCGCTCGCCGGCGCCGAGTACGTCGACCTCGCGCAGCCGTACCCGCGGGGTCTCCGTCACCGTCGACAGCACCCGGGCGAACCACTCCGCGAACCGCGACGCGGCCGGCGCCTCGAACAGGTCCGCCGCCAGCGTCACCGAGCCACGTAGCCCGGCCGGGGCACCGTCGCGGTCGAAGACCTCCTCGATCGCGACGTAGACGTCGAACTTCGCCGGCGCCGGCATCGCGTCGTCGCCTCCCCCGCCGGCCGCCGGTCCCGGCTCACCGTCCGCACGAGGCTCCCCGGGCTCGCCGGCTCCGGCCCGTACGCCGGGCAGGTTCAGCGAGACGCTCTCGTTGTTCTGCATCGTGAGCATCACCTGGAACAGCGGGTGCCGCGCCAGGGACCGCGACGGCGCCAGCTCCTCCACCAGGCGTTCGAACGGCACGTCCTGGTGCGCCAGGGCATTCAGACTGGTCTCGCGTACCCGGGCCAGCACCGCGCGGAACTCCGGGTCGCCGGAGAGATCGGTACGGATCACGAGCGTGTTCAGGAAGAACCCGACCAGGTCGTCCAGGGCCTCGTCGGTACGCCCCGCGATGGCGGACCCGATCGGGATGTCGGTCCCGGCGCCGACCCGCGACAGCGTTACCGCCAGCGCCGCCTGCAGCACCATGAACGGCGTGACCCCCTCGGCCCGCGCCAGCCCGGCCAGCCGGGCGTGCACCTGGGCGGGCACCCGTACCGGGACCCGGTGGCCGGCGTGGCTGGCGACCGTGGGGCGGGACCGGTCCGTGGGCAGCGCCAGCTCCTCCGGCGCACCCTCCAGGGCCTGGCGCCAGTAGCCGACCTGGGTCGCCAGGCGGCTCTCGGGATCGGATTCGTCGCCGAGCAGCTCGCGCTGCCAGAGGGTGTAGTCGGCGTACTGCACCGGTAGCGGCTGCCACTCCGGCGCCTCGCTGCGCACCCGCGCCGCGTACGCCGCCGACAGGTCACGGGCCAGCGGCCCCATCGACCAGCCGTCGCCGGCGATGTGGTGCACCACCAGCACCAGCACCTGCTCGTCCGGCCCGGCCCGCAGCAGCCACGCCCGGATCGGCAACTCCGCGGCGAGGTCGAACGCGTACCGGCCCGCCTCGGCCATCGCGGTGGCCAGTTCGCCGGGCTGTACGTCGGAGACCCGCAGCTCCCAGTCCAGCGCGGCGACGTCCAGGATCTGCTGGTACGGCTCGCCGTTGGCGGCCGGGAACACGGTACGGAGCGCCTCGTGGCGACCGATCACGTCCCGCAGCGCCGCGTCCAGCGCCGTGACGTCCACCTCGCCGCGCAGCCGTACCGGCATCGGAATGTTGTACGTCGGGCTGGGACCCTCCAGCTGGGCCAGGAACCACAGCCGGCGCTGCGCGAACGACAGCGGGACCCGCTCCGGGCGCTCCCCAGCGCGCAGCGGTGGCCGGGTCTGCGCGGTCGCGTCCGCCAGCCGGGCCGCCAGTCCCGCCACGGTCGGGGCCTCGAACAACGTACGCAGCTCCACCTCGACACCCAGCAACGCACGTACCCGCGAGATCAACCGGGCGGCGAGCAGCGAGTGCCCACCCAGGTCGAAGAAGCTGTCATCGACACCGACCGACTCCAACCCCAGCACCCGCGCGAACGCGCCACACAGCAACTCCTCGGTCACCGTCTCCGGGCCGCGACCGGCACCCGCGGCGTACTCCGGAGCCGGAAGCGCCGCACGGTCCAGCTTCCCGTTCGGGGTCACCGGCAGCTCCGGCAACACCATCACCACCGCCGGCACCAGGTACTCCGGCAGCCGCTCCGCCAGGTACCCCCGCAGGTCGGCGACCTCGGCCCCGCCGGCCGGGACCACGTACCCGACCAGGCGCTCCTCACGCACCACCACCGCGGCCTGGCTCACGTCCGGGTGCTGCCGCAGCACCGCCTCGACCTCACCCGGCTCGATCCGGAAGCCGCGTAGCTTGACCTGTTCGTCGGCACGGCCGACGTACACCAGCTGCCCGCCGGCGGTCCGGCGCACCAGGTCGCCGGTGCGGTACATCCGCTCCCCCGGCAGGTACGGGCACGCCACGAACCGCTGCCCGGTCAGCCCGGGCCGGTCGACGTACCCGCGGGCGACGCCGGCACCGGCGACGTACAGCTCGCCGGTCACCCCGGCCGGGACCGGTCGCAGCGCGCCGTCCAGCACGTACAGCCGCGCGTTCGCGATCGCGGTCCCGATCACCGGTACGTCACCGGCCGCGAGCGGTACCGACATGGACGCGCAGACCGTGGTCTCCGTCGGGCCGTACGCGTTGACCAGGCGGCGACCCGGCGCCCACCGGTCCACCAGACCCCGGTCGAGCGCCTCGCCCGCCGACACCAGTGTGGTCACCGACGGCAACGCGTCACCGTCCAGTGCGCCCAGCACCACCGGGGGCAGCGTGGCGTGGGTGACGCCGTGCCGCGCCACCAGCTCGGCCAGCCCGGCACCCGGCACCAACTCGTCCGCGCCGGCCAGCACCAGGGTCGCGCCGGAGCAGAGCGCCATCAACACCTCGGAGGTCGCCGCGTCGAAGCCGATCGACGCGAACTGCAGCACCACCGAGCCGGGCTCCACCGCGAAGTGCGCGATCTGCGCCGTCGCCAGGTTCACCGCGCCGCCGTGGCTGACGGCGACGCCCTTCGGCGTACCGGTCGAACCCGACGTGTAGATCACGTACGCCAGGTTTGCCGGGCGTACGGTCGGCGGCGGTGCCGTGTCCGGGCACACCGCCACACCGGCGCGCACCTCGGGGTCGTCCAGCGCGATGGCGCGTACCCCCCGCAGCGGCAGCGTGTCCAGCACGTCCCGGATGCCGAGTACCAGGGTGGCGCCGCTGTCGGCGAGCACGAACCCGATCCGCTCGGCCGGATACCGCGGGTCGACCGGCAGGTACGCGGCCCCTGCCTTCCACACCGCGAGCAGCGCGACCAGCAGCTCCACGCCGGGTTCCATCGCCAGCGCGACCACCGACTCCGTACCGGCGTCGAGGTAGCGGGCGAGCTGGTTGGCCCGGGCGTCCAGCTCCCGGTACGTCAGCCGTACCTCGCCGTCCACCACCGCCGTCGCGTCCGGGGTGGCGGCCACCTGCCGGGCGAACAGCTCCGGCACGGTGCCGTCCGGCGGCGCGATCGGGTCGCCACAGAGCAGTTGCTCCCGCTCGCCGGCGTCGAGAACGTCGACGCCGCGGACCCGTACGTCGGGGGTGCCGGTGACGGTTTCCAGGACCCGGAGGAACCGCTCGACCAGCGTCGCCGCGCTCGGCGCGTCGAACAGGTCCGCCGCCATGGTGACCGACCCGCGCATGCCGGCCGCGCCGCCGTCGGTGTCGAACAGCTCGCCGAGCATGACGTCGATGTCGCACTTCGCGACGCCCAGCGCCGGGGCGTCCAGCCCGGTGACCGCACCGGTCTGGCCGCCGTCGAGCTCCAGCACCGCCCGTTCGGTGTTCTGCACCGTGAGCATCACCTGGAACAGCGGGTGCCGGGCCAGTGACCGCGACGGCGTCAGCTCCTCCACCAGCCGCTCGAACGGCACGTCCTGGTGCGCGAAGGCACCCAGGCTCGCTTCGCGCACCCTGCGCAGCACCTCACGGAACTCCGGGTCACCCGACAGGTCGGTACGGATCACCAGAGTGTTCACGAAGAACCCGACCAGGTCATCCAACCCCTCGTCGGTACGCCCCGCCACCGCCGACCCCAGCGGGATGTCGGTGCCGGCACCGAGGCGGGACAGCGTCACCGCGAACGCGGCCTGCAACACCATGAACGGCGTCGCACCCTCCGCCCGCGCCAGCTCGGTCAGCCGCTGGTGCAGCGGCGCCGACAGGCGTACCGGCACCTGGTGCCCGACGTGGCTGGCGACCGCCGGTCGGGGCCGGTCGGTGGGCAGCGCCAGCTCCTCCGGCGCGCCGGCCAGGGTCTCCCGCCAGTAGTCGACCTGGGTCGCCAGCAGGCTCTCAGGCCCCTCACCGAGCAGCTCGCGCTGCCAGAGCGCGTAGTCGGCGTACTGCACCGGCAACGGCTGCCACACCGGGGCTTCACCGCGCCGCCGCGCCGCGTACGCCTCGGTGAGGTCACGCCCCAGCGGGCCACGGGACCAACCGTCACTGGCGATGTGGTGCATCACGACCACGAGTACCTGCTGGTCGGGGCCGTCCCGCAGCAGCCACGCCCGGATCGGCAACTCGACCGACAGGTCGAAGGCGTACCGGGACGCCTGGCCGACCGCCGCGGCCAGGTCATCGACCTGCCGAACCTCCAGCTCCCAGTCCAGCTCGCCGGGATCGAGGATCCGCTGGTACGGCTCGCCGTCGGCGACAGGAAACACCGTCCGCAGCGACTCGTGACGTGCGATCACGTCCCGCAGCGCCGCGCCGAGCGCGTCGGCGTCGACACCGGTCAGCCGCATCACGACCGGAATGTTGTAGGTCGCGTTCGGACCCTCCAACTCCCCCAGGAACCACAACCGGCTCTGCGCGTACGACAGCGGGATCCGCTCCGGCCGCGGGTACCCGCGCAGCGCGACCCGGGCCGGGTCGGCGCCACCGTCACCGATCCGCTGCGCCAGGTCCGCCACCGTCGGGGCATCGAAGACGGTACGGATATCCACCTCGACACCGAGCGCGGCGCGGATCCGGGACACCAGCCGCACCGCGAGCAGCGAGTGCCCACCCAGGTCGAAGAAGCTGTCCTCCACCCCGACGGTGTCGACACCGAGCACCTGCGCGAACGCCTCACACAGCGCCTCCTCACGCGCGTTCACCGGTCCCCGCGAAGCGGTACGCCCCGCGAAATCGGGCGCGGGCAGCGCCCTGCGGTCCAGCTTCCCCGCCGCGGTCAACGGCAACTCGGACAGTGTGACCAGCACACCCGGCACCAGGTGCTCCGGCAGCCGCCGCGCCAGGTGCTCCCGTACCTGCGCCACGTCGACACCGTCTTCGGCGGGTACGACGTAGGCGACCAGCCGCCGGTCACCGGGAGTGTCCTCCCGCGCCACCACCGCCGCGTGGACGATGCCAGGATGGTCACGCAGTACGGTCTCGATCTCGCCCGGCTCGATCCGGTACCCCCGTACCTTGACCTGTTCGTCAGCGCGGCCGGCGTAGACCAGCTGCCCGTCCCGGGTCCACCTCGCCAGGTCACCGGTGCGGTACATCCGCTCCCCGGTGCCGCCGTACGGACACGCCACGAAACGTTCCGCGGTCAGACCAGCACGGGCCACGTAACCCCGCGCCAGACCGGCACCAGCCGCGTACAGCTCGCCGGAGACCCCGACCGGTACCGGGGCGAGGTTCTCGTCGAGGACGTAGAGGCGGGTGTTACCGATCGGGGTACCGATCGGCGCCACGCCTGAGGGCGCCGGTGCACCGGAAGCCGAGTCCGCCGGTGCGGTCCCGCCGGTCAGGGCGGCGGTGGTGATCCCGATCGTCGTCTCCGTCGGGCCGTAGTGGTTGAACACGCCCACACCGGTGGCCCCGGCGGCCTCGGTCAGCTCCTTCACCCACGCGACGGGGGCGGCCTCACCACCGAGCACCACCGACCGGGCCGGCAGCAGCGCCTCCACACCCGCGGCCGCGGTCAGCGCCGCCAGATGCGACGGCACCACCTTCACATGCTCGATCCCGTGCTCCCGCAGGTAGCCCGCCACCGCGTCCGGGTCGGTCACCGCATCCGGGTCCAGCACGTGCAACACCCCACCGGTCGCCAGCGACGTGAACACCACCGTGTTCCCCAGATCCGTCACCTGCGGCTGCAACAACCCGTACCGGGCACCCGGCACACCCCAACCCAGCCGTTCTGGCACCGACGCGACATAGTTCGCGACCCCGGCGTGAGTGACCGCGACACCCTTCGGCGCACCAGTCGAACCCGACGTGTAGATCACATACGCCACACCGGCCGGATCGGAGGTGACCCGCGGCGCGGACTCCGGGTAACTAGCCAGCATCGCCTCGGTCAACGCGTCATCGACCGCCACCATCCGAATCCGGCGGCCCGCCGGCAACTCGTCAATCGTGTCCCGCGTACCCAACACCCACGCCACACCCGCGTCAGCGAGCATGAACGCGATCCGCTCCACCGGCAACGACACATCAACCGGCAGGTACGCCGCACCGGCCCTCCACACCGCCAGCAGACCCGTGATCGTCTCGATGCCGCGCGGCAGCGCCAGACCCACCACCGACTCCGCAGCCACACCCATGCCACGCAGGTGGTGCGCCAGCCGGTTCGCCGCCACATCCAGGTCGCGGTAGGAGACCGCGACGCCGTCAGCGACCACCGCCACCGCATCCGGCGTGGCCGCCACCCGCGCCGCGAACCGCTCCAGCACCGCGCCCACCGGCTCGACCGCGGTGTCGTTCCACGACACCAGCAGCCGGTCCCGCTCCCCGGCATCCACCACCTCGACCTCGCGCAGCCGTACCCCCGGGGCCGCGGTGACCGTCGACAGCACCCGGGCGAACCAACCCGCGAACCGCGACGCCGCCGCCGCCTCGAACAGATCCGCCGCCAGCGTCACCGAGCCGCGTAGCCCGGCCGCGACGCCGTCCCGGTCGAAGACCTCGCTGACCGAGAAGAACACGTCGAACTTCGCCGCCGCCAGCTCGTCGGCGTCCACGGCGCCGCCGCCGCTGCCGGCACGTACGCCGGTCAGGTCCAGGGTCGCCCGCTCGGTGTTCTGCACCGTGAGCATCACCTGGAACAGGGGGTGCCGCGCGAGCGAGCGCTCCGGCGCCAGCTCCTCGACGAGCCGTTCGAACGGCACGTCCTGGTGCGCCAGCGCCTCCAGGCTGGTCTCCCGCACCCGGGCCAGCACCTCGCGGAAGTCCGGGTCACCCGACAGGTCGGTACGGATCACCAGGGTGTTCAGGAAGAACCCGACCAGGTCGTCCAACGCCTCGTCGGTACGACCCGCGATCGCCGACCCGATCGGGATGTCGACCCCGGCGCCGACCCGGGACAAGGTGACCGCCAGCGCGGCCTGCAACACCATGAACGGGGTCACGCCCTCGTCCCGCGCCAGCTCGGTCAGCCTCGCGTGCACCTCCGCCGGTACGTCCAGCGCGGCGACGTACCCGCGGTGGCTGCCCACCGCCGGGCGGGGCCGGTCCACCGGGAGCGCCAGCTCCTCGGGCGCACCGTCCAGCGCCCGGCGCCAGTACGCCGTCTGCGTCGCCAGTCGGCTCTCCGGATCGGACTCGTCGCCGAGCAGCTCCCGCTGCCACAGGGTGTAGTCGGTGTACTGCACCGGCAGCGGCGCCCAGTCGGGGGCCTCGCCGCGCACCCGCGCCGCGTACGCCGCCGACAGGTCACGGGCCAGCGGCGCGATGGACCAGCCGTCGCCGGCGATGTGGTGCAGCACCAGTACCAGCACCTGCTCGCCCGGGCCGGCGCGCAGCAGCGAGGCCCATACCGGCGGTTCGGCCGAGAGGTCGAAGGCGTACCCGGCCGCGCGCGACACCGCGCCGGTCAGCTCGCCCGACGCCACGTCGGAAACCTGCAGCTCCCAGTCCAGCTCGGCGACGTCGAGCACCCGCTGGTACGGCTCGCCGTCGGCGGACGGGAACACCGTACGCAGCGCCTCGTGGCGACCGATCACGTCCCGCAGCGCCGCGTCCAACGCCGCCACGTCCACCTCGCCGCGCAGCCGCACCGGCAGCGGGATGTTGTACGTCGGGCTCGGCCCCTCCAACTGCGCCAGGAACCACAGCCGGCGCTGCGCGAACGACAGCGGCACCCGCTCCGGGCGGCGCCGCAGCCGCAGCGGCGGCCGGGCGGCGGTGGCGTCCCCCAGCCGGGCCGCCAGTTCCGCCACCGTGGGCGCCTCGAACAACGTACGCAGCGCTACCTCGGCGCCGAGCACGGAGCGGATCCGCGACACCAGCCTGGTGGCCAGCAGCGAATGGCCGCCCAGGTCGAAGAAGCTGTCGTCGACACCGACCGACTCCCGCCCCAGCACCTGCGCGAACGCGCCGCAGAGCAGCTCCTCGGTTACCGTGGCCGGCGCGCGGCCCGGCTGGTCGGAACGGTATTCGGGGGTGGGCAGCGCGCGCCGGTCGACCTTGCCGTTCACCGTCAGCGGCATCCGGTTCAGCACCACCACCGCCGCCGGGACCAGGTACCGCGGCAGCCGCTCCGCCGCGTACGCCACCAGCAGTTCGGGCAGCCCCGCACCGTCAGCGGCCGGCACCACGTACCCGACCAGGCGCTTGTCTCCCGGGCTGTCCTCGCGGACCACCACCTCGACCTGGGCCACCCGGGGGTGGCCGGCCAGCGCGCTCCGTACCTCGCCCAGCTCGATCCGCATCCCGCGGATCTTCACCTGGTGGTCGGCACGGCCGAGGAACGTCAGGGTCCCGTCCGTGCCCCAGCGCACCCGGTCGCCGGTGCGGTACATCCGCTCACCCGGTTCGAACGGGCACGCCACGTACCGTTCGGCGGTGAAGCCGGGCCGGCCGGTGTACCCGCGGGCCAGCCCGTCACCGGCGGTGTACAGATCGCCGGGTACGCCGACCGGCACCGGTCGCAGCGACGCGTCGAGCACGTAAACCCGGCTGGCCGCCACCGGCGAACCGATCCGGACACTGGCGCCGCCGGTGAGCTCGGCGGCCGCCACCCGATGCGTCGTGGTGAACACCGTGCACTCCGTCGGGCCGTACACGTTGGTCAGTACGGTGCCCGGGGACGCCTCCAGCAGCCGGCGGCAGTGCGCCGGGGAGAGCACGTCACCGCCGGCCCACACCTCCCGCATCCCGCCCAGCGCGGCCACGTCGGCGTCGACCACCTCGTGGAACAGCCCCGCGGTCAGCCACGTGGTGGTCACCCCGTAGCCGGCGAAGAACTCCGACAGCTCCGCCACCGACAGGTCCGCGCGGGCCGGCACCGCCACGGTGGCGCCGTTCAGCAGCGCACCCCACACCTCCAGGGTGCTGGCGTCGAACGACACCGACGCGAGCTGGCTCACCACGTCACCGGGACCGACCCGGACGTGCGAGGCGACCCGGTCCACGCCGCGGTGCAGGATCACCGTCCCCTTCGGTATCCCGGTCGAACCCGACGTGTAGATCACCTGTGCCGGATGCGACGGCAGCAGCGCCCGCCGCGGCGCGCCGCCGTCGAGCGCCGCCAGCTCGGCGACCACCGCCGGGTCGTCCAGCGCCACCACCCGTACCCCGAACCCGGTGAGCCGGTCCCGCGTGCCCGCGGTGGTCAGCACCGACACCACGCCCGCGTCGGCCAGCATCACGCCGATCCGCTCGTCCGGGTAGTCGGTGTTCACCGGCAGGTACGCGCCACCGGCCTTCAGGATCCCCAGCCACGCGACGAACAGCTCCACCCCGGGATCGACCGCCACCGCGACCGTCACGTCCGGTCCGACACCGTGCGAGACCAGGTAACGCGCCAGCCGGTTCGCCCGCGCGTCCAGCACGGCGTACGTCACCTCGACGCCCGGTCCCACCAGCGCGAGCGCGTGCGGAGCAGCGGCCACCCGCGCCTCGAAGAGGTCCGGTACGGTGCCCCGGCCGCCGCCGTCGACACCCCGGGCCCACTCGCCGAGCAGCCGCCGCCGCTCGTCGGCGCCCGCCAGCTCCACCCGGCTGAGCGGGGTCTCCGGCGCCTCGACCATGGTCTCCAGCACCCGCAGCCAGCCGCCGACGATCCGCTCCACCGTCTCCGGGTCGAACAGCTCCGCGTCGCCGGTCACCGCGCCGCGTACCCCGGTGGGGGCGCCGTCGGCGTCGAACACCTCCGACACCGTCACGTCCAGGTCGAACTTCGCCGCTGCCGGCGTCGCCGGCAGCGGCTCCCCAGGCTGCGCCGCGGGCCCCGCGGGCGCGGCGCGGCCGGTGTTCTGCAGCGTCAGCATCACCTGGAACAGCGGGTGGCGGGCCAGCGACCGTACCGGCGCCAACTCCTCGACCAGCAGCTCGAACGGCACATCCTGGTGCTCGAACGCCCGCAGCCCGGCGCCGCGTACCCGGCCGATCAGCTCCGCCAGCGTCGGGTCGCCGGACAGGTCGTTGCGCATCACCAGGGTGTTGACGAAGAACCCGACCAGGTCGTCGAACGCCTCGTCGGCACGGCCCGCCACCGCCACCCCGAGCGGTACGTCGGTGCCGGCGCCGAGCCGCGACAGCAGCGCCGCGAGCCCCGCCTGCAGCACCAGGTACAGCGTCGCGCCCTCGCCCCGGGCCAACTCCCGCAGCCGCCGGTGCAGCTCCGCCGGCAGCGCCACCGGTACCCCGGTGCCCCGGTGCGCCGACGACGCCGGGCGGGGCCGGTCGTACGGCAGCTCCAGCTCCTCCGGGGCACCGTCCAGCACGTCCCGCCAGTACCCGAGCTGCCGGGACAGCAGGCTGCCGGCGTCGGCGGCGTCGCCCAACAGGTCGCGCTGCCAGAGTGCGTAGTCGGCGTACTGCACCGGCAGCGGAGCCCACTGTGGTGCCGTGCCGTTCCGCCGCGCGGCGTACGCGGCCAGCAGGTCCCGCCGCAGCGGCTCCATCGACCAGCCGTCACCGGCGATGTGGTGCAGCACCACCACCAGCACCGGGTCCGCGCCGGTGCGCAGCAGGCACGCCTTCACCGGTATCTCGGCGGCCAGGTCGAACGCATGGCCGGAGAGCTGCGAGACGGCGCCGGCCAGCTCCGCCTCGGCGACCTGCCGGACCTCCAGCTGCCAGTCCAGCTCCGCCACGTCCTGGATCCGCTGGTACGGCTCGCCGTCGGCGGACCCGAACACCGTACGCAGCGACTCGTGCCGCCCGATCACGTCGAAGAACGCCGCCCGCAGCGCGGTGGCGTCCACCTCGCCGGTCAGCCGGGTCACCAGCGGCAAGTTGTACGTGGCGCTCGGTCCCTCCAGCTGCCCGATGAACCACAGTCGGCGCTGGGCGTACGACAGCGGGAGCCGCTCCGGCCGGGCGCCGGGCCGCGGCACCGGCCGGGACCTGCCCGGGCCCGCCTCGGCGATCCACGCCGCCACCCCGGCCGGGGTGGGCCGGTCGAACAGCACCCGCATCGGCACCTCGACGTCGAGCACCGTACGGATCCGGGAGATCAGCCGCACCGCGAGCAGCGAGTGCCCGCCCAGGTCGAAGAACCGGTCGTCGACACCGACCGTGTCCAGCCCGAGTACGTGCGCGAACGCGGCACACACCAGCTCCTCGCGGAGCGTGGCGGGGGCCCGGCCGTGGCCGGTGGCGTACGCCGGGGCGGGCAGCGCGCGCCGGTCCAGTTTGCCGTTGACCGTCACCGGCAGCTCCGGCAGCGTGACCAGCACCGACGGCACCAGGTACTCGGGGAGCCGCCGCGCCAGGTACTCGCGGAGTTCGGCTTCGTCCGCGGCACCGACGACGTAGCCGACAAGCCGGGTGTCCCCCAGGGTGTCCTCGCGGGCGATCACGGCGGCCTGGGTGACCTGCGGGTGGCTGGTCAGCGCGGCCCGGACCTCGCCCGGCTCGATCCGGAACCCGCGCACCTTCACCTGCTCGTCGGCGCGGCCGGCGAAGACCAGCTGCCCGTCCGGGGTCCAGCGCGCCAGGTCGCCGGTGCGGTACATGCGCTCCCCGGCGGCCCCGTACGGGCAGGCGACGAAGCGCTCCGCGGTCAGCCCGGCGCGGCCGGCGTACCCGCGGGCCAGGCCGGAGCCGGCCGCGTACAGCTCGCCGGTGACCCCCACCGGCACCGGCCGCAGCCCGGCGTCCAGGACGTACGTGCGGCCGTTCGCGATCGGGGTGCCGATGGTCGGGACGTCGCCGGCGGCCAGCGGCGACGACATCGACGCGCACACCGTCGTCTCAGTCGGTCCGTACGCGTTGAGCAGCCGGCGGCCCGGCGCCCAGCGGGCCAACAGCCCGGTGTCGAGCGCTTCACCCGCCGAGACCAGCGTCGTCACCGTCGCCAGGTCGGCGGTGTCCAGCGCGGCCAGCGCGGCCGGGGGCAGCGTCACGTGGGTCACCCGGTGCTCCGTGAGCACCTCGGCGAGCCCGTTGCCGGGCACCAGCCGCTCCGCGGGCGCCACCACCAGCGCGGCTCCGGAGCAGAGCGCCATCAGCAGCTCCGAGACCGCCGCGTCGAACCCGGTCGACGCGAACTGGAGCACCCGGGAGTCCGTACCGACGGCGAACCGGGCGATCTGCGCGGCCGCCAGGTTCACCGCGCCGGCATGCGCCACCGCGACGCCCTTCGGAGTACCGGTCGAACCGGACGTGTAGATCACGTACGCGCAGCCCGCCGGGTGTACGTCGGCGTCCGGCGCGGTGTCGGGCTGCCCGGCTAGCTCCGGGTCGTCCCCGTACAGCACCGGTACGCCGGCGCCGGAGACCAGCGACGCGGTTCCGTCCCGGTCGGCCAGCACCAGCGCGGCACCTGAGTCGGCGAGCAGGAAGCGCACCCGTTCGGCCGGCAGCCGCGGGTCGATCGGCAGGTACGCCGCACCCGCCTTCCACACCGCCAGCACCGCCGTGACCAGGGCTACGCCGCGCGGCAGGCAGAGCGCCACCACCGTCTCGGCGCCGACCCCGCGGCCGCGCAGCAGGTACGCCAGCCGGTTCGCCGCCGCGTCCAGCTCCGCGTACGACAGCAGTACGCCGTCGCCGATCACCGCGTCAGCGTCGGGGGTCGCCGCGACCTGTCGCGCGATCAGCTCCACGATCGACGCCGCGGGGGTGTCGCCGGTCGTGGTGTCGTTCCAGCGGTGCAGCAGCTGGTCGCGTTCGGCGGCGTCGAGGACGTCCACGTTCTGCAGCGCGGTGTCGGACGTGCCGGTCTCCAGCGCGGCGACCATCTGGTCGGTGACAGTGCACAGGTACCGGCCGACCGTCTCCGGGTCGATCGGCGCGACCGCCTGCACGCTCAGGCTCAGCTCGGCCGGGCCGATGTCGTTGACCGAGATCGCGAGCGGGTAGTTGGTCTGTTCCTCGGTGAGGACGGCGCGGACCCCCTCGATCGGCCGGGCCGGTGCCTCGCCGCCGCCGCGCCGCGCCGCGATGTGCCGGTAGTTGAACAGCGACGTGAACAGCGGCGTGTCGGCAGGGATGCCGCTGGCCCGCTGGGCGACCACGAGCGGGGCGTGCTCGTGTTCGAGCAGGGCGGCGAGCTGGGTACGCATCGTGTCGACCGCCTCGGGTATGCCGCCGCTGGTGCGGACCCGTACCGGCAGGGTGTTGATGAACGGGCCGAGCACCCGGTCGGCGCCGGCACCGGCGTTCATCCGGCCGAACAGCACGGTGCCGAACACCACGTCGTCGCGGCCGGACAGGGCGGCGAGCACCCGGGCCCAGGCCACGTGCAGCACGGTCGCGGCGGTGACCCCGAGCTGCTGCGCGGCCTGCCGCAGCCGCCCGGCCAGCTCGCCGGGGACGTCCACCAGCGCGGTCCGTACGTCGCTGCCGTCACCCCGTACGTCCAGCAGGCCGTACGGGGCGGTGGGCTCGGTGACGTCGCCGAGCAGGTCGGCGAAGAACCGCTCGTGCTCCTCGCGCGGCACGCCACGGGTCTGGGCCACGAAGTTGCGGAACGGCGGGGCCGGCGCCAGTTCGTCGGTGTCTCCGGCGAGCAGGCCGCGCAGTTCGTCGAGCAGCACGTCCATGCCGAGGTGGTCCTGCACCAGGTGGTGCATCCGCACCAGTCCCAGCACCCGGCCCCCGGCGGTCTCGGCCAGGTGCAGGTCCAGCAGCGGCGCCCGGGTGAGGTCCATCGCGGTCCCCGCCGCCGCCCGCAGCGCCTCCACGGTGTCGACGGCGTGTGCCACCACCGACAGCGCCGCCCGCCGCCACACCACCTGCACCGGCTCGGAGAGCCCTTCCCACACCACGGCGGTGCGGTAGATATCGTGCCGGTCCACGATCCGCTGCAACGCGGCAGCGAACACACCCACCCGGTCCCGGGAGTCGAACTCCAGCACCCGCACCGTCACGTACGCATCAGCGCCACCACCAGCGAGCAGGTGATGGAACAACATCCCTTCCTGCAACGGCGCCAACGGATAGATGTCCGCGACGTTCGCCGCACCACCCTCCACGGCAGCGACAACGCGGTCGACCTCGGCCTGGGACAACGCCACCAACGGCAGCAGCTCCGGCGTGATCCGCTCAGCGCCATCGGGGATCGCGTTCTCCGGCACCTCCACGGCCTCCGCACCGGTCGAGCCAGCCAGCCCGGCCGGGGTCGGAGTCTCGAACAGCGCCCGTACGGACACCGACACCCCCCGCTCGCGCAGCCGCTCCACCAGCGTCACCGCGAGCAACGAGTGCCCACCGAGCCGGAAGAAGTCATCGTCCACACCGGCCGACTCCAGCCCGAGCACGTCGGCGAACACCTCGCAGAGAATCCGCTCGCGCTGCGTCGCCGGCTCCCGGCCGGCACCCCCCGCGTACGCGGGCGCGGGCAAGGCGGCCCGGTCCAGCTTGCCGTTGCGGGTCAGCGGCAGCTCCGACAGCATCACGATCGCCGCCGGCACCATGTAGTCAGGCAGCCGCCGCGCCGCGAACGCCCGCAGCGCGTCCTCCTCGACCTCACCGACCACGTAACCGATCAGGGTGTCGTCGCGGGCGACCACCGCCGCCTGCGCGACACCGGCATGCGCCAGCAGTACGGCCTGCACCTCGCCCGGCTCGATCCGGAAACCGCGCACCTTCACCTGCTCATCCGCGCGGCCGGCGAAGACCAGCTGCCCGTCCGGGGTCCAGCGCGCCAGGTCGCCGGTGCGGTACATCCGCTCCCCGCCGCCGAACGGGCACGCCACGAACCGTTCCGCGGTCAGGCCGGGACGGGCCACGTACCCGCGGGCCACGCCGGAGCCGGCGATGTACAGCTCACCGGCGACACCGACCGGCACCGGGGCCAGCCCGTCGTTGAGGACGTACAGCCGGGTGTTCGCGATCGGGCGGCCGAACGGCACCGCGCCGCCGCGCTCCGCGTCGACCAGCCCCGCCGCCGCCATCACCGTCGCCTCGGTCGGGCCGTACGTGTTGACCAGCCGGCGACCCGCCGCCCAGCGCGCGGCCAACGGCTCGCTGATCGCCTCCGCGCCCACCACGACGGTGGACCAGTCGGGGAACTCCGCCGGATCGAGCACCGACAGCAGCGACGGCACCACGCTGGCGGTGGTGACCCCGGACAGCTCCCGCAGCCGCCCCGGCTCCTCCCGCTCCGCGTCACCCGCGATCCACAGCGTCGCGCCGGTCGACAACGCCACCGCCACGTCCCACACCGACGCGTCGAAACTGAACGACGCGAACTGCAGCACGCCAGTGCCGGATCCGGCGGCCGAGAGCGGCCCGAACACCGAGACCAGGTTCGCCAGGGAGCCGTGCGAGACCGCCACACCCTTCGGCGTACCGGTGGAGCCGGAGGTGTAGATGACGTACGCCAGCCCGGACAGCGCCACCGGCACCGCGGGCGCGGTACCAGGTTGCCGGGCGACCGAAGGATCGTCGATCCAGGCCAGCCGTACGCCTGACAGCAGGTCGGTCAGCTCTGACGGCAGCTCGGTGCGGGACGCCAGCAGCAGACCGGCGCCGCTGTCGGCCAGCATGTGGGCAGCCCGCTCCGCCGGCAGGTCCCGGTCCACCGGCAGGTACGCCGCCCCCGCCTTCCACACCGCCAGGATCGCCGTGATCATCTCCACACCGCGCGGCAGGCACAGCCCGACCAGCGTCTCCGCACCGGCGCCCCAGCCGCGCAGCTGGTGGGCGAGCTGGTTCGCCGCCGCGTCCAGCTCCGCGTACGAGACCTCGTCGCCGCCGGACACCACGGCGACCGTGTCCGGGGTCGCCGCCGCCTGACGCGCGAACTGCTCCACCACGGCGACCTGCGCGGCTGCCGCGGCGGTGTCGTTCCACCCGCCGAGCAGCAGCTCCCGTTCGTCCCCGGCGAGGACGTCGACCGCGTGCAGCCGTACCTCCGGCGTCGCGGTGACCGACTCCAGGACCCGTACGAGCCGGTCCGCGAGCGCCGCCGCCGACGCCGCCTCGAACAGGTCCACCGACGCCGTCAGCGAGCCCCGCAGCCCCGCCGGGGCACCGTGCTCGTCGACCATCTCCCCGATCACCAGGTCCAGGTCGAACTTCGCCGGTACGGACGACGGAGTGTCGAGCCCCGGAGCACCCGCGCCGACCTGCACCCCCGGCAGCGCCAACCCGGCACGGTCGGTGTTCTGCAGCGTCACCATCACCTGGAACAGCGGGTGCCGCGCCAGCGACCGCGACGGCGCCAGCTCCTCCACCAGCCGCTCGAACGGCACGTCCTGATGCGCCAACGCCCCCAGACTCGCCTCGCGTACCCGGGCCAGAAGCCCGCGGAACTCGGGGTCGCCGGACAGGTCGGTACGGATCACCAGGGTGTTGACGAAGCAGCCGACCAGGTCATCCAGCGCCTCGTCGGTACGCCCCGCCACCGCCGACCCGATCGGGATGTCCACCCCGGCGCCGAGCCGGGACAGGGTCACGGCGAGCGCGGCCTGCAGCACCATGAACGGCGTCACGCCCTCGGCGCGGGCCAGCGCGACCAGCCGCTGGTGCGCCTGCGCCGGCACCCGCAGCGGCACCCGGTGCCCAAGCTTGCGGGAGACCGCCGGGCGCGGGTGGTCCGCCGGCAGCGCCAGCTCCTCGGGTACGCCGGCCAACGCCTCCCGCCAGTGGTCGACCTGGGTCGCCAACAGGCTCCCAGGCCCCTCGCCGAGCAGCTCCCGCTGCCACAGCGCGAAGTCGGCGTACTGCACCGGCAGCGGCTGCCACACCGGCGCCTCGCCGCCGAGCCGCGCCGCGTACGCCTGGGACAGGTCACGCCCCAGCGGCGCCGCCGACCAGCCGTCGCTGGCGATGTGGTGCGTCACCAGCACCAGCACAGTCTCGTCGGACCGGGTCTCGAACAGCCACGCCCGGACCGGCAGCTCCGTGGCGAGGTCGAAGGCGTACCGGGACGCCTCCGCCACCGCCGCGGCGAGGTCGTCGACCTGCCGGACGTGAAGCTCCCAGTCCAGCTCCGCCGGGTCCAGGATCCGCTGGTACGGCTCACCGTCGGCGGACTCGAACACCGTACGCAGCGACTCGTGGCGCCCGATCACGTCCCGCAGTGCCGCGTCCAGCGCGACCGCGTCCACGGCGCCGCCGAGGCGTACCACCGTCGGCAGGTTGTACGTCGGGCTGGGACCCTCCATCTGGCTCAGGAACCACAGCCGGCGCTGCGCGTACGACAGCGGGATCCGGTCGGGGCGCGGGCCGGGCCGCAGCGGTTCCCGTACCTCGGTGGCGCCCGACGCGGCGATCCAGGCGGCGAGCCCGGCGACGGTGGGGCGCTCGAACAGCGCGCGCAGCGGCAGCTCGACGCCGAGCAGCGGCCGGATCCGGGAGATCAGCCGTACCGCGAGCAGCGAGTGCCCACCCAGGTCGAAGAAGCTGTCGTGGACGCCGACCGACTCCACACCGAGCACCTGCGCGTACGCGCCGCAGAGCAGCTCCTCGGTGACGGTGGCCGGGCCGCGCCCCTCGCCGGCGGCGTACGCCGGGGCCGGCAGCGCGCGGCGGTCCAGCTTCCCGTTGACGGTCACCGGCAGCCGGTCCAGCGTGACGATCGCCGCCGGCACCATGTACTCGGGCAGCCGGCCGGCCAGGAACTGGCGGACCTGCGCCGGGTCGAGGTCGCCGTCGGTGACCAGGTACGCGACCAGGCGCTGGTCGCCCGGGGTGTCCTCGCGGACCACCACCGCCGCCTGCGCGACCGCCGGGTGCTCGGCCAGCACCGCCTGGATCTCGCCGGGTTCGATCCGGAAGCCGCGGATCTTCACCTGGTCGTCCACCCGCCCCAGGTAGATCACCTGCCCGTCCGGGCTCCACCGGACCAGGTCGCCGGTGCGGTACATCCGCTCGCCGGGCCCGCCGTACGGGCAGGCCAGGAACCGCTCCGAGGTCAGGCCGGGGCGGCCCAGGTAGCCGCGGGCCAGCTGCACCCCGGCGAGGTACAGCTCGCCGGGCACCCCTGGCGGCACCGGCTCCAGCCGCTCGTCCAGCACGTACGCCCGGGTGTTCGCCACCGGCGCGCCGATCGGCACCACCGGCCCGTCCTCGGTACGGCACCGCGCCACGATGATGTGTACGGCGGCCTCCGTCGGGCCGTACAGGTCATGCATCTCCACGTCGGGGAACGTCGCGAGGAACCGGTCCCGGGTCTGTGGGGCGAGCGCCTCCCCGCTGATGATCACCGCCCGTACGGTGGCGAAGCCGGCGCGGTCCCACGAGGTGTCGGCCAGGAACGCATCCAGCATCGACGGTACGAAGTGCAGCACCGTGATCCGCTGGTCGCGTACCAGCTCCGCGACGTACGCCGGATCGCGGTGGCCGCCAGGGCGCGCCAGCACCAGCGTCGCACCCGAGATGAACGGGACGAACAGCTCCCACACCGACACGTCGAACACGATCGGCGTCTTCTGCAGCACCCGGTCGCCGGCGCCGAAGCCGTACCGGTCCCGCATCCAGACCAGCTGGTTCGCGATCGCGCGGTGCGAGACCACCACGCCCTTGGGCCGCCCCGTCGAACCCGACGTGTAGATCACGTACGCCGCCGAGTCCGGCGCCACCGCGAGGCCGGCGGGACTGGCACCGTCGGGCACCGACCACTCCGCCATGGTGCCGGGATCGTCCAGCACCACCGCCGGGGACGCGTCCGCCAGCAGGGTCGCGATCCGCTCCGCCGGATACTCCGGGTCGATCGGCAGGTACGCCGCCCCCGCCTTCCAGACCCCCCAGAGCGCGACCATCAGCGCGATGCCGCGCTCCAGCACCACCGCCACCACGTCACCCGGGGCGACGCCCTCGGCGACCAGCCGCCGGGCCAGTCCGTCCGCCCGCGCGTCCAGCTCCGCGTACGTCAGCTCGCTGTCCTCGAAGGCCACCGCCACCGCGTCCGGGGTACGCCGTACCTGCGTGGCGAACAGCTCCGGCAGCAGCTCCGCCGGCATGTCGGCGGCCGTGTCGTTCCAGCGGTGCAGCACCAGCTCGCGCTGCGCCGGGTCGACCACGTCCACCCGGTGCAGCGCCGGCTCCGGGGCGCCGTCCAGCGCCTCGGCGAGCGCCGCCGCCAGGTTCTCCACCGCGGTGCAGAGCTGCCGCCCCACCACCTCGGGGTCGAGGGAGTCCACCGCGAGCACGTCCACGCTGACGCTGAGGCCGTCGTCGCCGAAGTCGTTCACCGACACGGTCACCGGGTAGTTGGTCAGGTCCCGCGACTGCAGCTGCCGGATCCCTCGCATCGGCGGGTCCTGTGCGGTGGCCGCCGCGTCCCGGCCGGCGTGCCGGTAGTTGAACAGCGACGTGAACAGCGGGGTGTTCCCCGGTACGGCGCTGGCCCGCTGGGCGACGGCGAGGGGGGCGTGCTCGTGCTCCACCAGCCGCGCCAGCTGGGCCCGCATCCGCTCCACCGCGGCGCGTACCCCCAGCTGACCGAGCTGGGCACGAACCGGGAGCGTGTTGATGAACGGACCCAGCGCCTGGTCGGCGCCACCGGCGTCCATCCGCCCGAACAGCACGGTGCCGAACACGACGTCGTCGCGGCCGGAGAGGGTCGCCAGCACCCGGGCCCACGCCACGTGCAGCACCGTCGCGGGTGAGACTCCGAGCCGCTGGGAGACGTGCCGCAGCATGGTCACCGCGGCATCGGGGACCGGCACCAGCGCGGACGCCGTACCGGTGCCGTCGACCCGGGCGTCCAGCAGACCGTACGGGGCGGTGGGTTCGGTGACGTCGCCGAGCAGCTCGGCGAAGTACCGCTCGTGCTCGGTCCGGGAGACCGCGCGGGTCCGCGCGACGAAGGTGCGGAACGACTGGCTCGGCGCCAGCTCCGCCTCCCGCCCGGCGAGCAGGGTACGCAGCTCCCGCAGCAGGACGTCCATGCCGAGGTGGTCCTGCACCGTGTGGTGCATCCGCACCACGCCCAGCCACCGGCCGTCGTCGGCGGCGGCGACGTGCAGGTCCATCAGCGGTGCCCGGGTCAGCTCCATCGCGGTGCCGGCCGCGGCCAGCAGCGCGTCCGCGGCGTCGGGACCGGCCGCGACCGCGTGGGTCACCACGGGCAGGGTCGCGTGCCGCCACACCACCTGCACCGGCTCGGACAGCCCCTCCCACACCACGGCGGTGCGGTAGATGTCGTGCCGGTCCACGATCCGCTGCAGCGCGGCGACGAACCCGTCCAGGCGGTCCCGGGAGTCGAACTCCAGCACCCGCACCGTGACGTACACGTCGGCGCCGCCCGCGGCGAGCAGGTGGTGGAACAGCAGCCCCTCCTGCAGCGGCGCCAGCGGGTACACGTCGGCGACGTTCCGCGCGCCGCCGTCGACGGTGGCGACCACCCGGTCGATCTCGGCCTGCGAGAACGTGACCAGCGGCAGCATGTCCTGGGTGATCCGCTCCGCGCCGAAAGGGATCGCGTTCTCGGGCACCGCCGCCGCGTCGGCACCCGTCGACGCGGCGAGCCCTGCCGGGGTCGGCGTCTCGAACAGCGCCCGTACGGAGACCGACACGCCACGGGCCCGCAGCCGCTCCGCCAGCGTCACACCGAGCAGCGAATGCCCGCCGAGCCGGAAGAAGTCGTCGTCGACGGAGACCGACTCCACCCCCAGCACCTCGGCGTACGCCTCGCAGATCATCTCCTCGCGTACGGTGAGCGGCCCCCGCCCCTCGCCCGCGGCGTACGCCGGGGCGGGCAGCGCGCGCTTGTCCAGCTTCCCGTTCGGGGTCAACGGCAGCTCCGGCAGCCCGACGATCGCCGCCGGCACCATGTGGTCGGGCAGCCGCCGCGCCGCGAGCGCCCGCACCTCCTCGGGATCGGCGTCACCCACGACGTACCCGACCAGCCGGTCGTCGCGGGCGACCACCGCGGCCTGCGTGACGCCCGGGCACTCCCGCAGCACCGCCTCGACCTCGCCGGGCTCGATCCGGAAGCCGCGCAGCTTCACCTGCTCGTCGGCGCGGCCGGCGAACATCAGCCGGCCGTCGGCGGTCCACCGCACCACGTCACCGGTGCGGTACATCCGCTCCCCGGCGCGGAACGGGCAGGCCACGAAACGCTCGCCGGTCAGTCCCGGCCGGCCCAGGTAGCCGCGTGCCAGCCCGGCACCGGCGACGTACAGCTCGCCCGGCACCCCCGGCGGCACCGGGTTCAGCGCGGCGTCGAGCACGTACACCAGGGTGTTGCCGAGCGGCGTGCCGATGCTGGGTTCGTCGCCGGCGCCGAGCGGCGCGGACATCGACGCGCAGACGGTGGTCTCGGTCGGACCGTACGCGTTGATCAGCCGGCGGCCCGGCGCCCAGCGCGCCACCAGACCGGCGTCGAGCGCCTCACCCGCCGACACCAGCGTGCGCAGCGACGGCAGGTCTCCGAGCGCGCCTAGCACCACTGGCGGCAGCGTCGCGTACGTGACTCCGTGCCGTTCCACCAGTTCGGCCAGCCCGGCACCGGGCACCAGTTCGGCGGCGGGCGCCACCACCAGGGAAGCCCCGGAGCAGAGCGCCATCAGCAGTTCCCAGGTGGCGGCGTCGAACCCGGGCGAGGCGAACTGCAGCACCCGGTCGCCAGCCGTCACGCCGAAGCGTTCCGCCTGGGCACGTGCCAGGTTCACCGCGCCGCCGTGGGTGAGCGCCACCCCCTTCGGCACTCCGGTCGACCCCGACGTGTAGATCACGTACGCCAGCCTCCCCGGCGACAGCGCCAGCTCCGGCAGCGCGGCTGCGTCGGTGTCGCGTACCGCCGGGTCGTCGAGCTCCACCACCGGAGCCGGGCTCTCCGGCAGCACCTGCCGTGACGCGGCATCGGTCAGCACGCATCCGACTGCGGCGTCGGCGAGCATGAAACCGATCCGCTCCACCGGGTAGCGGGGGTCCACCGGCAGGTACGCCGCCCCCGCCTTCAGCACCCCGAGCAGCGCCGTCACCAGGTCGGCGCCTCGCTCCATCACCACCCCGACCACGGTCTCCGGGGCGACGCCCTGCCCGCGTAGGTGCCGCGCCACCCGGTTCGCCGCGGCGTCCAGCTCCGCATACGACAGCTCCACCTCGTCGCCGCGTACGGCTGGCGCGTCCGGCGTGGCCTCGACCTGGCGGGCGAACAGCTCCACCACGGTGGCGGCGTCCCCAGGCCGCGCGGTGTCGTTCCACTCCTGGACCAGACGGGCGCGTTCGCCGGCGCCGAGCACGTCGACGGCGTGCAGCGGGGTGTCGGGCGCGGCGGTCAGCATCTCGACCACCTGCGCCCAGCGGCGGGCAAGCGCCTCGACGGTGTCCTCGTCGAACAGATCGGCCGCCGCGGTCAGCGACCCGCGCAGCCCGGCGGGACGGCCCCGCGCGTCGAACGTCTCCCGGATCACCACATCAAGGTCGAACTTGACCGGTACGTTGCTGGGCCGGTCCGACGCGGCGGGGCCGCCGCCGGCGCGTACCTGCGGCATCTCCAGCGTGGAACGCCGGTTGTTCTGGACGGTCAGCGCCACCTGGAACAGCGGGTGTCGGCTCAGGGAACGCGCCGGCGCCAACTCCTCGACCAGCCGGTCGAACGGCAGGTCCTGGTGCTCCAGCGCGTTCAGACTGCGCTCCCGCACCTGGGCCAGGACCTGCCGGAACTCCGGGTCCCCCGCCAGGTCGGTACGGATCACCAGGGTGTTGACGAAGAACCCGACCAGGTCGTTCAGGGCGTCGTCGGTACGCCCGGCGATCACCGCCCCGATCGGGATGTCGGTGCCGGCGCCGAGCCGCGCCAGCAGCACCGACAGCATCGCCTGCAGCACCATGAACGGAGTCGCGTTCTCGGCCCGCGCCAGCGCGACCAGCCGCTGGTGCACCTCGGCCGACGCCTGCAGCGGCACCCGCAGCCCGCGATGGCTGGCCACCGCCGGGCGGACCCGGTCCGCCGGCAGCACCAGCTCCTCGGGCGCCCCGTCCAGTTCGCGCCGCCAGTACGCCACCTGCTGCGCCAGCACGCTCGCCGGGTCCGCCGCCTCGCCCAGCAGCTCGCGCTGCCAGAGCACGTAGTCCCGGTACTGCACCGGCAGCGGCTTCCAGTCCGGCGCCTCGCCCCGCAGCCGGGCCGCGTACGCCGTCGAGACGTCCCGCCCCAGCGGTGCCATCGACCAGCCGTCACCGGCGATGTGGTGGATCAGCAGCACCAGCAGCCAGTCGTCCTGCGCATCGCTGTGGAACAGCCAGGCCCGGACCGGGACCTCGGTCGCGAGGTCGAACGCGTGCCACACCACCTGCTCGGCGGCGGTGCCGAGCTGATCGGCCGGCACCTGCCGTACCTCCAGGTCCCAGTCCAGCTCGTCGGGCTTCACGATCCGCTGGTACGGCTCGCCGTCGGCGACCTCGAAGACCGTACGCATCGACTCGTGGCGGGTGATCACGTCCCGCAGCGCGGTGCGCAGCGCGGCGACGTCGAGGCCGCCCCGCAGCGGGATCACCAGCGGCAGGTTGTACGTCGCGTTCGGGCCTTCGAGCTGGTGCAGGAACCACAACCGGCGCTGTGCGAATGACAGGGGAATCGTCACTGGTCCTCCTTGGACATCGGCCGCAACGCCGGTCGCGTTGATTTCTGGGTTCCCAATTTCTCGGCGAGGGTCGCCGGGGTCGGCGCCTCGAAGAGGGCTCGGATCTTGACCTCCACGCCGAGCCGGGCGCGGATCCGGGACAGCAGCCGGATCGCGAGCAGCGAGTGCCCGCCGAGGTCGAAGAAGCTGTCGTCGACGCCGACCGCGTCGTGTTCCAGCACCTCGGCGAAGACCTCGCAGAGGACGGCTTCCCGGGCGGTGGCGGGCTGGCGACCGCTGCCGCCGGCCGCCTGGCCGGGGGCGGGCAGCGCCTTGCGGTCGAGCTTCCCGGCCGGGGTGA
>JBOGDE010000016.1:0-28648 GCA_050701695.1 Micromonosporaceae bacterium
GCCACCAGGATCGGCGAGGTGTCGCCGCCCCGGCGCAGCTCCCGCAGCGCCGCGTCGACCGACCGTACGGCCTCGGCGGGGCTGTCCGGTACCGGCAGCCGTACCGCGTCCGGCCAGGGCAGCAGGGTGGCGTGGTGCTCGCTGCCGAACACCACGACCCGGGTGTGCGGCGGCAGCGCGTGGGCGAGCAGGTTGGTGGCGTCGGTGGTGTTGCGGGTGAGCACCACGGTGTCCTCGTCGCGGCAGCCCAGGAACTCCTTGACGGTCTCCCGGGACTGCTCGTACCGCCGGGTGGTGCGCGCCGAGAGGATGCCGGCGCCGCGGTGCGCGCTGGCGTACTCGCCGAGGGTTTCGGTCACCGCCGCGGACACCGAGGTCAGGCACGGCGCGCTCGCCGCGTAGTCGAAGTTGGCGTACGGGATCTGCCCGCCGCCGGCGAGCGGCACCGGTTGGTCCTGCCCGAGCACGGTCGGTGCGGGTGCGTCGGGGACCAGCTGCAACGGGCGGCGCTGTTGCCGTACCAGGGTGCGGGGGCTACAGGGGGTGACGGTGGTCGACGTCATCGGAAGAAACTCCCGGGAGTCATGGACCCCGAGGGAACTTCCGGGGGTCCGCGCTTGCCCGGCACGGTTGTGCCGGACCCGGTCCTCACCCGGGGCACCCCACCGCGGAGCGAGGGTTGCCGGCCAGCAAGCCGGGGCTTGACGCTGGCGCTCATGACCTGCCGTCGAGGATACGGCACCTGTGCACCGGGCACTAGGCTGTCCGTCATGTCGTCGCTCCCACCGGATGGGACTCCACCGTCCCCACCCGAGCCATCGACCACCTCCACCATCGGCGTACGCGAGTTCATCACCGCGTCGCTGCCGGCGCGGCAGCGCGTGGACTCGATGCGGATCGTGCTGATCGCCTCGGTGGTGCTGGTGCTCCTGGTGGGGGCACTGATCATCGTGTGGCAGGTGGGCCCGAAGCTGGGTCCCGGCCTGTTCGCCGCCGCGGCGGCGATCTCGCTGCTGCCGGTGCCGTTCCTGGTCTTCTTCTTTCTCTGGATCGACCGCTTCGATCCACCGTCGGCCTGGTACTACCCGGCGTTCGCGTTCGCCTGGGGGGCGTTCGGCTCGACCGCGCTGTCGCTGATCGTCAACACCGGGGCCGGCTGGGGGTTCGAGCGGCTGGAGTGGCAGGTGACCTGGGTCGCGGTGTTCGTCGCGCCGGTGATCGAGGAGGTCACCAAGGCGGTGGGGCCGCTGGCGCTGTTGCTGCTGCGCCGCCGGGAGGTGATCAGCATCACCGACGCGGTGATGTACGCCGGTCTGTCCGCCGCCGGGTTCGCGATGACCGAGAACGTGCTCTATCTCGGCAACGTCTACATCTCCGGCCAGCAGCTGCACGGTGACCTCGGAGCGGTGACCAACGTGGTGGGGCTGATCGTGGTGCGGCTCGGTCTCACCGGGTTCATGCATCCGCTGTTCACCGTCGCGACCGGGATCGGGATCGGGTTGGCCGCGGCCCGGCTCGGGCCAGCCGCACTGCGCTGGCTGTTCCCGGTGGCGGGGCTGTGCGTGGCGATGCTGATGCACGGCCTGTGGAACTTCTCGGCGGTGTCGGCCGCACAGGACCCCCGCAGCATCGGGTACGCGTACTTCATCGGGGCGCTGCCGCTGCTGTTCGGCTTCCTGGTGCTGGCGCTGTGGGCGCGCGGCGCTCCCGGGCGTACGCTGCGCCGGATTCTGCCCGAGTACGTCCGCGCCGGCTGGCTCAGCCCGCCGGAGCTGGGCTCGCTGGTGACGCTGCGGCGACGGCTGTGGGCCCGCCGCTGGGCGCAGGCGGTGGCCGGAGACGACGGCGCCGCGGCGATGCGGGGCTACCAGATGGCCTGCACCCGGCTGGCCCTGCTGCGCGAGCTGCGGATGCGTGGCGAGCACGACCCGGAGCTGTCCGGCAGGGAGCACGACCTGTTGAAGGACGTGGTACGGCATCGCCGTACCTTCAGCCAGCGGGATCTCACCGTACCGAGCGCCTGGTGGGACGGGCAGCGCTACCAGATTCAGCTTCCCAACGGTGAGCGGCGCGAGGCTGATCCGCCGCGGGAGCTGGTGATGCCGGTGCCGGTCGCGGTGCACTCGACCTGGCCGCGCCCCGCCGTCGGTCCGGCGGGCCACCCGCCACGTCCGGGCGGCTACCCACCGCCGGGCGGGCCACCCCAGGGTGGCTACCCGGGCGGCTACCCGGCGGGCGGCTACCCACCGCCAGGTGCCCCGGCCCAGGGCGGCTACCCGCCGTCAGGTGGCCCGGCGCCGGGCGGCTACCCGCCGCCACCGCCACCGCCACCGCCGGCACCCTATGACCCGTACGGCCAGGGCGGCGGCTACAGATAGAGGCCGGTGGCGTCGGGCTCGACCCGGGCCGCCGCCACCGCGTGGATGTCGCGCTCCCGCAGCAGCACGTAGTCGCGACCGTGCAGCTCCACTTCGGACCGCTCGTCGGGATCGAACAGCACCCGGTCGCCGTGCTTCACGCTACGGACCAGGGGGCCCACCGCGACCGCGACCGCCCACGACAGCCGTTTGCCGACCGCGGCGGTCGCCGGGATCACGATGCCCGCCGCGGAGCGGCGCTCGCCCTCGTTCTCCATGCTGACCAGCAGCCGGTCGTGCAGCAGCCGGATCGGCAGCCCATGATCGGAATCCGACGGCTTGGTCAGCTCGCCTGGGGTGGTGGAGTTCGGCCGGGTCACGCCGTCACGCTACTCGACGCCCAGCGGTGGAGCCGAACGACTACGGTGATCACGTGAGTCGGTGGGAGCAGATGAAGAGCCGTGTCCGGGAAGCCTGGCATTCACTGCGGCAGCTCGACGAACGCGGCAAGCAGGACTGGACCGAGCCCGAGCCAGAGCCGGTGACCGAGCCGGTCGGGCCGGACAGCGAGGAGCCGCCGAGCGGCGCCGTGGCCTCCGAGGATCACCACGTGGCGGCGCCGTCGCGGCACGACGACATCGTGGTCTCCCGCGGGGTCCGGGTCGCGGCGGCGTGGTCGTGGCGGCTGCTGGTGATCGCGGTCGCGGTCGGCGCTCTGCTATGGGTCGTGACGTACGTCCGGCTGATCGTGATCCCCTTGATCGTGGCGCTGCTGCTCGCCGCGCTGCTGGAGCCGGCCGCCGCCCAGCTGCGCCGGATCGGACTGCCCAGTGCGCTGTCCGCGGCGATCGTGCTGATCGCCGGGCTGGGGGCCGTGGGCGGCATCCTCACCGCCGTGGTCAACGCCTTCATCGACGGCTTTCCCGAGCTGTACGAGAACGTGCGGGAAGGTATCGCCCGGATCGAGGCGTGGCTGCGTACCGGTCCGCTGCAGCTCTCCGAACGGCAGCTGGACCAGTTCTTCGCCGACGCCCGGGACTGGCTGGAGAAGAACCGCAAGTCCTTCACCGAGGGCGCCGTCGACACCGCCACCGAGACCGCGACCACGGTGGGGCACGTCCTGGCCGGTATGTTCCTGATGCTGTTCACGCTCTTCTTCTTCATGCGCGACGGCCGCGGCATCTGGCGGTTCCTCAGCGGCCTGTTCCCGCGCCCCGCCCAGGCCAACGTGTACGGTGCCGGCAACGCGGCGTGGACCACGCTCACCTCGTACGTGCGGGCCACGGTGCTGGTGGCCTTCATCGACGCGGTCGGGATCGGGCTGGCGGCGCTGCTGCTGGACCTGCCGCTGGTGTTCCCGATCGCCGCGCTGGTGTTCCTGTCCGCGTTCATCCCGATCGTGGGTGCCACCATCTCCGGCGCGGTGGCGGTGCTGGTCGCCCTGGTGACGCACGGTCCGTTCGAGGCGTTGCTCATGTTGATCGCGGTGATCGTGGTGCAGCAGGTGGAGGGCCACGTGCTGCAGCCGCTGCTACTCGGCCGCGCCGTGGCGCTGCACCCGGTGGCCGTGATCATCGCCATCGGTACGGGTGTCGTGCTCGCCGGCATCGTCGGCGCCCTGATCGCGGTGCCGCTGGTGGCGGTGCTGAACACCGCGTTCCGCTACCTGCACGGCCAACGCCCCGTCGAGGAGGTCCGCGCCCCCTGACCGGTCCGCGCCCCTGATCGGTCCGCGCCCCTTGACCGCTGGCGCCGCGGGTCAGCGGCCGCTCTGGGGGGTGCCGCCGGCGGCCATGTAGAGCGCGTACGCCGCGACCGCGAACGCGACCAGCACGAACAGTACGGTGGGCCGGGTCAGGGCCCAGGCGACGGCCCGGAAGCCCGGCACCGACGCCTTCGTGGTGCGGTAGTCGGTCCAGGCTCGGCTCGCCTTCTGGTACCGGCGACCGGTGAGCCAGCCGAGGACCAGCCCGCCCAGCAGCGCCATGGCGATGAACGAGGTCACGGCGGATCTCCAGTGGATGGGGTGTCGCGCTTACGAAATCACAAACCCCCTGGTGAGCACCAGAGTCACGGTCGATATCGATCTATGACTCAGCGTGCCGCCACGGCCCCCGATCCGGTCGCACGCAGTGACAGCCGTCAGTTCTTCCTGGTCTCAGCCATCAGGGTGTTCAACACCAGATCCCGGACCTTGATCGCCGAGTCCCGGGGCGGCAGGGGGTCGTCCACCGGCAGTGGGTAGACGTTCGTCCGGACCTTGACGATCATGCCATGCGTGGTGTAGCGGCCTTCGGCGTGTCGTTCCTTGAGGTCCGCATTGTCATAGCTGGTGGCGCATACTTCGCCGTGGTCGAGCTTGAGGGACTTGGAAGCACCACGCGTCGGGATGTCGAACAGCAGGCATTCCGATACCCCAGGGCCGTGCTCCCGCAACGCCCGCTCGGCGGTTGCTCGGTAGGGTTCGTGATCGTAGACCTGCGAGAAGACTACCGTGACGCCGAGCTCGAGCTTTGCCGGACCCTTACCCTGAGATGTCGTTGCTCGGCACTGGTAGGACCCCTTCCTGTACTCCTCCACCTCCAAGGGACGCATCCGCCAAAGGTGCTGCCGCAATTCCTCGGTGACGTGGCGACAGAATTGCCGGGCGTCAGCTTCGGTGAAGGGCTTCCCCGTGAAGCGGACGTCGCTCGACAGCGGCGGGGGAGCGGAGCTGGCCGCGGAGGCAGTCGATCGCTCGGGAGTCGCTCGAGGGTCAGGTGTGCCGCAGGCGCTTGTCCCGATGCAGAGCAGCAGCGCGGCGACAGCGCCGGCAACCCGAGTGAACCCACTGTGCGGTCGCATCCGGCTACTCCCACCCTTTGTCGAGCGCGGCGTTGCCTTTGCCCGGGTCGGTGGGGTGGGTGCCCTCGTCGCCCTCGATGTACGGGTACTCCGATCGGCCCTCGGAGTTGGTGCCGTACTTCCGGGGCGTGATGACATCGAGGGACTTCGCCAGGTCCTCCATCGTCTGGCCGAAGACCCTGCCGCCAGTCGCGCCGTCGGACCGTACTTCGACGAGCCGCCGGGCCTGCGCTTCGTTCGCCTCGACGAAACCGACGATGGCGCCGATGACGCCGCCGAGCCCGGCACCCACCCCTACACCTGGGGCGCCTCCCATGCCGCCGAGCGTCGCTCCCGCGAGGGAGTACTCGGCCGCCTTCTCCTTGATAATTTCCTCGGCGCCGTCGCCGCTGTGCGCCAGCCCGCTGACGTAGGCCTCGCGTAGGCCCTTGAGGTGCGTCTCGATCGCCTTGGCGCACTCGGTCTGGAAGTCCTCCATCTTGCGAGTGAGCTCCTGCATGTCCTTGACCAGTGCGTCCAGGTTTCCACGCAGCCCTATGTCACCCTCAGTTCCGACGTGCTCGCCGAGGTCTTTCCAGCGACCGTCGAAGGCCTTGGCACCCGCACCGTCCCAGTTTTCGCGCAGATCGCCCAGTGCCTCTGTGTCGGCGACATGTGTGTAACCCTCCGGGCCAAGCTCCTGAAGGGCGGTGCTCTTGGTGTCGAGCAGGTCGGGGCTCATGCGGAGCACCCAGTTGATGATCCGTGCCGGCGAGGCGGACCGGCTGCTGTGGCCGCCGGCGTACTTGCGTATCAGGTACTCGGCGGTGGCGATGTCGGCTTCGTACGCTACGGCGGTCGCTCGCAGCACTTCGCGTGACGAACTCATGGATTCCCCCGTCAGTCGCGGCCGTACGTGGCGGTCGGGTCGGCGTAGCTGTCGTACTTGTCGCGGATGTGGATCGCATTTTCGAGGTCGACATAGGCGTATTTGTCGCCGGCCTTGATCAACTTGGTCATCAGGTAGCCGAGCTCGGCTCTGACCACCTTCACCTCGGCGAGCCGGTTGTTGACCGCGGTGTCCCAGGCCCGCTTCAACGGCGCCGCCCATGGCGCGCTGTCTCCGGAGGCGCCGAGGTTGTCGTACTCGGTGTTGTAGCCGCACGAACCCTCGCCACGGCGTTCGCCACCGGCGGCGTAGAAGTCGTCCCACCGTTCGCGCTGCTCTTCCGGGTACGACGAGCGGCCGCCGGTCATGCTGAAGTCGCCGGCGAAGTCGTCCCAGCCGGACCGTTCGCCACCGGTGTCGTGATCCGGGTCCAGCTTCAGGCCGGTGGCCATCTGGTATTCGGCTCGTGACATCGGGGAGTACCGGAAGGACAGCTCGTCCCAGTGGGGGCCCGTGGTGGATCCGATGCCGCCGTACGCCCGGCCGTCGGCCTTGAAGTCGGCGTGGCGCTGCGGCACCCAGGGATCCAGGTTGTCGTGCGTGTTGTTGCAGGTCCGCGCCATCCGTACCAGTGACTCGACCTTGACCTTGGTGAGTGAAGCCATCACTACCTCCCCGGATCCAGTACGCCGAACTCGTGGTCGATGACGTGCCACTGTGCTTGGGTGACGCGCTTCTTGGCGTGCCGACACGCGTCCACGATCAGCGCCGCGAGCTGGCGCTCGTCGTACCCGCCGTAAGCCTTCTCGTCGATGGTCACGGCGCGTACCAGCCGATCGGCGCCGACCTCGACCGTGACCCCGCCGTCGGGCGATTCCACAGCGACGGTCACCCTGCGCGCCTTCTGGTTGGCGCGCGCCAACGTCTGGTGAATCCGGTCGAAGGTGGCGTGGTTGGCCGCGATCCACTCCTCGACCTCGGCGTTCACGACGTACTCCTCTCGGCAAGGGAACGGCGGGTCATCTCAGTGACCGCTTCGCGCATCACGCCTTCGGCGGTACGGATGGTCTGCGTCACCAGCGCGCCCATCTCCTGGTGGTCGTGACGCTTGAGTGCGCCGTCGGCGATGACCAGCTCCCGCACGGCACCGCTCGCCGCGAGCCACACGGTGACGTCCCCGCAGGACGACGTCATCTTGAACTCGATCTCGGCGAGCTGCCGCTCTGTCCGCTGTGGCCCGCCGCTGTCGACGTCGGTATCGATGACGACGCCGGCTTCCTCCAGTGCGCCGATCAAGCCGGCCAGCGCCGCTTTCCTGCTCATGACGTGCCCCGTCTCATGAACTGCCCCGTCCTGCCCGTTGGTCGGATGCCATCGAAGCAGGGCAACTGCGACCGGCGCAACCGTGGGCGTAACGGCTGTGGAAAACCTGTGGAGTCAGGAGGTGGCGAGGCGTTTCAGGGCGCCGGTGACGATGTCGGTTTTGACGGTGTACCAGAACGGTGGGAGGGACTTGCGGAGGTAGCCGCCGTACGCCCGGGAGTGGTGCAGCCGAGAGTCGAGCACCGCGACCACGCCGCGGTCGCCGGAGCGGCGGATCAGCCGGCCGGCGCCCTGGGCGAGGCGTACCGCCGCGATCGGTACGCTGATCGCCGCGAACCCGGAGCCGCCGGCGGCGTCGACGGCGCCGGAGCGGGCGGCGGCGATCGGCTCGTCGGGGCGTGGGAACGGCAGCCGGTCGATCACCACCAGCTGACACGCCTCGCCGGGTACGTCGACGCCCTGCCACAGCGACAGCACGCCGAACAGGCAGCATCCCGGGTCGGCGTCGGCGCCGTCGCGGAACCGGCGTACCAGGCCGGGCAGCGACTCCTCGCCCTGCAGCAGCACGGTCAGGTCGGTCTTGGCGCGCACCACCTCGGCGGCGCGTTCGGAGGCCCGCCGGGAGGAGAACAGCCCGAGGGTACGGCCGCCCAGCGCGGTCACCAGGCTCACCAGCTCCTCGGCTGCCGGCTCGGAGAGCCCGGACTGGGTCGGTCGCGGCACGTGCGCGGCGACGTACAGGATTCCCTGCTTCGGATAGTCGAACGGCGAGCCGACGTCCAGCTCCCGCCAGTCGGGTGCCAGCCGCTCGACGTCCTCGCCGTCCGCGAGCGGGCCGGCATCGTTCCGTGTCCGGCCGGCATCATTCCGCGTCGGGCCGGCACCGGCCCGGGTCAGGCCGAGCGAGCGGGCGATCGCCTCGAACTTGCCGCCGAGCGCGAGGGTGGCCGAGGTGGCGATCACGGTGCGCTCGTCGTACAGGTGGAAGCCGAGCAGGCCGGCGACCGACAGCGGCGCCACCACCAGCGACGACGCGCCGACCGCCGGTGCGCCACCGGACGCGCCCCAGATCCCGCCGCGCCGGTCGCCCTCGGTCCACACCACGTCGTGCGGCGAGAACGCCAGCAGCCGCTGCGCCACCTCGGTCAGCTCGTCCAGGGTGACCTTGGCCTGCTGCCGGCGTACCGCGTCGGCGTCGTCGGCCTTGACCTCGCCGATACCGGCGGCGGCGGCCCGGCTCGCCGCTTCCAGCAGGGTGAGTGCCTCCACGACCGGGGTGGGCAGGTCGAGCAGCCGCCCGACGGGTGCGTCGGCGAGTGCCACGGTCAGGCTGCCGGCCGCCTCACTGAGCCGTTCCTGAAGATCTTCGTTTACGTGGGTACGGGCGCGCCGCGCCGCCCGGTCCACCGCGTCGGAGGAGAGTTCGGCCTGTGCGGCGGAGGTGACCCGGTCGGCCAGCTCGTGCGCCTCGTCCACGATCAGCACGCTGTGCGGCGGCAGGATCCGGCGCTCGTTGAGCATGTCGATGGCGAGCAGGCTGTGGTTGGTGATCACGATGTCGGCTTCCCTGGCGCGTACCCGGGACAGCTCGGCGAAGCAGTCCTCGCCGTACTCGCAGCGGGTGGCGCCGATGCACTCCCGCGCCGGCATCGAGACCGTACGCCACACCTTGTCGTCGACGCTGGGGTCGAGCTCGTCGCGGTCGCCGGTCTCGGACTCCAGCGCCCATTCCCGGATCCGGGAGACCTGCTGGCCCATCCGGCCGACCTCGCCGAGCCAGACGGTCTTGCCGCTGCCGGAGCCGGGGTCGCCGAACAGCCCGTCGTCGGCGGGCTCGTCGACCGCTTCCAGCTTGGCCAGGCAGGCGTAGTGGTGGCGTCCTTTGAGGACGGCGAAGGTGGGACGCCGGCCCAGGATCGGCTCGACCGCGTCGGCGAGCCGGGGCAGGTCCTGCTCGATCAGCTGCGCCTGCAGCGCCAGCGTCGCCGTCGACACGACCACGGGCCCGTCCACAAGCAGCGCGGGCACCAGGTACGCCAGCGACTTGCCGGTGCCGGTGCCGGCCTGCACCAGCAGGTGCTCGCCGGTGTCGATGGCGTGGCTGACCGCCTCGGCCATGGTCTGCTGCCCGGGACGCGGAACGCCACCGGGGACCGCCCCCACCGCCGCCGCCAGCAGCGAATCCACGGTTGCGTCGGTCACAGGGGTGGCGGTCACGTGCCGACGTTACCGGTCCGGGGCGAGAGACCCCTCGCCACACTCCGATACGGTGCAGCCGTGGCCGAACAGACCGTACAAGTCACCTACCGCAAGTACGACGGCACGCTGCACTGGAACCAGAAGGGTCGCTGGCTGGGGGAGGACCAGCACGGGGCGTGGGTGGGTTGTCCTCCGGACACGCCGGCCCGCCGGGGACACGAGCCGCCGGTGATCCATCCGCAGGCGCATGTCCTGCTGTTTCCGCGGGACGGGTGGTGGACCGCGGCGTTCAACGCCGAACCGCAGCGCACGGAGATCTACTGCGACATCACTACGGTGCCGGTGTGGAACGACGGTGAGGTCACCATGGTCGACCTGGACCTGGACGTTCGCCGCCGCCGCGACGGCACGGTGCAGGTGCTGGACGAAGACGAGTTCGCCGAACACCGGGTGAAGTACGGCTACCCCGACGACGTGGTCGCGCGCGCCCAGGCCACCACGCTGTGGCTGGAGCGCGCACTGTCAGGTGATGCGGAGCCGTTCGCCTCGGTGTACCGGCCGTGGCTGGCAAAGGTGGCGGGCTGAGCCGATCGGGCTGAGCCGATCGGGCTGAGCGGGCGGCGGGCCGAGCGGCGGCGGGGCCGCGGTCAGCGCGGCAGCATCGCCAGGTAGGCGCGTTCGATCGCGAGGTTTCCGCTGGTGTCGCGCCAGATGTGGTAGAGGGTCAGCCCGACGATGGCCAGGATCACGCGCCCGGTGAAGCGTCTGGGTCGGCAGATCCAGACGGTGCCGAGCAGGATCAGGCTGGCGCCGATCCGCAGCCACAGCAGCACGGTGGCGCGGTGGGGCATGAGGCGAACGCGCAGGTGTCTGAGTGTCGTTCCGGTGGTGGGCATGGGTGGCCTCCTTCCGGAGAAAAGAGCGGAAGGACGAGTCAGCGGTTCTCGTGACCGTCCTCCGACGCCGATTCCTGAGGTATTGGGTGGTTTGTTAACGGTCTCCTTACCTAACAGAACCAATTGCTGGTTACGTACCAACCTATATTCGAGTGTCAGTGCTGGCATTCCGGCATGTCAAGTGGTACGGATACATTTGTTGGCCTGGAAGGAGCGGTGGAGGTGGCCCACGTGCAGTACTCCGGGACCGGTGAGGCCCCGCTCTACCAGGCGCTCGCGGACACGCTGCGCGCCAGCATCCGCGGCGGGCAGCTGCGACCCGGCGACCAGGTGCCGACCGAGCACGAGCTGATGGTCCAGCACAACGTCTCCCGCAACACGGTGCGGCTCGCGCTCAACCTGCTCACCTCCGAGGGACTGATCACCGGGGGGCGGGGCCGGGCCGGCCGCCAGGTGCGGCTCCGCGAGCTGGTCCCGATCCACGTCGCGCACGTCGATGACGGGGTGCCGGCGAGCAATCCCGAGGACGGCCCGTACTCCGAGGAGATGCACGGTAAGGGGTTCACCCCGAGCATGCGGATCGAGGTCGCGATCGTGCAGGCGCCGGAGATGGCCGCGCGGCTGGATCTGCCCGCCGACGCCACCCTGGTGGTACGCCGGCGTACCCGGTTCCTGGACGGGGTGGCGTGCTCGATCGCCGACTCGTTCTACCCGTACGAGATCGTGAAGGGCACCGCGATCATGGAGCCGCGCGACATCAGGCCGGGCGTGATCGCGTGGTTCGCCGAGCACGGCTGGGTGCAGAACCGGTACGTCGACGAGGTCTCCACCAAGATGCCCGAGCCCGACGAGGTTGCCCGGCTCGGGCTCGGCACCGGGATCCCGGTGCTGATCCAGATCCGTACCGGCTACGTGGACAGCAAGCCGATCCGGGTCACCCGTACCGCCCTGGCCGGCAACCGGCACCGCATCGTGTACGAGCTTCCCGCCTCCCGCCCGCCCACCACTTCATGATCAACGGTCCATCGATGTCGTCATGACAGCATCAATGGACCGTTGATCACGGGGATCGGGGGCGGGTGGGGCATGATCGGCGGATGAGCGCGATCAGTGATCTGCTGCGGGTGGACCCCGGCCACGTCGACCTCGGCCGGATCGATCCCCGGAGCACGCCGGGGATTCCGGACAAGAAGTCGGTACGCAAGGACCCGAAGCAGTGGTCGCTGGACGAGTTCGTGGGGCTGTCGGGGCGGCTGGCGACGTACCAGGAGCAGCTTTATGCCCTTGCCAAGGAGGGCGGCGACAACCGCCGGGTGCTGCTGGTGCTACAGGCGATGGACTGCGGCGGCAAGGACGGCACCACCAAGCACGTGGTGGGTGCGATGAATCCGAGCGGACTGCGGGTGGCCAGCTTCGGCGTACCCACCGCGGAGGAGCGGCGGCACCACTTCCTGTGGCGGATCCGCAACGCGCTCCCGGCGTACGGGCAGGTCGGGGTCTTCAACCGCTCCCACTACGAGGACGTCCTGGTGGCACGGGTGCACCGGCTGGTCGAGCCGCGGACCTGGCGTGCCCGGTACGGCCAGATCAACCGGTTCGAGCAGGAGCTGGCCGGCGACGGCTGCAGGCTGGTGAAGGTGATGCTGCACATCTCCCCGGACGAACAGCTCGAACGGCTCGGCGACCGGCTGGTGGACCCCACGAAGCACTGGAAGTACAACCCGGGCGACATCGACGAGCGGGCCCGCTGGGACGACTACATGGCCGCGTACACCGACGTGCTGCGCCGCTGCTCCACCGAACATGCCGGCTGGTACGTGGTGCCCGCCGACCGCAAGTGGTACCGCAACTGGGCGGTGGCGCATCTGCTGCTCGAGACGTTCGCCGACATGGGGCTGCATTATCCGGAAGTCACCTTCGACGTGGCCGCGGAACGCAAACGGGTCACCGCGCTCAAGTAGGATCTGCCGATGCGCTTCTCGCTTCGGCCCCGCGAAGACTCGTTCTACGTGCTCTTCAGCCGCGCCGCCAAGAACCTTGTGATCGGAGCAGAGCTACTCACCGAGCTGGTGCTGCCGGACGCCGACGTGCAGTCGGTCAGCGAGCGGCTGGTCGAGGCGGAGCACGACAACGACGAGATCACGCACGAGCTTTACAACAAGATCAACTCGACCTTCGTGGCGCCGTTCGACCGGGAGGACATCTACCGGCTGGGCTCCAACCTCGACGACGTGATGGACCACATGGAGGCCGTCGGCAACCTGGTCTACCTGTACGGCCTGTCCGCGCTGCCGGCGCTGCCGCGCGAGATGGCCGACCTGATCGAGGTGCTCAACAAGCAGGCGGCGATCACCGTCGACGCGATGGCGCGGCTGAAGTCGATGAGGAACCTCCGCGAGTACTGGATCGAGATCAACCGGCTGGAGAACGACGGCGACCGGGCGTACCGGATGCTGCTGGTACGGCTGTTCTCCGGTGAGTACGACGCGCTGACCGTACTCAAGCTCAAGGAGGTCGCCGACGAGCTGGAGGCCGCCGCCGACGCGTTCGAGCACGTGGCCAACACGGTCGAGACCATCACCGTCAAGGAGTCTTGAGCGTGCGCGAGCTCGCGGCCGAGCGAAGCGAGGGCGTGCGGTGAGTGCTGAGCTCATCGGCGTGCTCGCGGTGATCGCGGTGGCGCTGGCCTTCGACTACACCAACGGCTTCCACGACGCCGCCAACGCGATCGCCACCTCGGTATCGACCCGCGCGTTGACTCCGCGGGTCGCGCTGGTGCTGGCGGCGCTCGGCAACCTGGGTGGGGCGTATCTCGGCGCCGGGGTCGCCAAGACGGTGGGCAGCGGCCTGGTGGAGCTGCCGACCGACTACCAGAGCCTGTGGATCGTGTTCGCCGGGGTGATCGGCGCGATCGGGTGGAACCTGCTGACCTGGTACTACGGCATCCCGTCCTCGTCGTCGCACGCGCTGTTCGGCGGGCTGGTCGGCGCGGTGCTGTTCGCGGGTGCCGGCCAGGTGCTGTGGGGCGGGATCCTCACCAAGGTGCTGATCCCGATGGTGCTCTCGCCGCTGGTCGGGATGCTACTCGGCTACCTGGCGATGCTGGCGGTGATGTGGGTCTTCCGTGGCGGTCACCCGGGCAAGCTCAACCGGGGCTTCCGGTTCGCCCAGTCCGCATCGGCCGCGGCGATGGCCGTCGGCCACGGCATGCAGGACGCCGCCAAGACGATGGGCATCGTGGTGCTGGCGCTCTACACCGGCGGCTTCCAGGACAGCAACGAGCACATCCCGTGGTGGGTGTTCCTCACCTCAGCCACGGTGCTCGCCCTCGGCACGTACGCCGGCGGCTGGCGGATCATCCGTACCCTCGGGCGGAAGGTGATCGACCTCGACCCGCCGCAGGGCTTCGCCGCCGAGACCGTGGCGAGCATGGTGCTCTACTTCAACGCGCTGGTGCTGCACGCGCCGATCTCCACCACCCACACCATCACCTCGGCGATCATGGGCGTCGGGGCCACCAAGCGGGTCTCGGCGGTGCGCTGGGGCGTGGCCGGCAACATCGTGACCGCGTGGGTGCTCACCTTCCCCGGCGCCGCGCTGATCGCGGTAGTGACGTACTTCCTGATCCGCCCGCTGGTGGGCTGAGTACCGGCGCTGGCCGGATAGGGTCAGTACGTGGACGCGTACCTCATCGATGCGGTGCGCACCCCGTTCGGCAAGCACCGGGGTGGGCTGTCCGGCATCCGTACCGACGACCTGGCGGCACTTCCCATCGCAGAGTTGATCAAGCGGGTGCCCGGGCTGGACCCGGCCCGGATCGACGACGTGATCCTCGGCGACACCAACGGTGCGGGTGAGGACAACCGCAACGTGGCGCGCATGGCCGCCCTGTTGGCGGGGCTCCCGGTCACCGTGCCGGGGGTGACCGTCAACCGGCTCTGCGCCTCCGGCGGCGAGGCGATCACCCAGGCGGCGCGGGCGCTCGCGGTCGGAGACGCGTCGGTGATGGTCGCCGGCGGCGTGGAGAGCATGAGCCGCGCCCCGTACGTGCTGCCGAAGCCGGACGAGGCGCTGCCGCGCCGCATGGAGCTGCACCAGACCCAGGTCGGCTGGCGCATGGTCAACCCGCGGTTTCCCGCCGAGTGGACCCGTTCCCTGGGTGCCTGCGCCGAGTCGGTCGCCGCCGAGCTGGGCATCGCCCGCGGCTCGCAGGACGAGTGGGCGCTGCGCAGCCACCAGCGTGCCGCCGAGGCCTGGGACAAGAACCTCCACGAGTACGTCATGCCCGTGGCCGACGTACACCGGGACGAGTCGATCCGCCCGGGTACGTCGGCCGAGGCGCTGGCGGCGCTCAAGCCCGCGTTCACCCCTGACGGCACGGTGACCGCCGGCAACTCCTCGCCGATCAACGACGGCGCTATCGCGGTGCTGCTCGGCACCCGCGCCGTGGTCGACGAGCTGGGCGCCGAGCCGTTGGGGCAGGTGCTGGGGAGCGTGACGGTGGCGACCGACCCGGACCGGTTCTCGGTGGCGCCCGTACCGGCGATCGAGAAGCTGCTGGCCCGCGCCGGGCTCTCAGTCGCCGACATCGCGGTGTGGGAGCTGAATGAGGCGTTCGCCGCGATGGTGCTCTCCTGCCTGGTCACGCTGCCGGCGATCGACCCCGAGCGGGTCAACCCGAACGGTGGTGCGATCGCGATCGGCCACCCGCTCGGCGCCTCGGCGCCCCGGGTCGTGGTCGACCTGTGCCGCGAGCTGCGCCGCCGCGGCGGCGGGTACGGCATCGCCGCCGCCTGCATCGGCGTAGGCCAGGGCACCGCCACCCTCGTCCGCGCGTAGTCATCGCCCTGCCGCCCGGTACCTCCATGATCATGGCTCCCCCCCAAGTCGCCATAGCAGCATGAGGGGAGCCATGATCATGGGGCGGCGGCTTCGGGGAGCAGGTCGGTGAGGAGGGTCTGTACGCGGTGGTGGATGTCGTCGCGGATCTGGCGGACCGCGTCGATGTCCTGTCCGGCGGGGTCGTCGAGCTGCCAGTCGAGGTGGGTCTGGCCGGGGAAGATCGGGCACACGTCGCCGCAGCCCATCGTGATCACCACGGAGGAGGTCGCGGAGTCCTCGGCGGTGAGGATCTTCGGCGTCTGTCCGGTGATGTCGATGCCGACCTCCTTCATCGCCTGGACCGCTACCGGGTTGATCTGGTCGGCCGGCTCGGAGCCCGCGGAGCGCACCTCGATGGCGTCTCCGGCGAGCTGCCGCAGGAAACCGGCCGCCATCTGGGAGCGCCCGGCGTTGTGTACGCACACGAACAGGACGCTCGGCGTGGTGCTCATCGCACACCCTCGCTTCGCTCGGGCGGCGCTTCGCGCATGCACTGTGCCAGCCATTCGCTCGCACGCTCGCTCATCGGTGGGCGTTCTCCTCGGCTCTCTCGACTAGGAGGAGGCTCGGTCATGGCTGGCTCCAGACAGGACGGGTGCGGGATCGGCGGATTCGACCGCGGCTGACACCGCCGCGGGGCGCGGATAGAGGGCGTACACGGCGAGTAGGCCGATGCCGGCGCCGAGCACCTGGGCGGCGACGAATCCCGGTACGGAGGCGGGGCTGACGCCGGCGAAGGTGTCGGTGAAGGCACGCCCCACGGTGACCGCGGGGTTGGCGAACGAGGTGCTTGAGGTGTACCAGTAGGCGGCGCCGATGTAGGCGCCGACCGCGGCCGGTACGTACGCGGTGCGGTGGGTGCGTACCAGAGCGAAGATCAGCAGGATCAGCCCGCCGGTGGCGACGATCTCGCCCAGCCACAGGTGGGGGCCGGAGCGTACGGTGCCGGCGAGGGCGACGGCTGGCAGCTCGAACATCAGGTTCGCCAGGACCGCCCCGCCGATCCCGCCGGCGACCTGGGCGGTGACGTATCCCGCCAGTTCGGTGCCGGTCGGGCCGCCGGGGTCACGGCGGTGCAGCCACCAGTCGACCAGGGAGACGGCCGGGTTGAAGTGCGCGCCGGAGATCGGGCCGAGGATCAGGATCAGCACCCCGAGCGCGAACGCGGTGGCGATCGAATTCTGCAGCAGTTGCAGCCCGACATCGTCCGGGGACAGGTTCACGGCCATGATGCCGGACCCGACCACGGCGGTGACCAGCAGCAGCGTACCGAGAAACTCTGCCAGCAGCCGGCGGCGCAGAGCGGGACGGTGGGTGCTCACGGCTGGGTCTCCTCCAGGGCGGGTGCGAGTCGGTCGACCCGGTCGGCGAGGTCGGCGTACGCGGCCTCGAAGGCATCGTCGGTGTCGACCGGGACCGGGTCCGGCACCGACCAGTGCAGCCGGGCCGGGTCGGTGGGCAGCGTCTCGTGGGCGTGGTCGCACACGGCGATCAACAGATCCCCGTGCTGGGCGACCTCACGCAGGTGTGCGGTACGCGAGAGCTTCAGACCGTGGCGGGTGGCGGTGCGTACCGCGCGGGGATTGACCCGGGGAGCCGGCTGGGTGCCCGCCGACGCGGCCGGGATCCGGCTGTGGGCGGCCCACAGCGCGGCGGCGAGCTGGGACCGGGCCGAGTTGCGGGTGCACACGAACACCACTCGTGATGGTGCTGTCAGCGGCGCGGTGTGGAGGGTCGCCAGCGCATCGGGGCGCAGCCGCAGGTAGCTGCGGCGCCGGTCGTGCTCGGAACGGCGCCGGTCGACCACCCCCGCGTCGGCCAGCACTTTGAGGTGGTGGGCGAGCAGGTTGGTGCTCATCCCGAGCCGGCTGCCGAGCTCACCGGGCGAGGCGTCGCCGACGGCCAGCAGGTCGGCGATCGCCAGCCGCGCGGGATCGCCGAGCGCCGCGTGGATCCGGGCACGCGCGGTCACGGAGGAAGTCTCAATGTTCATTGCCTCAAAAACTATTGAGGTTGTTTCGGGATGTCAAGCGTCGTACCCACCTCCGCTGGACCATTCGGGGGTACGCGGCCGCTCGGTAGGCTGGCGCCCGTGAGCCTCCCCGACGCGCTGATAGCGCACGCGAAGCGGTTCTACGAGTCCGGTCAGCCCCCGGCGACGCCGAAACGGGCGGCCACCGTGCTGCTGCTACGCGACACCGACCGCGACCCGGCCGGCAGCGGGCCGGAGGTGTACCTGATCCGCCGGGTGGCGTCGATGGCGTTCGCCTCCGGGATGTACGCCTTCCCGGGCGGAGCGGTCGATCCGCGGGACGCCGACGCCGACCTGGGCTGGATCGGGCCGTCCCCGGCGGAATGGGCGCGGCGGCTCGGGCTGGAGGACGAGGCGGCGGCGCGCGCCATGGTGTGCGCGGCGGTACGGGAAACTTTCGAGGAGTCTGGCGTACTGCTCGCCGGGGCCGACGCACAGACGGTGGTCGGCGACGTGAGCGGTGCCGAATGGGAGACCGCGCGGCAGGCGCTGGTGGACCGTACCCTCGCGTTCTCGGATTTCCTGGCCGAGCGGGAGCTGGTGCTGCGCGGTGACCTGCTCGCCGGCTGGGCGCGCTGGATCACCCCGGAGTTCGAGCCGCGTCGCTACGACACGTGCTTCTTCCTCGCCGCGCTGCCGACCGCACAGCGCACCCGCCACGTGGGCGGCGAGGCTGACCGGGTGCTCTGGATCCGGCCGTCGGCGGCGGTGGCCCGCCACGCGCGGGGTGAGATGGCGATGCTGCCCCCGACAGCGGCGACCCTGGCGCAGCTGTCCGGTGAGCCCTCGGTGGCGGCGGCGCTGCGCGCCGCCACCACCCGAGACCTCACCCCGATCACCCCGAAGCTCACTTTCACAGACGACGGCGCGGAGCTCAGCTTCTGAGTCAGCCGAAGCGGCCGGTGATGTAGTCCTCGGTCTGCTTCTGGGCCGGGTTGCTGAAGATCTTCTGGGTCTGGTCGAACTCGACCAGTTTGCCGTGCCGCTCGCCCTTGTCGTCCACCTCGGCGGTGAAGAAGGCGGTACGGTCGCTGACCCGCGCCGCCTGCTGCATGTTGTGGGTGACGATCACGATGGTGTATTCCTGGGCCAGCTGCGACATCAGGTCCTCGATCTTCGCGGTGGCGATCGGGTCCAGCGCCGAGCACGGCTCGTCCATCAGGATCACCTCGGGCTTCACCGCGATGGTGCGCGCGATGCAGAGCCGCTGCTGCTGGCCGCCGGAGAGGGCCAGCGCGCTGTGCTTGAGCTTGTCCTTCACCTCGTCCCACAGGGCGGCGCCGCGCAGCGCCTCCTCGACCAGCTGCCGGTGGTCACCCTTGATCTTGTTGATCTTCAGGCCGTACACCACGTTGTCGTAGATGGACTTGGGGAACGGGTTGGGCTTCTGGAACACCATGCCGACCCGGCGGCGGACCTGGATCGGGTCGACGTCCGGGGCGTACAGGTCCTGGCCGTGGTAGCTGATCGTCCCGGCCACCCGGGCTCCGGGGATCAGGTCGTTCATCCGGTTCAGCGAGCGCAGGATGGTGCTCTTGCCGCAGCCGGACGGGCCGATCATGGCGGTGATCTCGTGCTGCTGGATCGCCAGCGTGGTGTCGCGTACCGCCTCGTACGCCCCGTAGAACACGCTCACCTTGGCGAGGTCCATCACCACAGGGGACGCGGCGGCCGCGACGGCGGGCGCCCCCGGCTGCGGCGCGATCGTCACCGCGGCCTTGGAGGTCTTGCTGACGGAGGGCACGTCGGTCCGGAAAGTCATCTCAGGCACCTCGGGGTCGTGCGGAATCGGGTTCTCAGACATCCGTCAATGTCCCTTGATCGCGAATCGGCTCGAGATCATGCGGGCGACGGCGGTGAACACCAGCACGATCGCCACCAGCGTAAGGGCGGCGCCCCAGGCGCGCTCCTGCGCCGGTACGAACGGCTGGGAGGCGTTACGGAAGATCTGTGCCGGTAGGGCGGTGTTGGAGCCGGCCAGGCTCCAGTTGGCGGAGTAGACGACGCCGGCGGTCACCACCAGCGGCGCGGTCTCGCCCGCGGCGCGGGCGACTGCCAGCAGCGAGCCGCTGGTGATGCCCGAGATCGCCGCCGGGAGCACCACGGTGAGGATGGTGCGCCACTTGCGGGCGCCCAGCGCGAGGCTGGCCTGCCGCAGCTCGTCGGGCACCAGCTTCAACATCTCCTCGGTGGTACGGATGACGATCGGCAGCATCAGGCAGGCCAGCGCGAGCGCCGCCGCGAAACCGGACTGGCTCTGGAAGGTGGTGACCCAGGTGACGTAGATGAACAGTCCCATCACGATCGACGGCACGCCGGTCATCACGTCGGCCATCATCCGGATGGTGCGGGCCAGGCGGTGCTGGCCGCCGTACTCGTTGAGGTAGATCGCGCCGAGTACGCCGAGCGGGATCGCCAGCAGTGCGGCGCCCCCGGTGATCACCAGGGTGCCGACGATCGCCGGAGCCATCCCACCGCCGGCCCGCCGGTACGAGAACGGGATGTCCTCGGTGAAGAACTCCAGGCTCAGTACGCTGCCGCCGCGGGCGATCACGGCGTACACCACCAGGCCGAGCGGGATCACCGCGATCACCAGCGCGAGCGCCATGGCGACCCGCATCACGAGGTCGGTGAGCCGGCGCCGGGCCGACAACCCGGACTTGCCCAGGTTGGGCCGGTCGGCCGCCGGTGGGGCAGTCACGGTCACGCCGCCGCTCCCTTCATCTTGGCCTCGGCGCGGCGCACGATCATTCGCGCCGCGACGTTGACGAGGATCGTGATCACGAACAGCACCACACCGAGCCCGATCAGCGCGGAGCGGTGTACGCCGGTGGCCTCGAACCACTGGTCCACGATCACCGCCGGCAGGGCGTATCCGGAGCCGAAGAGGTTCGCGATGATCTGTACGGAGCCGCCGATCACCAGCGTGATGGCGATGGTCTCGCCCATCGCGCGGCCCAGGCCCAGCATCACCGCGCCGACGATCCCGCCGAAGCTGTGCGGCAGCACCGCGCCTTTGATCATCTCCCACCGGGTGGCGCCGAGCGCCAGTGCGGCGTGCTTCTCGGTCTCCGGAACGGTGTTGACCACCTCGCGGGAGATCGACGTGACGATCGGGATGATCATGATGGCGACGATCAGGCCGGCGGTCATCAGGGTGCGGCCGCTGCTCACCGGCTCACCGAACAGCGAGCCCAGCAGCGGGATGTCGCCCAGCGCCCGGTGCACCCAGGCGTACGCCTTGGCGGCGCGGGGCGCGACGACCAGCACTCCCCACAACCCGAACACCACCGACGGTACGGCGGCGAGCAGGTCGATCACGGTGATCGCGGGGGTACGCAGCCAGCGGGGTGCCAGGTGGGTGAGGAACAGTGCGATGCCCACCGAGATCGGCACCGCCACGATCAGGGCGATGATCGAGACCACCAGCGAGCCGAAGATGAAGGGGAGGGCTCCGAAGAGCGGCGTCTTGGGGCCGTCCGGGCCGTCGGGGTCGTTGGCGACCCACCGGTCACCGGTGAGGAAGTCGAGGCCCTCCTTGGCGAAGGCGGGCAGCGCCTCGTTGACGGTGGTCAGCAGGATCAGCCCGAGGATGGCGAGTACCAGGAGCCCGGCGCCGACGCACAGCATCCGGAACGCGCGGTCTCCCCAGGCCCCGCCGCCCTTGGCGGTGAGGCTCTGCGCCTGTGTGGTCTGGGTCGGCTCAGGTGTCTGGGCCGGCTCGGTTGTCTGGGTCGTCACGACCTCTCCGTGGTGCCTGATGCCTCGGCCGGATCAGCTGCCGAGACGCCTACAGATGGGGTGATGCCCGGGGGTCGGATCTTGTCGATCCCACCCCCGGGCATACCGGGCTGTCCGGTGTGAAACCGGTCAGCTCTCGATCTTGTCGAGCTGTGCCAGTGCCTTCTTCTTCAGCTCGTCCGGCAGCGGCGCGAAGTCCACGTCCGAGGCGAACTCCTGGCCGTCGTTGAGCAGGAAGGTCAGGAACGCCTTGACCAGCTCGGCCTTCTTCTTGTCGTCGTACTTGGCCTTGACCAGGATGAACGTCGGAGCGGTGATCGGGTAGGCCTCGGCGCCGGCCGCGTCCAGCGGGTTGTAGCTGAGGTCCTCGGCGATCTCAGCGCCCTCCAGGCCCGCGGTGGTGCCCTCCAGGCTCGGCACCACGTAGTTGCCGTCCTTGTTCTTGATCGCGGCGAAGGTCAGGCCGCTGGCCTTGGCGTCGCTGAGGTCGACGTAGCCGATGGCGCCGGCGGTCGACTTCACGATCTGGGCGACACCGGTGTTCTTGGCGCCTCCTTGGCTGTCCTTCGGCCACTCCACGGTGTCACCGGAGCCCAGCTTCCAGGCCTTGGACGCCTTCTCCAGGTACTTGGTGAAGTTCTTGGTGGTGCCGGAGCCGTCCGAGCGGTGCGCGATGGTGATCTTGGTGCTCGGCAGCTTGGCGTCGGGGTTGTCGGCGACCACCGCCGGGTCGTTCCAGGTCTTGATGTCCCCTTGGAAGATCTTGGCGACGGTGTCGGCGCTGAGCTGCAGCTTGTCGACGCCCTCCAGGTTGTACGTCACGGTGATCGGCGCCGCGACGGTCGGCACGTAGAGGAACTCCTCCTTGATGCCGTCGTCGTCCTTGACCAGGCTGTCGGTGCCGGCGAAGTCGGTCAGACCCTCGCCGAACTCGCTCTTGCCGGTGCCGGAGCCGGTCGAGTTGTAGGTGACGGTGACGTTGGGCGCCGCCTCCTTGAACGCGCCGATGACTTCCTGGTAGTACGCGTCCGGGAAGCTGGCGCCGGAAGCCTTCAGCTCACCGGACAGGTTCGCGTACTCGCCGGCAGCCCCGCCCTTGTCGCCCTCGTTGCCGCCGCAACCCGCGAGCGCGAGCGCGATCACCGCAATGCCGGCGGCGGCCTGCCGCCGGAGAGCCTTTGCGTTCACCTTCACGTTTGCCTCTCTGTTTGCCGGTGCCACCGGCTACGTCAGACGAACCCTTGTCGACTCGGACGCTAGGGAGGGCAGGTTGCGTGGTTCCCGGGAGTGGGTGAACGGAGCGTGAACTGCCTTCCGTACCCAGTTGACGAACCGTGGATAGTGAGATGGCCGTCACGTGAACGAGGGTACGCAGAGTTAATCCCCGGGGTATGGGCTTCGCGGCGCCGTACCAGCGGGTAAGGGTTATTCCCCACCTCGGGAGGGGTTGCCGATGGCGATCATGCGCTCCACGGAGCTCCGGGCGCGGGCCGCGATGTCGTCACTGACGGTGACTTCGGCGTACCCGTCACGCAGGCTGCGCAGTAGCTTCGCCGGGGTGATCATCTTCATGTAGCGGCAGGAGGCCCGGTCGTTGACCGGCAGGAAATCCACCCCGGTCTGCGCCGCGCGCAGCTGGTGCAGCATCCCGATCTCGGTGGCGACCAGTACCTTCTTCGCGGTGGTGGTACGCGCCGCCTCGACCATGCCGCCGGTGGAGAGCACCTTCACCCGCTCGGCGGGCACCACGCCCTCGCCGGCCAGGTAGAGCGCCGAGGTGGCGCAGCCGCACTCCGGGTGGATGAACAGGTCGGCGTCCGGCTCGGCGGCGGCCCGCTCGGCCAGCGTCGCCCCGTCGATCCCGGCGTGTACGTGGCACTCGCCGGCCCAGATATGCATGTTCTGCCGGCCGGTGACCCGCTTGACGTGGGCGCCGAGGAACTGGTCGGGCAGGAACAGGATCTCCCGGTCCTCGGGGATCGAGCGGACCACGTCGGCGGCGTTGGAGGAGGTGCAGCAGACGTCGGTCTCGGCCTTGATCTCGGCGGTGGTGTTGACGTACGCCACCACCGCGGCGCCGGGGTGCTCGGCCTTCCACTCCCGGAGCTGGTCGAGGGTGATCGAGTCGGCGAGTGAGCAGCCGGCATCCGGGTCGGGGATCAGCACCGTCTTGTCCGGCGCGAGGATCTTCGCGGTCTCGGCCATGAAGTGCACGCCGCAGAACACGATGGTGCTCTGCTCGGCGGTGGCGGCGAGCCGGGACAGCGCCAGTGAGTCGCCGACGTGGTGGGCGATGTCCTGGATCTCGGGCACCTGGTAGTTGTGCGCCAGGATCACCGCGTCCTTTTCGGCGGCGAGCGCGCGGACCTGCTCCGCCCAGTCGGTGGGCAGATCGGTCGTGAGGGTCTGCGTCACCGCGACCTCCGGGGTTATCGACTGCTGAGGGGTTATCGCCTGCTAGGCGAAAACTAGTCTAACATCGGAGATGTGGCAGCCAACGGTGACGCCGGACACGAGGTACTCGCAGTAGTCCTACAGGTACGCGACGGAGTCCTCGCCGGGCTGCTCTGGCAGCGCGGTATGCCCCCGTACCAGGGAAAATGGGCTCTGCCGGGCGGTGCGCTGGGTGCCTCCGAAGACCTTGGTCCCTCGGTACGCCGGCAGCTCGCCGCCAAGGTCGACGTCCGTGAGCTGTCGCACCTGGAGCAGCTCGACACCCGGGGCGCGGTCGACCGGCACCCCGGCCGGCGGGTGATCGCGACCGGGTACCTGGGGCTGGTGCCGGCCGACGCCGACCCGTGCGTGCCGCCCGACACCGCCTGGCATCCCGTGGACGAGTCGCCCGAGCTGGCGTACGACCACGCGGCGATCGTGCGGGCCGGGCGGAACCGGCTGCGCTCGAAGCTGTCGTACACGAATCTGGGGTTCGCGCTGGCGCCGCCGGAGTTCACCATCTCGCAGCTGCGCGGCTACTACGCCGCCGCGCTCGGCTACGAGGTGTCGGCGACCAACCTGCAGCGGGTGCTGCTGCGCCGGGGCCAGATCGAGGCCACCGGCCGGACCGCGCCGCCCGGCCCGCACGGCGGCCGCCCCGCCGAGCTGTTCCGCTTCCGCGCCCGTCGCCTGGAGATCACCGACGGCTTCGCCGTCCTCCGCCCACCCCGCACCTGACGCGGCGCGGGCCGGCCCGCCCGCCTCCATCTCGCCCTCACCCCCTCAAGATCGGCGCTTTGGGAACGGGACTGCGCACCGAGCGTCGCTTCCGTTCCCGAGTCGGCGATCTTGGGGTGGGTGCGGTGGGGTGGGGCGGCGAGGAGCCGGGACGCGGTGAGGGGGAGGGGTCAGGGGGTGGTGCGGCGGCGGTAGGCGACGTCGGTGATGACGCGTACGAAGCCCTGGCGCTGGTAGAGGCGTACCGCCTTCTCGTTGGACTCGTCGACGTACAGCATCACCTGGTCCAGGCCACGGGCGCGCAGGTGGCGCAGGCCGGCCAGGGTGAGCGGTACGGCGAGGCCCACGCCCTGGGCGTCGGGGTCGACGCCGAGCACGTACACCTCGCCGATCGGGTCGTGGGCATGCTGGGCGGTACCGCTGGTCTCGCCGTGCACCTTGGTCCAGTGGAAACCGAGCACCCGGCTGTCGGCGACCCGCTCGGCGAGCAGGAACCCCTCCGGGTCGAACCACGGCTCGGCCATCCGTACCCGCAGGTCCTCGACGGTCCAGCGGCCCTGGTCGGGGTGCTCGGCGAAGGCGCGGTTGTTCAGCTCCACCCACGCCTCGTCGTCCTTGCCCGGTACGAACGGCCGCAGCGCGTACCCCTCGGGCAGCTCCGGCGCGGGCACCGGCGCGTACAGCGGGCGCCGCATCTGCCACAGCACCCGGTACCGCTCGAAGCCCAGGCCCATCGCCAACGCGCTCGCGGAGGGATGGTCGCCGTGCGCCCACAACCTGAGTCGCCCGGCCGGGTCGTGCTCCTCGGCGACCGCCATCGCCTCCGTCACCAGGTCGCGTCCGACCCCGTGGCGGCGGTGCATCGGGTGCACCACCAGCTCGGCGGAGGCGCCCTCCAACCGGTCGGTGGTGTCGACGTGGGCGTACCCGGCCAGCTGGTCGTCGGCGCGTACCAGCAGATGGGTTGCGGGCTGCTCGCCGCCGTGCCGTACGTGTAGCACCACGTGTTCGGAGAGCGGGTTGACCCCGTCGGCATCGCTGGCGGTACGGGTGAGGGCGAGCACCTCGGCCACCTGCGGCGGCTCGAGGTGGCGAAGGCGGTCGATCGCGGCGGTCACCGCACGACCCTATCGGCGCGGGCCACCCGGCATGGTGACCCCCGACACGGAAGCCCGACACGCACCCGATACGGACGCGTCTCGAGACTGCCGACCTGGCCGACATCCACCTCCGTGTCGGGTACGCCCGCTCGGCCAGGTTTCGCCGCCGCCTCGTAGAGGGTCTGCCCCTCATGCACCGGCATGATCAGGCGGTGGCCACGCGGCGTCGGGGATATCGATTGCGGCGCGCGCACAGTGGACAGTGCCTGATCACTCCAGGTCCCACACCGGGTCGGCTGGCCGGGTCAGGTCACGTACCGACGCCACTGCCGCGCCGACGCCGGGCGCGTCAGAAGTCGAACTCGTGGTCCTTGACACCGGCGACGAAGGCGTCCCATTCGGCGCGGGTGTAGATGATGGCCGGTCCGTCGGGGTGCTTGCTGTGCCGGACGGCGACCCGCCCCGACCCGTCCGCCAGCGGCCCCGCCTCCACACAGTTGCCGTCCGTACTCCCGCTGCGGCTACTGATGTGCCACGCGACCCCGGTCAACTCGTCCCGCGAGGTCTGGTCGGGCAGGTTCATCTTCAGTCACTCCATGTCGTCGGCAGCCGCCTCGAGGAGCGCCGTGGACTCGGCAGGCCCGAGTGCGGCCTCTCGAAGCCGATCGTATCGCGCGACCAGCCCATCGACGGCCGACGATTCGAGGTAGGCGGTGCCGGCGGGGGAGTCGACACATCCGATGTCGGCATAGGGCTCGGCCATGTGGAAGATCTCGAATGGCCCGTTCACGCCGGGGTGTGTGCCGACCGAGAACGGCAGCACCCGGATCTGGATGTTCGGGTGGGCCGCCTTGTCCACCAGATGGCGCAGTTGGTCGGCGGCGACCTTCCGGCCGCCGATCGGGCGGCGGATCGCGGCCTCGTCGAGAATCACCTCCAGTTGCACGGGGTCATGCTTGGTGAGGATCTTCTGCCGGGTCAGGCGTAGTTCGAGCCAGCGGTCGAACTGCTCCGGTGTCGAGTTGAGCCGGGTCCGGATCATGGAGTCGGCATACGCGGGTGTCTGGAGTAGGCCGGCCACGACCATGCTCTCGTAGGACGAGATCTTGCGGGTCTGACTCTCGAGCCAGACCCGGTCGATCATGGTGCTGCCGACGTCGTCGGCGTAGCCGTCCCACCAGCCGGTTTGCCAGGTGTCGCGGGCGAGGGTGAGTAGGGCCTCGCGGCGCTGCTTCTTCGACACGCCGCACAGGCTCAGGTACGCCAACACATCGGGCACCCGCGCCGGGTAGGTGCCGGACTCCATCCGGCTCACCGAGGACGCGTCGCGCTGGATGTAGTCGCCGACGTCCTTGAGGGTCAGGTTGTTCTCTTCCCGGAGCTTGCGTAGCTCCTGGCCGAGCCACCTCGCCCGCAACGTTGGACCGCGCTTCGCCGCCATGTCGGCTCCTCCGCCCGTACCCACGAAATGTTGTTTGCAAGCTTGCACCAGGCAGTGACCAATGGCAAGCTGCCCAGCAACACGAAAGGACCGGGGTGGGCGTCAGTTTGGCGGCCGAGCCCACCCCGGTCCGGATGCCGAATCGAAGGAGATCACGATGGACCTGCCCGGATCCGACCTCTCGACTCTAGACCAGCCGGCGTACCTCTTCGAGGTGCCGCCGAGGCTGTTCGCGCTGGTCGCCGACTGTGACCTGGCGGCGGCGGACCCCTGCTACGACCCGGAGCGGTTCAACCCCGTGGACGCGATGGTGTGGGGCATGGAGTTCCCGGACGCCGCCGTCACGTACCAGCGGGACCCGTACTCCGGGCAGCCGTCGTTCGGCACGCACGATTCGGCGGCCGCCGCGCAACGGCTGTTCGGGCGGCGGGTGGAGTTGCGGGTGGCGTACCTGACTTCTCAGACCGTGACGCGCTCGGCGTCCGGCAGCGGGCGGGTCGGCGGCACCACGAACTTGTAGCCGACCTGCCGTACGGTGCCGATCATCGACTCGTACTCCGAGCCGAGCTTGGCGCGCAGCCGCCGCACGTGCACGTCGACGGTCCGCGTACCCCCGAAGTAGTCGTAACCCCAGACCTCGCGGAGCAGCTGGTCGCGGGTGAACACCCGGCCCGGGTGCTGCGCCAGGAACTTCAACAGCTCGAACTCCTTGTACGTGAGGTCGAGCGGGCGGCCCTTGAGCTTCGCGGAGTACGTGTCGGGGTCGATGGTGAGCTCAGCGGCGCGTACCAGCGAGGCGTTGGTGTCGACCGTGGCAGCCTTCAGCCTGCCGACCGAGAGCCGCAGCCGGGCCTCGATCTCGGCCGGGCCGGCGGTGGTCAGCACCACGTCGTCGACACCCCAGTCGGCCGACAGCGCGACCAGACCGGCCTCACTCACCACCGCCAGCAGCGGTACGCCGAGCCCGGTGGCGCGCAGCATCCGGCAGCTGGCGCGGGCGTCGGCGATGTCCGCGCAGGCGTCCACCAGCACAAGGTCGGGGCCCGCGCCGTCGAGCAGCGACCGTACGTCACGCGGCCCCACCCGTACGTCGTGCGGCAGCAGGTCCAGGGCGGGCAGCACGGCGCCGGCGCCGGTGGGCGTCGTGGCGATGGTCTGGCCCGGGTCGCTGGTCAGCAGCAGGATGTCCACGGGCGTCCTCCCGTCCGTCTGGTGTTGGTGGCCGTTCGATGGTGACCGCGAGGGTGGCGGTCGACCCGGCAACGGTGACGGGGTGAGTCACCTGAGGCTAGCCGAGATGCCACGAATCGCCGCCGGCTTCCCGGCTGGTGAACGGGGCGGCGTGGCGAAGATCGCTCCCAGGTATGGAACAAAACGGGCGAACCAGCACTGGGTTCGTTTCTGGTGACCCCATCTGAGACGATCGGGTCGTGGTGGGAGGTCCTGCGAACGACCCGGGAGAGGGCGGAGCCGCGCGTCGGCGCGGCCGCCCTCCGAACCCGGGTACGAAGTGGTGGGACGACCTGCGCGACATCGACGTGTCGCAGATCGACGACTCCCCGGCGGCCGCCTGGGACACCGGTGAGCCGGCCGCCCAGGGCTGGGAGTTACCCCCCGAGCAGGAGACCGGCCACATCTGGGGCCGGGGCCGGGCACGCTCCGGCGCGACCGGCGGCTACCCCACGGTGCCGCCCCCGGCCGGGTCGAGGCCCCCCGCCGAACCGAGGCCTCCGGAAGCACCGAGGCCGCCAGAAGCACCGCGGCCCCCGGAAGCCGGGCCACACCGGTCCAGGCC